>JBILGV010000157.1:0-6398 GCA_044350865.1 Pseudanabaena sp. | reverse complement strand
GAACCGAGAAGTTCTAAGATCATCTCGACAGGATAGCGCAAACCTCTAATTTTAGATATTCCTTATTTACATGAGATAATTTTCAAGTTCAGGGTATTTAGAAAATAGGTTGTCAACACTGGCAAGTTTTGCACCATATTCTAAGGCGGTGGCAATAATTAGGCGATCGAAGGGATCTTTGTGAATGGGCGATAGGTTTACGGCTCTGACTGCAATCTCTGTGGTCAATGGCAATAGCTCGATTTTGGCAGTCGCTAATGCTCTGCTAAACCATTCTCTAGAAGAACAGGTTAGCTCTAATCTGCCTCGACTTTGGGCTAAGGCAATCTCATAGCAAGATAGAGGAGATACGGCTAGTATCTCGGCTAACTCAAAGCGTTGAAGCCAAGATGGGGGAAATCGATCAAAGTCTGAGTTGATTAGCCATAGCCAAATGTGGGTATCGAGTACAATTATTTCAGACATTCCCAGTCCTCTTCATCAACAATGGGGCTAACGATATCACCTAAGATTTTCACTTTGCCAGCCATGTCAGGGATGGGAAAACGTCGTTTTATTTGTGGTTTAGTTTCTTCTAGGATGGTTACAATAATTCGTGCCGAGGTGATCTCTGGCTGTTCAGAAAGCCACTTAATTTGTCCGTTTTCGTAGGTTGCTTCATAACTTTTCAGCATGGTTGTTTTTCCTCTGAGTAAATAATATTTACGGTAAAGTAATAGCGGGTTTCACAATCTCATTGATATATTTCAAAAGCTTTTCTATCTCTACATCAGGATTTCTAAACCAATCCGTAGACCAAATTCGATAGAGTTTCCAGCCTAGTTTTTCAAGTACTTCTTGGCGATATCGATCGCGATCGCGTGCTGCTTTGGATGAGTGATAGGTAGCACCATCGCACTCAATACCTAACAAATACGTTCCTGCTCGATTAGGATCGACTATTGCCAGATCAATAAAGTAGTTAGCGACTCCTACCTGTGCCACAACTTCAAAGCCCTTAGCTCGTATAGCTTTAGCAACAAATACTTCAAAGTCACTATCTGGCTCTCTACCTGTTAGCCTTGCCGTTTCTAGTTGTTGAGTCTGAATATATTCTAAATAATCTCGCAGAGCCTTAACGCCAAGACTAGAGGATGCGGTGGGGCGAATATCAGCAGCAGTCATGGAAGAAAATACTTCAATACCCTCTTTAGCACGAGTGAAGAGTACATTTAGTCGTCTATGTCCATCAGATCTATTAATTGGACCAAATCTCTGTGCAACAGGTAATTCAGGACGTTCGCGTCCATACACTGTAGAGATGAAAATAACATCGCGCTCATCGCCTTGGACGTTTTCCAAGTTTTTGATAAAAAATGATGAAAGAGTCCCTTTCCATTTCGCAATGTAATTAGCGACTTCAAAATTTGTCTTTTCAATTAAATCCATCTCCTCTTCAATTAAATCACTCTGGTTTTTATTCAGTGTAACTACCCCAAGGGATAGGTTCGGATAACTCCTCATAAATATTAAAACTGCTTCTACAATATGCTTTGCTTCAATAGGGTTAACATTTTTGTTAGAGCCTGACTGATAAATTCCTTGTGCAATATGATGATAATTGATGGCAAATTTGCGACTAGGTGATGGGAAAACGGTGAGGGTATTTTTATAAAAATGTTCGTTAGAGAAAGCAATCAAACTCTCGTGTCGTGAGCGATAGTGCCATTTGAGGCGGCGCACACTGAATTTTTTCATTGCCATGTCCAGAATTGACTCTTCTTGGAGAGTTTCTGAGTCAACATCTTCAGATTCGTCAACTTGATCGGCAGACCTAAAGAAGTTTGTGGGCGGCAATTGTTTGGGATCACCCACAACTACTAGCTGATTACCTCTAGCCATTACGCCTAATGCTTCTTCTGGGCGCATTTGTGAGGCTTCATCAATGATAACTAGATCAAAGCAAATGGAATTTGAAGGAAGAAATTGTGCCACGCTTGCGGGGGACATCATCCAGCATGGGTGAAGTGACTGCAAGGCATTTCCTGAACGTTGAAAGAGACTTCGTAAAGGAGCTAACCTAGCCTGCTTACGAATCTCATTTTTAATGAGTGCTTTTTCTGTCCAAGTGTTTTTTAGTCCCCTTCCGTTACCTTCAGGAATTTGATTTTGAGTTAATTGTGCAGCTAACTGAGTTTGATAAAGATTGAGTATCTCTCGATCCAGTTTTTGAAATTTTTGACGTGCAGTTAGCTGATCTTCTCCCTTAAATAATCTTAAATTGTCATGTTTTTTGTGGATTTCACTTACAAGAGAACGGTAAAAGATTGTTTTGTAAAGGTAGTCAAGCTGTTCTTCATTCAGGTTAGAACTACTGAGAACATCAACAAAATCCCATAGATTTGCTGACTTTATCTCTGCTTTGACTTGGCTGTAGGATAGATATCTTTGAAGAGAATCTAATTTATTTAGCTGTTGTAGGCGATCTTTAACCCTAGTGGCGTTACAATCTAAGATTTTCGCATTGCTAAACATTGTTAGACTGTCAATCTTTCCTAAAGACATAGCAGTTTCACAATATCGATCTTGTTTCTGTAATAAGGAATGATATTGCTTTCCAAATTCCTTATTACTTGCAATGAATCCGCTAACATTAGGACTTAAGCATTTACTCTTAATATTTTCTGGAAATTGTGCTTTGTGTATTGATTCTGCCCAATTAAGACAACCTTGCAATGATTCCAGAGAAAATAATTCTGATTTTGGATAAGCCCCTAAAATGCTAGTAAACAATGGCGAATCCAGATCTTCTTGTGATCGCCGATAATTGTCCATTTCCAACATCAGCAATGGGAGTTCCTGCAAAGACAGGTCAGGTCTAATTTTTAGTTGCAATAAATTTTGATATATTTGCTCTATTTCCTGTTTTCGATTTTCTAAAATAGTCAAAGCTGAATCTGAACTACTAACAGTTAAGACTCCACTATTTATAAAGTTTTGGCAAGTCTTATATAATCCTTGAAAATCAGAAGAATTAATATAACTAATTGCATTCCTTAAATCGTCTAAAGACGAGTTTACAACAAAGTTTCTAATTTTATCTTTACAAGAAATTTCAGCAGTTAATTCCTCTAATTTCTTTCCAAAATTATTTATCTCGAAACAAACCTTGTAGTCTGTCTCAAACTTTTGATAAAGTTTCCCACATATTACATCTATTCCATCTCTATCTTTTAAGACAGCACATTCATCCCAAAAGTCAGCAACTTGAATAAGTATCTTAGAAATTTCTTGATCACTATTAGTCTTAGCAAAGTTTTTTATTTCATGCCAAACCTTATGCGCTGCATGATATTCTGCGTCAATAAAAAAGAAAATTCCTGCATTAACTATTCTTTTTGCGTAGTGTCGTAACTTTGCAGAATCCGTAAATCGATTTAGATGAACAGCATTATTCAAGAATACAAATTTTTTCTGAAGTGATTCAGCTTTAGATAATATTTTAAGATTTGCAGGATTACACAATTTAGGATTACGGTAACGCAGAATATATTCTGGTGCGCTTTCCACAAAACTAAAAACAGCATTAATATTCAAAACATCCCCAAGTTGAATATCTGAACTTAAATCAAACAAGTTTTGTAGATTCTTAAAAATAGGTAAAACACGTTGCCACTGTTCTAAACTATTGCGATCGCTACTCCATAACTGATGTACTTGATTTCTAATTGGTTGAGTATTCCATTCATTAGGAAGTTGACGAGATTGCTTAATGAAATGTAACTTTGAAGCAAATTCTTGTACTTGATCAAGGTCAAATGACTCTGGATTCTCATTATCAAAAAACTTGTTTACATTATTCAGTAGTTGCTTAGTTTCAGAATATTTTTGAACAAACTCTCGACAAATTAGAACGGAAGACTGAGATCGTAAAGATGATAATAAAGCAGTCTCGATCTGTGTTGGTAGTTCAGGGATTTTTATAAGTAAATCATCTAACTGTTTTAGGTTTCCTATATTTGGATTATGAGAAAGCCCAAATATAGTCGCTTGCTTTTGATAAAGATTTAATGCCTCAGAAATTACTTTACTCAGTTCTGCTAAAGATCTTATTAATTGTTCTTGTTCAATAGGAGCGATATCTAAAGCATTAACTCCTTTCCAAATATCTATATTTTGTTTGGATTCTTCTACTTCAGTTTTAATTCTGATAAACTTTCTTAATAGTGTGCGATGTTTATCAAAGTCAAATCTAGTGAGAGATTGGGGGTTAGCTATACTGAGAACCAGCAAATTGTCAGGAATATTTGCCATCTTATATTCCTGTTGTAAACTCTTAACTTTCCACAAAATTTCTTGAATTGTATGAATTTTGTTCTCATCTCCCATTGCCCCAAATGGTTGATTAAGTAACTCTACATAGTCAGTGAGTTGTTGACGATTCCTTAAATACTCGCGTTCGATAGCATCAGGGTTAGCAGATTGTGTAACATCTCCCCTCTCACATCTAGTCTTAATTTCTTTGTAGACATCAACTTTAGGCTTATTAGTTGAATGAATTTCTAAGCAAAAATCTCTCAGCCCCACAGCATCAAGGCGATCGCGTACCACCTCCACTGCTGCCATTTTCTCCGCAACAAATAGCACCGTTTTCCCCTTAGCCAAAGCCGCCGCAATCAAATTTGTAATTGTTTGACTTTTTCCAGTTCCAGGAGGTCCCTCAATAACTAGATTTTTACCATCCATCACATCGACAATTGCCGAAAACTGAGAAGCATCCGTTTCAGAAATAATCAAAGGAACTCGACGACTAATATCTGGCTTATCTACTTCATAATCGCTAGGTATTTTAAATGTGTCATGCGTCTCAGTATTACCACCACCAAGCAAACTAGAGACAATAGGATGACTTGCTAATCCATCATTATCCCAATTTTCAGGATCGATATCTTTGTAAAGCGCAAAATTTCCAAACGAAAACAAGCTCAAAGTGACAAATCGCCGCACTTGCCATCGATTCAACCCTTCGATTAACTGTGCAACTTCCCGAAAATAAGCATCAGGTGAATTAGCCTCTTGAAAATCAGGCAACTCAATCCCAAAATCCCGTTTTAGTCTTTCCCGTAAACATGGATTTACCTCAACCTCATCTTCGTGGGCTTTAATAAAATAGCGATATTGCCCCCTTACTGATTCACGTTCAATACTCACTGGATAAAGCAGCAAGGGTGAAATAAAGCGCACATCAGAAGATTCTGACTCAAACCATTCCAGCATTCCAAATGCTAGATAAAGCGTATTTCGTCCCGTTTCCTGAATAGATGTACGCGCACCTGTTGATAAACCTGATGCTTTGCGTTCAAACTCTTTTGGGAAAAGTAGAGTTTGTAAAATCAAATTACTACTCATGCCATCTGTAACTGAAGACGGCAAATCATAGGCAGGATTGATCCCCAGTCCTTGCGCCTGCTGTTGAGGGGTTGGACTGATCTTAGCGCCAATCAGTTTGGGCAGTTTTAGCTTAGCTCTTACCTTGTCTCGCAATAATCTTTCAATTGCCTGTAGCTTCTCTGAACTTTCATCATAATTAGCGATCTCATTTTGATACTGCTCATCCGTGTTACGCATTTCTATGAGCATTCGTTGAAACTGCTCACTATTCTCATCGGGTGGTGTGCTATCTGGCTCAGGCAAAGTCTCTAAGACCAGTCTTTTGCCATCGTTTAGACGCTTGTAAATCCGATCTGGCGAATCGTTAATAATCCGAATTTGCTTACGATCCGTTTCTGAAAACTTAAACTTTAAGAGCTTATTCTTAGCCGACAGATCAAGTAGCTTATCTTGAAATTTTTTGATCGTTTGGTAGACAAGCTCTTGACTCATAGCAACTTAGGATTACTGATTATTTGTTATTATATTTTAACCATATTTATATGATAATACTGCAAAATAGCTACATATAGGCAAAATTTAGCAATAGCCATTGACTGAAAATAAAGATTAAGTGAGACTCAATATTTTAAAGTTAGAGGTAATTAAGCGATCGCTATTATGTGGCGATCGCTAATTTATATCATTACTTCCAATTCTAACTAAGCAGAAACAAGAGTTTCTTTTACAAGTGAAATATCAACACTATGTAATCCGTTAGCTTCAGACACAACATCGATAGATTGTAGATCGCAATCCACACCCATCAATCCCGCCATCACCAATAAACGATCCGACTGATGACGAGTATGCAAAGCTAAAAGCGATCGCGGTTCCACAGGAAAAACTTGCCACCAAGCCATTAACTCCCTATGTATCATCGCCATATCAAGCAAAAACTGCTGTGGAACATTCGGCACACACCAATCAATTGCCAAAGCTGCCTCACGCAGAGAAAGTTTAGTCAGTTCATCATAAGCAGGAGAATC
>JBILGV010000090.1:0-19883 GCA_044350865.1 Pseudanabaena sp. | reverse complement strand
AACTCAATCCTTTCTTTTTCTGGCGATGACCAACGACTAAATCAACACCTTTCTCCATCCGTCCACTACCAATGGATTTACCAACTCGTTTGCGACGGTCGTAGTCGATAATCTCTAACCGATGTTTCTCCAGATAACCGATAAGTTCTTTCAACACTGAAGAGTTCTTAGCAACAACCTTGTCTTTCAAATAATTTAAAGCAATGTTTGTCTGTCCAAACCATAATTGCGATAGTAAGAACCTGACATGAATTGATTTTTCTTCTTTGTTGATGGCAATCATTGACATTAGGTTTCGGACTTTTTTACATAGGTGATACCAGTCCAAAATAAGGACAAATGCATCTCCAAAGAGAGACGATAGTCTGAGGCGAATCGTTTTTGCCCCATCAGTAATAGCAACAATGTTCAAGGGTTGAGTGGCTTTACCATATAGGTCAAGAATTCTTGCCCTGATTACTGTGGCAAGGTTAAGTGGTTCTTCTCCATCAATATTCAAAGGTGCGGTAAGATATTCAAAGTCTCCCTTTGGTGTTTGCAACATCGCCACATCCGTAAGAACGACAGGAGTCTTATCATGGCTTTGATTGTTGGTTGTAGATTCAATAAGATGCTCGCGTTCTAGCTTTTGACCTTTCACTTGAATACCATCATCAAACAAGAGTATTTCTGATTCCTCCGCACTATAAATTTCGACTGTTGGATTAACCTCGATTTTGGAGGAGTTTACCGACTCTAAAGTAGTTTGGACTTGTTTACAGATTTGCTGACTATAGGTTTCGGCTTTCGCTTGGATTATTGCCCAAATTCCTTGATCACTCAACAAACTATCGCCTGTCATGCGCTCAACCAAATCTTCCAGATTCTCATAACTGAGTCGATTGGCGTAATGACCGCATAATTCCTCTAATCGAGGACTCACATATCTCTCCTCTAATTGATTAGATAACTGGAAGTAGTTTATTTCTTCTTTGTTGATTTGGTACTTTTGCAAGCAAAACTGGAATTTCCCATGCAGCGTTTTTATCCATACCTTACGAGTACCATTGCAACGAAGATTTAGTTTTTTTTTGCGGCTTCAGTGTAACGGCTTTGCGCTTGAGTCAGCAAGTCTACTTCTATTTCTGGCAATACTTTCTGTCGCATCATCTCTACACCTCCTTCTATATCATGGAGACTTTGTGTGCCTATATCCATTGGCACGGATGTATTTTTGCTGAGAATGTTTCCTTCTTCATCTCGAATCACAAATTCTACTGTTACTTTCATGCTTTTATCTTTCTTTTCTAATATTACTTATTATCTACTTCTTGTTATACCCTACTTTTCCATCAACCAATTATTTACAGCAAGAATTTTTCTGATTCTATGTTTTCTATTTCATTCTTTCCCTCGGTAATTGTGTTCCGATGGCATCCAAATAGCTCTGATATGTACTTTATGCCTCCATGCCCTATTTTCTTCGCTTCAATAGCTGCATATCTTCGCTTGTCTTTCTCACTTAGTGACGTGTAAAATTTCAACATCTCCGCTTCAATCTCTTCGCAATAGTACATAATTAAGACTTATTTTTTTATTTATTCTATCTTTATTTGCACGGGTTGTTTATTTTTCATTCCTAATAATAGAGGAAATCAAAATGACTGCCACCACATTAAGCAAACCTATTATTACTACTTCTGTGCGTGAGCAAATCAGACCGCTTGCCGAAGATCGCGTTATCTTGCATAACGTTAGTTGGCTTACTTTTGAAAGCTTACTTGCCGATATAGGCGATCGCCGCAAAACTCTATTTCATTATCTCAATGGCACTTTAGAAATTATGTCTCCACTATCACTCCACGAAGGTAGCAGTCGTTTTTTTGATAGATTACTAACAGTTTTTGTGGATGAACTAGAAATTGATATGCGCTGTCTAGGTTCTTTACTGATGAAAATACCTGAATTAAAAATAGGTGGTGAACCAGATTCTTGTTATTATCTCAAAAATGAGTTAAGGATTCGCGCTCAAGAGAATGTGATTGTGGGACAAGATCCACCCCCCGATCTAGTCTTAGAAGTGGATATTACTAATCCTAGCGATCGCCGTTTACCGATATATGTCTTGCTGGGTGTGCCTGAAGTCTGGCGCTATGATGGCTATAGTTTGGAGTTTTTAGCTTTACAAGATGGCGAGTATATTGCGATCGCCAAGAGTTTAGCTTTTCCTGATTTGCCAGCCGAAATTATTGTGGAATATGTGCAGCAGCGCTTAATTTTAGGAGAGAGTGGAGCCTTAAGGGAATTTCGGAAATGGGTACAGGCTAATATTGTAAGGCTGTAGCCATTAAAAAAAAGGAAGCACCCAATGGGTGCTTCTCTTTTTAATATGCGTCTTGTAACTCGTAAAAGTCTGGCGTGACATAATCCTTTCGCATCGGATAACCAATCCAGTCTTCGGGCATGAGAATCCGCTTGAGATTGGGATGTCCTTCGTAGATGATGCCATACATATCGAAGGTTTCGCGCTCTTGCCAATCCGCAGTTTTCCAGATCCAATAGACCGATGGACAACGGGGATCGGTGCGAGGGAGAAATACCTTAATGCGAACTTCCTCAAGGCGATCGCTTTTCGCAATTCCCTCATCACTGAGCTTAGCGATATGATACATACTCACCAAACTATCACCAGCACCTGCATCATAACCACATTGACACATCATGTAGTTAAAGCCGTAAGCATAGAGCGCCGTGGAGAATGGAAGCAAAAACTGACGCTCCACCTTAAGAATGGGAACGCCCTGTTTATCTAATCCTAGAAATTCATGTTCAAAACCGTTATTGGTTAGCCATTGGGAAACTGGGGCAGCTACCTCAGTCGTGACTAATGCTTCTTCTTGATTATCTGCCAACTGTCTCGACCTCCTTCTGAGCCATTTGCAAAGCGGGTAATGGAATTCCAGATTGGACTAACTCCTGTGGTGGAGTAGTACGGCTAGGCATTTCTAGATATTGTCCAGTTAGGATCGGGCTGACCACTTTCATTTCATGCTTAACCGCATAATAACGATGGGTAGTGTTAAGGTTCGCTCTCTCGTTGAATCCTTCTGTGCCAATCTTTTTCCGCAATTTAATGATTGCATCCATGATCGCTTCAGGGCGAGGAGGACACCCTGGGATATAGACATCAACAGGAATCAACTTATCCACACCGCGCACGGTCGTATAGGAATCAGTGCTGAACATGCCGCCAGTGATCGTGCAAGCGCCCATCGCGATTACATATTTCGGTTCTTGCATTTGTTCATAGAGACGTACAAGAGCAGGAGCCATTTTCATCGTCACTGTGCCTGCGGTGATAATCAGGTCAGCTTGACGTGGGCTAGAACGGGGCAGTAGACCAAATCTGTCAAAGTCAAATCTGGAACCAATCATCGCCGCAAATTCGATGAAACAACAGCTAGTGCCGTAGAGCATTGGCCATAAGCTCGACATTCTCGACCAGTTATAGAGGTCATTGAGAGTGGTCAAAACGACATTATTCGATAAGTCTTGGGTGACTTGTGGCGTTGCGGCGGGATTGATGAGGCGTTGGGTTTGTTCTTCGATACTGAAGTCCAAGCCCACATTTTCGGATTTCATGACCATTCCAATGCTCCTTTTCTCCAAGCGTAGACTAGACCTAATACCAGAATGCTAATAAAAATAAGTGCTTCGATAAAAGCGAGTAAGCCTAGTTTACTAAAGGCGATCGCCCAAGGATATAAAAATACCGTTTCTACGTCGAAGATCACGAAGGCGAGCGCGAACATATAATAACGAATATTAAACTGTATCCATGCTCCCCCAATTGGTTCACAGCCAGATTCGTAGGTAGTACGACCTGCTGCTCCCGATTGTTTTGGACTGAGTAGAGCCGATAATGCTAGCCCCGATAGGGGGACAAGCGTACAAACAATGATGAATACCAATAAGTATTCGTATCCGCTTAATACCAAGATGTATTACCTCTTTCAAGCTAGCTTGACTAAATTCTAAGTTGTATCGACAAAAATTCTTGCTTACACAAATTAGGAGATCCTGACTACATTATATGGGAGCTATGGTAGATGAAAATTTGTTACAGACTAGAAATTTGTCTATGACTTGGCTTATATAATTAGAGCTTATGTAAAATGCTTTTGATTTGAGGCTTTAGCAGCGATCGCAATACGGCGATCTGCTGTCACTTTAAACCAATAGCTTCAGAATATATTCTTAAAATTGCTTTTATTGCTGTTTTTACTACCAATTTATTGCTGATTTCTAGGGCAAGTAGCGAAATGTGCTAACAGCCTTGGTTGAGGTAACTATTTTTATTTAACTTTTTATTTAACAAAGTTTAGGAGAAACCATGAGTCAAGGTTTAGCAACGCTTTTGCGTGTAGGTACACAAAAATCTCACTCGGCTGCCGAGAGTACCGATTTTATTAAGTGCTTTTTAAAAGGCGTAGTTGACAAAACATCCTATAGCAGACTCGTCGGCAATCTTTACTTTGTGTATAAGGCGATCGAAGCTGAGTTTGAAGTTCACAAAAATGATCCAGTTCTCAGCAAGCTGTACTACCGCGAACTGTGGCGTGAAAAGAGTCTAGAACTAGACATGTTGTATTATTTCGGTCCTAATTGGCGCGAAGAATTCAAACCAACACCTGCTTGTGAAAAATATCTGGCGCGTATCCGCGAGATTTCCGCTAACGATCCTGTGTTGCTCGTTGCTCACGCTTACACCCGCTACATGGGCGACCTGTCTGGTGGACAAATCCTCAAGAAAATCGCAAAAGAAGCGATGGGCTTGCAGGATGAAAATGGTACAGCTTTCTATGAGTTTAACGATATTCGCAATCATGGCGAATTCAAAAAGCGCTATCGTGAAGCTCTAGACACTCTTCCTGTGGATGCTGCAACGGCTGATCGCATTGTTGATGAGGCAAATGCTTCATTTCACATGAATATGGCGATGTTCCGCGAGCTAGAAGGTAACTGGTTTGTGGCTCTAACCAAGTTTGGTTGGAATTCTCTGCTAACCAAGATCAAGGGTGAACCCAAAGAAAATGGTTCTGTTCGTCGCGAAACTAAGGCTGTCGGCTAACCAGTCTTAATAAAAAAGGGGCGCTAGCGCCCCTTTTTTATTGGAAAATTTGTCCGCGTCCTAGCCATAGCTCTAGGAGCAAGATTAAAAAGCCTAACATGGCTAAACGACCGTTCCAGACTTCCGCAGAGGTGGTCATGCCCCATTCCCAACGCTCTTGGGGATAGAGTTTAGTGTTCTTTTGCGGTTGGATCGTATCAGTAAAAGCGATCGGGCGATCGCTTAGAGCTTTTGTGACAATATCAGCTAGAGCTTGGATAAAAGTGGGATCGGTATCGGGAGCAGGAACTCGTGCAAAGGTTTCAATCCCTGCATGTTCAGCAATTTCACGATATTCCATATCAATTTCTTCGAGGGTTTCAATATGCTCAGACACAAAACTAATGGGAACTACTATTAATTCCTTTACGCCCTGCGCGGCAAGTTCAGCGATCGCTACATCAGTGTAGGGTTGCAGCCATTCAACAGGACCGACACGACTTTGATAGGCAAGGGTGTAAGGATTAGCCCGACCGAGTTTTTGCATGATCAGCGCCGCGCAAGTTTCGATTTCTTTTTGATAAGGATCACCTGCTTCTTCAATGTAGCTAACAGGTACACCGTGAGCGCTAAAGAAAATATGGGCTGTAGTTGGATCTTTGACTTGATCGAGTTTTGTAGCAATCAGGTTTGCCATTGCTTGTAAATAACCAGAATTTTCATACCAAGAAGGGACAACTGTATATTTGATTTTTTTCAGTTCAGGATCATTTTGCCAAATCCGATCTAACAATCGAAAACTGGAACCCGTAGTACTAATCGAGAACTGCGGATATAAAGGTAAAACGACTAATTCTTCAATCTTGTCCCGTTTAATTTGGGCGATCGCTTCCTCTGTAAAAGGATGCCAGTAGCGCATACCGATGTAAACATTAACGTCAGATCCATTTTGCTGAAGCTGAGATTTTAATGCTTGCCCTTGGGCTTCGGTGATAGCGCGTAGGGGTGAGCCGCCGCCAATTTTCTTGTAATTCTCTTGAGATTTTTTAAACCGTAGAGTTGAAATTAGCCAAGCCAGAGGAGCCTGTAGCAAAGGGGAAGGCAAGCGAATGATTTCTGGGTCAGAAAACAAGTTGTACAAAAATGGGCGGACATCTTCTAGCTTGTCTGGTCCACCAAGGTTTAGCAGTAAAACTCCTAATCGCCCCATAATTAATTGCTCTATTCTTTCTCTAAAGTTTTGTCAAAACGCTGGGAGGCATAATGGCTAATAATACCAATACTTAAACAATACATTTATTTGGTAAAACCAATAACTAAATATGAACTTAAATTACACTAGAGCAAATAAAAACATATATAAAAACGGAGATTGGGGTGTGGATGTTGTTGAAACATTGGTGGGTGACAATTTTTTGCAGGGCATTTCATGGGAAGAAACGATCGCCACCAAGTCAGTTGATCAAATATTCAAGGTTGAACTCTGCTCTAAAAATCTAGACAAAAATCTAGACAAAAATCTAAAAATGGGGCTAGAAAATAATGGATAGCGATCGCCAAAAGCAAATAGAAGCCATGTTTACCAGTGGCTCTGTGTATGATCGAAAATTAGCATTGGATGAGCTAGCCCGATATGCTGATGATGTTGCTGTACCAATTTTGGAGCGTCTAGCCAGTAGCCAAGATTTTCTATGTAGGCGCTTTGCTGTTATGGGTTTGGGAAATTACCACACCGATCGCGCATTTCAAGTTTTGACTGATTTGTTGTCAAAAGAAGTGGATGATAATGTATTGTCAGAAATTGCTAATGCGTTGTTTGAGTTTGGCGATCGCGCCTTGCCATTGTTGCAAAACTTATTTGAGCGTAACCAGAATTGGTTGCTGCGCCAGACAATTCTCGCGGTTTTAATGGAAAGCGATCGGCAAGATGTGTTGCTTAATGTCATTCGACAAGCCTTGGCAGATCCCACTCAAACAGTCAAAGAGACGGCTATTCTAGCGCTAGCTAGTTTGTATGGCGGCAAGTATGAATCCGAGGCTTTAGATTTATTGACCGAATTGGCTGATGTTGATGTGTGGCGAGATCGCTGGCGGACGGCTACGGCTTTGATTCGATCAACTAATCCTAGAGCCAAGTTATTACTCGCCAAGTTGCAACGGGATGAAAATCATTATGTAGTCGCTGCTGCGTTGGAATCTGGCTTATCGTAAAAGCAAAAATGGTGCTTTGTGCCATTTTTGCAGTTGATAAAAATTGTTTAGTAATCTTTGTTCATGCACTATTTGAGTAGATAATTTGTTCCTAGAGACATATTTACGGAATACTTGTATTAGTTCGTTTAAATAAAATATTTTCAAGTGCGACCGTATCAATGCGATCGCTGGGATGAGTTTGATATGAAAAGTTTAGATATGGATATTGCCAGCACCTATTATCGTACTTATGATACTTGCCGAGTAAGGCTTGAGTTTACAGGTGGGTATCAAAAAGACAAAATGCAGGGTAGTGATGTTTGTAGCGTTACAGTCCCCTATGGCTCTTTTTCTAAAAAGCTTCAAACCATCCAGCGACTCGGCGGCAAAATTATCAGTGTATCTATTCTTGATGGCAAGCTTGCATACCCTCAAATAAGCACGACTGTACAAACTCCTGTAAAACCTGAAGCGGTCGCGCCCGAACCAGTTGTTGTAGAAACTGCTGTAGAAACTGAAGCAATCGCACCCGAAATAATTCCTGTTCCCGAACCTGAAGCGATCACACCTGAAGAAATTTCCATTGTTGAAGCTTTTAAAGAAACTTTTGTTCAAATCAAGGAGATCGCCCTCGAAGAAATTCTTATTGTTGAGACTGAGACTATCGCTCCCGCACTTGAACCATTTGTTGTAGATGTAGTAGAAATTGAGGCGATCGCTCCCGCACTTGAGCCATTTGCTGTAGATGCAGAAACTGAGGCGATTACTCCCGCACTTGAATCATTTCCTGTAGATGTAGAAACTGAGGCGATTACTCCCGCACTTGAATCATTTCCTGTTGTTGAGACTGAGACTATCGCTCCTGAAAAAATTGCTAAGAAATCAACAACTAAACCTAAAAAGCCCAAAAGCACTAGTAAGTCAAATCATGGCTTTAATAAACCTTCTAAAATCGCCACAGAAAGAGTAGTCGCTCCCATTGAAAGTATAGTTTTAGATAAGGTTGTAGATGAAGTTTTAGATCCAATTCCTCAACAGCAACAAGTACCTGAAGCGATCGCTATTGATGCAGTTATTCCAGAAATTTCTCTAGAAGAATCTATTGAAGAAAATATTCCAGAAATACCAGAAATAATTGCTGAGCCTATCTCAACTATTGCTTCAGACGAGATTGCAGATACTATTATCGAGAATATTCCCGAACAAGTATCTGAATCTCTGTTATCCGAGCCTATTATCGAGATTAGGCAAGATTTTCCTTTGTCTCAAGAGGTTACAGAATCTGCTGTAGAGGACATTGCTCCTGAACTTTTTTCAGAAACTGTAGCTTCTATTTCAGAAACTGTAGCTGAAACTTTACCTGAACCAGCCTTAGAAGAAGTTCTTGCGGTAGTTGCTGAACCATTTCTGACGGAGGTGATCAGGACAATTGATGATGTAAGTATAACGACTTCACCAATAGTAGATTTGTCAGAAGCGATTGATGATGTAAGTATACCGACTTCACCAATAGTAGATTTGCCAGAAGCGATAGATTTGCCAGAGGTGATCGCAACTTTGCCAAAATCAGAACCAAAATTGGAGTCAAAATCGAAAAAGACAAAAACCTCTACTAAATCAGCCAAAGGTTTTAACAAACCGAAGGAAGAAACTAAAACCAAGAGGAAAAGCTGAACTATCTTAACAGCCGTTATTTAAGCTGTTTAGCTAAGGTGATCGCACTCTTGGACTTTTCATCGTCGCCTTGCTCTTTAAAAAGCGGAGCAGATTTTTCGTAATCCATTATGGCTCCTTTTTTATCTCCCAGCTTAGATTTGGCATAGGCTCGGTTGTAATAAGCCGCCGCAAGACTTCTAATCCCCCAGTTGCGATTAATCTTGATTGCTTCGTTATAATCATCGACTGCCCCCTGAACTTCTCCCAATACAAACTTAGTGACTCCTCGATTGAAATAAGCAAGCGAAAAATCGGGCTTGAGAGTAATAGACTCACTCCAGTCTTTGATTGCTCCTTGCTTATCTCCTAAAGTGTATTTGACTAAACCCCGATCGCTGTATTGCTTAGGATCATCTAATTTTGATTTGAGGGCTTCCCCGTTGACAATATCACTATTGTAGGAAGCAAGAAAATATACCGAATTTAAGCGAATGGAGTCGCTCCAGTCAGCGATCGCCCCTTGATAATCCTTTTTCGCAGCTTTCTCATTGCCACTGTTGGCTAAAGCCTGTGCTTTTATATCTTTTTCGGTGACAGGCTTTGGTGCAGCAGGACGCATGGAGGCAATGTTGTTATTGTTTAGTTGAATCAGAAGATAAACTCCTGTTCCTAAGCCAGCGATTACGAAGATGGCAGTCAATATCAGCAGTATGTTTTGATTTTTTTTTAGCATGGTTATTTTTCAGTAAGTCTCCATACACCATCCCATTCATCCTCAGGCGGGTTGAGCAAGAAGTGTTGACAACGGGTAATATGCAAATTTGCAGCTTTGTTGTGGCTATCTAGTTCTAAGACTTCGGCAAATTCAGCCACGGCTTTACTAAATTTGCGGCTGAGGTAATGTTCGCGTCCTGCATGGTAATGCTCAATAATTTGATTTTGGATGTCGTTAATCGGATCAGATTTTAGCCCCACCAATTCATAGACACTGACGGGTTGATTTTTACCCTTGACTTGAATGCGATCGAGTTCACGCACTCTAACGCGATCGCCACAGAGTTTGTATGTGCTTTCACTAATCACCGCATCGATGCCATATTGCTTACTGGCTCCCTCTAGGCGCGAGCCAAGATTTACACCATCACCGATCGCTGTAAATTCCATGCGTCGCGTAGAGCCAATATTGCCACTAATCACTGTATCGGAATTGATACCGATACCGATTTTGATGGTCGCCATATCCAGTTCTTTTTGATTTTGTGGCTTCAGCTTTTCGATACGTTTAATATTAAATTCTTGGAGACGATGACGCATATCGATCGCAGTTTGGACTGCCATCCAAGCATGATCAGGAATTGGTAACGGCGAACCAAATACCGCCATGATCGCATCACCGATGTATTTATCCAATGTGCCTTTGTAATTAAAGACTGCCTCCACCATCGTTTCAAAATATTCATTTAGCATCATCACCACATCCTCCGCCGCGAGGGACTCGGTAAGCGTAGTGTAGCTGCGAATATCGGAAAATAAAATCGAAACATCTTTGCGATCGCCGCCCATTTTGGCATCACCACCCGCGAGAAGCTGTTCGGCAAGCTCTTGGGTCATATAGCGATACATCGTACTCTTGAGCCGTTTCTCTTGGCTAATGTCTTCCATGACCACTAGCGCCCCGCGCACACCTTCGCCTTCATCGCCCTCCGACATCGTATTGATCGAAATATTGATGCTGTGCTGTTCGCCATCGGTAGAACGCAGAGTTTGATCGGGATAATATTGCTTGCGACTTTTTTCATCGCCGCCGCCCAAACTGGTGTCAAACCATTTTGTGAAGTTGGCTGTCTCAATATTGATCAGTTCATAAACTGAGCGACCTTCGAGTAGCTCTTCACCCATTCCCAATAAATCATAGGCGCGTTCATTGGCGGCGATAACTTTACCATGTTTGTCAGTGGAGATAACCCCATCGGAGAGACTTCGCAAAATGTCCTTTTGCATTTGCTGCTCTTGTTTGACCTTGGCAAATAACTTGGCATTTTCCAGCGCTACCCCTGCTTGGACGTTGAATACTTTCATAAATTCTTCGTCATTGTTGTTGAAGCTTGCCTTGAAGCGATCGGGGGCGTTGGGCCAAATAATGGGATCGTATTCGGGAAAGTCACCACGTTGCACTTTATTAACTAACTGAGTAACACCGATCAATTCTTTATTAGAATTGAAAATCGGCATACAAAGCAGGCTACAGGTGCGATAACCATTGGCTTGGTCAAATTTTTTGGAATTGTCGGCATCAGGATGGGAATACAGATCAAAGGGAATATTTAAAACTTCACCCGTAATGGCAACACGCCCCGCAAATCCCACACCCATTGGCACGCGCAGTTCTTTGGTAGTGCCATCTTGATTCACAATCTGTGTCCAGAGATCATCGCGATCGCGATCGATTAACCACAAGGTACTGCGATCGGCATTCATCAGTAACTTGGCTTCGTACATCACCTTGGTAAGCGTGGTTTCCAGATCCAAACTTTGACCGAGGGACATGGCAGCTTTCATCAGAGCATCCGCCGCCCGTTGCTTTTGCGCTGCTGAATAAAAAGCCTGTGAGCTTTCTAAAATTAGGCGCATCGATGGCGCAAACTGAGCAAATAAAGCTTGATCCTCTTCAGTGAAGCCAATATTATCTACCCGTTCTTCGAGGGGAATCGAATTGTCGTTAATGCGTAATTTGTTGAGAAGCTGCACCACCGCCACTAAGCGATCATCATCATTTAACAAGGGCATCGCTAGCATCGAATAGGTGCGGTAGCCAGTTAATTCATATTGCTTTTTCGCCTGTGTCGATCGCGGATCATCAAAAAAGTCAAAGGGAATATTTACGATATTGCCGTAGGTGGCGACTTCACCCGCAATACTTGTCGGCTCTGTGGAAATGCGGATTTCGACATTTTTGCCATCTTCGCTGCGTACATTTGTCCAGAGTTGATTTTTGTCAGCATCCAACAAAAAAATCGTGGTGCGATCGGCGCATAGTAGTTCGCCAATTTTGCCGCGAATTGCTTGCAACATTTCATCGAGGATCACATCAAAATCGGTATTGAGCATTCCCAGCGTTTGATTGACAATCCGCAATCGCTGCTCAACATCATTGACGACTTGACTGAATTTTTCGGGAGTAAGGGGCGCTAGGACTGAGGCAAAGCTGCCACCTGAAGAAACAGCTAAGGCACTGGAACCATTGTCAGAGCTACTTTTAAAAGATGAGACTGGGGATGAGAGGTTGTGCTTGGCAGATGAAATGTCTCTTGAAGATTCGCTTTCTGCAATCACATCAATCGTGGCGTTGGATTCTACGGATGGTATGCGAGAAGGGGATGATGGTGTCATAGCAGCACTAAGATTTTCGATTAGTCCCAACTTTTAAGAGTCTAGATATTTTAGCTAGATCCTCTGGCTCCAAGGCTAAGTTCGTCATTTAGCTTGTGTAAAGACGCTTGTAGTCGAACTGAAAAAAACATCTTAGCACTCCTAAGATTGCGATCGCAAACCCAAAACAGTAGGGGCAGTTCATGAACTGTCCTACCTTTCAATCTCGGAACCAAAGTTAGCTCTGAGGCGATCAGGGGTGATTCTCGATTGAATCATGGACAATAAGCGATCGCATACTTCTTGTGAGGTTTCGTCCTCACTCACCATAATTGAGATATCCGCTTGAGCATAGCGATCGCGCCTTTGATTGTAAATATCACTGAGGGTTTGTGAGGGATTTGCGGTTTGTAAGAGAGGGCGATGCTCAGATTCATTCTTGAGGCGATCGTACAAAATCTCCACAGGCACATCAATCCAAACCACGATCCCATCATGCAAATGTGACCAATTTAGCGATCGCATCACAATACCACCACCCGTAGCTACAACTAGGCGCGTATGGGCGGAGACTTGGGCGAGTACCTGTTGTTCAAGATCGCGAAAGGTGTTTTCACCATCATTGGTAAAAATTTCAGGAATTGATTTGCCAGCGCACTGCTCGATGAGGGGATCGGTATCTAAAAAGTTGTAGTGGATCTTTTGGGCTAAGAGTTTACCGACAGTGCTTTTACCAGCACCCATCATCCCAATTAAAAAAATATTCGTTCCGTTCAGCATTATTTTGTATTACTCCCAAAAATCAGCATTGAGCATCGTGTTAATATCGCGCCCAAATTGCCATGTATTCGGGAATTGATGAGTGGGATATTCAATTTTGATCCGATTTAAAGAAGTCTCAAAGCAATCATCAAACATTTTTAAGAAATGACGCTTGAGGCTTGGGGACTGTCTAAGCAATTTGTTAATGTCCCTACGTTGATCGAATATCGTTAGCAACCAACCTCTATAACATTCAGGCATATCGACATAGCATCGTTTGAGAATATGCTCGATCAATCGCTCTAACCTATGCTCGATCTCACGTTTGTTACTACCTGACAAGCCTTCTAACTCCTCTATTAAATTTTCGACATCAAGATTGTGAAAGTCACTTGCTTTCAATTGGGCGATCGTCGTCTCTAACCACAGATCCAGATCGCGATCGTACAAGGTCAATGGTGGTGCTATTGCCTGAGTCATTCACTTAGCTCCTTTGCTATTACTAGATTTATAACACCAAGTAAATCCGCAATTCTCATTATGAAAATTTTGTCTTAATCTGGCGGCAACTATTCATAACAAACCAAACTACTAAGAAAGATACCGAAAAATCACTTAGAATCAATTATTGTCAAGTCTCCCCTTGACATTTATCCTGAAACTGTATCTTTAAATTTTAGATTTGAGTACGTTGTTAATGCTGAACTCTCGCATGGTCTTGTCTCACAAAGGTTGGTTCTTAAGTTTAGGAATTGTCGGTATGGTGGCGATCGCTAATACCATATTTTCGCTGGAACATGACTGGCACTTGCTGAGCGTGATCACGGTGATGATCGGCGGGACATTGCTGTTTGTGAATGTACGCCAGAGTGTCACAGCCGTAATTGAGCAACCCAAGGTAATCGATCGCAGTTTTTTGTTTAAAGAATTGCAGCAGGTTCAACAGGCGATCGGCAAGGTTAGTAATTCTGCTCGGCGTAAATTGCTGCAAGAGCAAGCCGAACAAATAACTAATAACCTGCAAAAAAATCAGTTCCAGATCGTTGTTTTCGGTACAGGATCGGCAGGGAAAACCTCAGTCGTTAATGCTTTGCTAGAGCGCAAGGCTGGCAAAACTGCGGCTACGATTGGCACAACGATCGCTCGTCAAGAATATTCTTACCAAGGGATTGATTTTTCGGCGGTTGGTATTACACCAATTCATGTAGAAACGAAATTAAAGCGTAAAATATCTTTATTAGATACATCGGGAACCCAAGAAATGGGCGCGGCGGGACAGCAAAGGGAGCTTGAAGCTCTGCAAATGGCGCGATGTGCCGATCTGCTCCTATTTGTGACGGCGGGAGATTTGACTAGCAGTGAATATATTGAACTCGATCGCCTTGCAGGATTAGGTAAGCGGGTAATTCTGGCGTTTAATAAGACGGATTTATATTTGCCTAGCGATCGCCAAGAAATTTTAAACAAGCTCAAAGAGCGTACTCAACAATTTTTGGGTGAAATCGATATTGTGGCGATCGCGGCGCATCCTAGTCCAATCAAAGTGCGTCAATATGCAAATCCTCACGATTCCAGTAATAATGAAGCAATTCAAGAATGGTGGGAAGATGTGCCACCCAATGTAACGGCTCTCAAAGAACGCATTGAGACTATTCTCTCTGATGAATGGGAAGAGTTGTTAATTGAGAATACGCATCTGCAAATCCAAAGTTTGCTACAGGAAATCAACGGCACAATCAATCAAGAACGTCGTCAAGATGCGACTACGATCATCAATCGTTATCAATTAACCGCCGCCGCTACAGTTTTTGCGAATCCTATCCCTGCGATCGATTTGTTAGCAGGAGCCGCCATTAACACCCAGATGTTGATCGATCTTGCCAAAGTTTACGATCGCCCCTTAAAGTTCCATCAAGCTAAGCATTTTGCGCTGACCATTGCCCAGCAATTATTACAACTCGGTTGTATAGAAATTGCCACTTCCGCGATCGCCTCTTGTTTTAAAACCAATGCGATTACCTATGCGATCGGTGGTTCTATGCAAGCCGTTACTGCCGCCTATTTGACGCACATCGGCGGATTGAGTTTTGTAGAATATTTGGAAGTTCAACCTGAATCACAGTCATCAATTACCGCCAATTCTGCTTTACAAAATATCTGTCAAAAGACTTTTAAAGCATTACAAGGCGATCGCTTCCTAATCGATTTTGTCACCAATATTTCTAATCGCATCGCGATCGATTCTTAATCCATTAACATTGTAATCGATGGCATGTTGCGCTATGACTAACGCACCCTGTTTGCTATTCTGCATATAAACTCCTAGATGGCACAGTAAATGTTGGTCGAATTACACCCCCCAATAATTAATATGAGACTACTAAAAACCGAAGAAGCGTCATTGATAAAAGCTCTACTTATGACTAACTCAAAGATTGCTGAAATAATCGTGCCAACACTAGATACCACATTTGTTGAAAATATGGACGATGGTGGCATGGGGAGTCTTTTCTTCATATCCTGTACTGATGATGCAAATAGAAAGCTTGGCAAAACATTGGCTGAAGCTGAGTTTCTGGATGAAGATCAAGTTCCTGTATGTGTTCAATTAAATTTAGATAATCACAATCAACTGTTTGAGCTTGATATTTGGAAGGTCGATTATTCTCCTGTCTCTAGATGGACAAACTTAGAGCAAATTGTAATTAAAGCAATGATCTGAACAGTTAACTCTAACCAGCTCGTTGTTTAGCTAAGGTGATCGCTTCCTAATCGATTTTATCGCGAATATTTCTACTTGCATCGCGATCGATTCTTAATCTATTAATACTAGAATCGATGGCGCGTTAAGCTATACACCATACTTACTAAATTTCTGAATAAATCAATGACAACTCGAATTACAGTAAATGAAATTAAACATATTTTTGAACATCTAATTCAAAGAATAAGCGATGATAAAATTGAATTTATAGATATTGAAACTGACTACTATTGGTTTATCACAAGCGACGAGTGGGATAATTTTTCTTCAACTCCTAATATGGCTATAGGTTCTCTTATAGATGATTGGATATCTTTACAAAAAATTTTGAGGACAGAACGTATGGTGAGTTATCTTGACTATGAACGTCTTGCAAGTATTCTTAGAGCAATATCTGAGACAATCGCTCCTTCAAAATGAAAATTGGATTAGAGTCCTAAAGTTTACTTCAAAAACGATATTGATAAAGATCTATGAAATTTCATCAGGATTAATCCCCAGAGATCTCAAGTAAGCAGCAAGTTTTTCATTTTTATTGCGTTCTTGGAGAGCGATTAAACGTTCCTGATTAGCGATCGCCTCAGCCTCTTGTTTAGCCAGACGTTCTTGCAGTTTTTCATTACGCTCTTGTTCAGCGATCGCCTCGGCTTCTTGTTTAGCTATCCGTTCTTGAAGAGCGATCGCCTCGGCTTCTTGTTGTGCAGCTTCCGCCTCACGCCTAGCCTGTTGCTCATAGGCTCTTTCTAATTCTGCTTGAGAACGCTCCAACTCAGCGATCTCGCGATCGTGTTCCGCCTCAGCATAAGACCGCAACATCTGACTAGAAATTGGGTCAAAGAAACGAAAATTCAGATTTGGATACAAATGTAAATCCAAACCTAATACCTCACTGTGAAGAGTTAAAGTGCCATCAGGCAAGATTGAAGAAGCGATCGCAACATACTCACCATTCTCCAAACGCACCCCATTTAAAGATCTGGATTTCAATAACTTACTCGAAGGATCGTATTGAAAATATTCCTTTACACCTAGATATTTATAAATTAATGGATTCTGTTTACGATCTTTTGTCCTCGTTCCTCTTGAAATCACTTCCAATACAAAATCAGGCGCTTTCCCACCATCTTCCCCTATCGTATAACTAACTCGATCTTCGTTACTCATACCAAACAGAACAAAAATATCGGGTGCGACTCTTTTTTCGATTAAATCTTGCTCGTATCGAATAAACAAATTTCCCGAAACGTAGACATTCTCTTGTTTCTCAAACCAAAGTTTTAAAGCTTCAGTGGCATAGCTTAAATTTCGCCGTTGTATATCGCCTTCGGGCATTGGCTCAAAGTCCTCATCAGGCAGTTCTATTTTTGTAATTAGCTTGCGGCGGAACGCATCCGCTAAGGACTCGCCAGAAATAGTCATAACGGCACTCCAAGTCAGATCCATGACCTAACCTAGCATATTTGCAAAAACTTGGACAAAAATCACACTTTAAATTTCATCAGGATTAATCCCCAGAGATCTCAAGTAAGCAGCAAGTTTTTCATTTTTATTGCGTTCTTGGAGAGCGATTAAACGTTCCTGCTGTGCGATCGCCTCAGCCTCTTGTTTAGCCAGACGTTCTTGCAGTTTTTCATTACGCTCTTGCTCAGCGATTAAACGCTCCTGCTCAGCGATCGCCTCTGCTTGTTCTTTGCCCAAACGTTCTTGTGTAGCTGTTAAACGTTCTTGAGCAGCGATCGCCTCAACCACAATTACTCTCTCCTCAGCCGTCAACAGTAAATTACCAGCAGCATCCCACCAACGCAGCCAAGGGATCGAGCCTTTTTCTTGAATACCTAACTCCACTCCCATAGGTGCGATCGCATAATGTCCGCGTTGATTTGGTAATATCCTTGCATACCGACCATCGACGAGTTGATATACCTCCACAGAGGCCTTTCTTACCTCATAAATTGCATAAAAAGGAATCTTGATCGCTTGCTCGTACACCCAAAATTTCCCCGCCTTCGGTGGCGGTGTATTGTCTCTGGGAAGTTAGCAAACGACCTGACAAACAAAAAGGATTTGTGGTTGAATCAAAACGTTGGGTAGTGGAGAGAACCTTTGCTTGGTTGAGTCAATGTCGGAGGCTGAGCAAGGATTATGAGTTTTATGAGAAGTCCTCAGAGTCGTTTATTAAGTAGCTTAATAGCGATCGGATATGGACTAGCCGCAACCTTCTTTCAAAATTTGACCACTTCCCCTGAAAATACAAGCCTATTCATTAACAATCTCCTTTTCTTAATTATTTGTTGTGTCGTTGGCTCTATCTCTTGTCATCTAATGGAAAAAAATGCCAGAGCAGAATTTAATACTAGATATGGCATTGCCTTAAAATCAAAGGAACTATTGGTATACGCTGAAACATACCAACCTAGTCCCCAAGAACTTCTAGATATGATTAATGAAATTAGGCATAATCCAGAACAGCTTAAAAATTTTCTAGAGCAGAATCTTAAGCGATTTTAACTGTAAAGAGAATATTTGCTAGAATCACATGATATTCACCTTAATCTAAACCATTATGAGCCAACCCATCACTTAGACGACATCTTCGCCCTCTTCCACAAAAGCGGACAAAAATGGGCTTGTTCGCTCAAATCCTTTGAATAGCCTCATAAGATAAGCCAGTCGATTCCATAATAATCTCTATAGCGACATTCTGCTCCTTCAACGCTTTGGCAACCTTCTCAATCCCCTTTTCGATACCCTGCTCAATGCCCTGCTCAATACCCTGCTCAATACCTCGCTCAATACCCTTTTCAATCCCAACCTTTTCACCCTCTTCAAAGGCAGTATCAAATACATTTTTTACTTCTAGATACTGCACTAAACTCTTTTTATACTGTTCATACTGCTCTAGATTTAAATGCGATATTTCTGCAATCTCAAATCCTTTCTGAAAGATTGGTTCATTAAGGATCGCGGGAATATGATTGAAACTTTCTAGATTCTTTAAAAAATACAGCCATTTATCGAAATGCGTTACTAATTCATCTTCTTGTTTGTTAAATAACGGCATTTGCAAAAACTTAAAGTTTAATTTGTCAAAGAAAACATCCCCATCTTGATCTTTTAGACATACATCGCGCCTAAACTTAGCTCTGGTATTTTCGTCATACTCAAAATCTAAGATCGCGATAAAATAGATTGGTAATAATTGGAAACTCCAATCGCCTTTTTCAGATTGTTCGCGAATGGGGAATGTGGAATAGAATAAGGCTCTATCTTTGAAATACTTGATTTTCGCTTTTTGCATTTCCACAATAAACTTATCGCCAGTTCTACTTTCGCAGTAAATATCAAAAATCGCTTTCCGTTCCGATATCGTGTCAGGAAGGTTTTCAGAATTTTTAAAGGTTAACTGTTGGATTTGATGATGTATTGGAAGAAGTTGGTTAAGAAAATCGATGAGCAAATCTTTACTGCCTTCTTCACCGAACAGTTTCTTAAAGCCGAAATCTGTATAAGGATTAAAGTATTTTGCAACCATCACCACTTCCCTAAGATTATTTTAACAAAATATTTATTAAATAAATATGTATTTAGAAAACGCTGTGTCATGCTTCCTGTATAGCACAAAAAATGGTTTCGACTTACTTAACAATCAAATAAAGCGATCGCTCTAAATCCCAGTTTATAAATCTGAAGTATTCTAAAATATGAGGCGATCGCTTTGTTATAATCCAAAATAATCAAACAAAAGTAATCTGTCAAAAGTAATGGTGACAATACCGTTTGAATATCGTCAACTCCCCACTGCGGAAAATCTGCCAGATTCCGATGAAACGCCTGTGGATAACGAACTCCAAAATGACATTCCGAATATGCTCCTAAACCTATTGCGATCCATTTGGAGCGATCGCCAAGATTGGTTTTTCGGAATTGATATGTGCTACTACTACGAAGCGAATATTCAGGAACCCAAGAAATCTAAGGCAATTGTACCCGATGGATTTTTAGCGATCGGTGTACCGCGCCTCAAGGATGAAGGCGGAAGATTGAGCTATG
>JBILGV010000156.1:0-6441 GCA_044350865.1 Pseudanabaena sp. | reverse complement strand
GTAATTGCTCAACCTAGAAGAAATAAGGGTTTCAGCCATTTTAATGCATCAAAAAACTTCTAAATGATTTCATTCTCAATAAATAAACGATAAATCACTACTTTATTTATAAAATCACAAAGAAAATCGGCATTTCATCGGTTATACGAACACTGTTTTTTGTTGATTCTTCTAGGTTGAGCAGTTACCAATTATTTACGGTGCAATGTGGCATTAGTGAAGGCGATCGCGTTAAAATTACTCATAGTAAACTTTCCAACTTGATTCAAACAAGAATTAACCGAATATGATTAGCCCTATTAGCCCTATTTTGCAAACTAAGATTGAGAGTCAGATTAACAATAATAAAATCTTCCTGTATATCAAAGGCACTCCACAACAGCCCCAATGTGGATTTTCGGCTGCTGTAGTCCAAGTGTTTGATAAGTTGGGACATCCCTATGAATCCGCAAATATTCTTGAAGATAATGATTTGCGTCAAGGATTGAAAGATTTTTCTGAATGGGCAACATTTCCACAAGTTTATGTTGGCGGTGAATTTGTTGGTGGCTGTGACATCGTGCTGGAGCTAAATAATAATGGTGAACTAGCCAAAATTGTCCAAGAAGCGATCGCTAGCTAATAGTAAATAGTATTTTTTCGCAAACCTTTTGAATATAAAAAAGTAGGGGTAGTTCATGAACTGCCCCTACTTTTTGCGGCTACTTTTTTGTTTATAAAACTTTTTGTAATGCTTGTTTGGTTCGGTTCCAAGCCCATGTACCAAGGGCTAAAACAATAATGCTCAAAATAATCATCACAATCTGAAATCCAAACTGTTTACCAAAAGCTCCTGTAGAAAGATCGAGGGCGATCGCCGTGAGAGCCAATGGCAAGCTAGCAGCAATATTTTCGCCATTATTCAATAATCCAAATACTTTGCCACGCATATTTTCGGGCGTATGTTTTTGAATCGCAGTTTGCATCGGTATCGCCACTAACGCGCCATGCACACCAATAAAACCGCCGACAACTAAACCCACCCACAAATTAGAAACAAAGGCAAACACGAATAGCCCGATCGCCATGCCGATAAAACCAACAAAGGGTAAAGGTCGATGGGCAAAGCGATCGCCAAATTGTCCCAAGATAAATGCCCCGATCGCTAAACCAACTCCCACTGAAGCAACAAAAAAGCCAAAGTCATCGCGATTATTGGTGACTATTTCAGCAAGGTTAAGGGACAGTTTCTGCATTGTCCCCAACACACCATACAAAAGCGTTAGCTGAATCATCGCGCCACCAATCAAATGATGGAAATGCACATATTTAAAGGCATCTTTCAAATCTGACCAAATTCCCACGCCTTCTTTTTTTGGTTCGATAATTTCGTCTTTAGGCAAGACAAATAAAACTAGTCCCGACAAAATATATATCGAACCTAGCAAAACTTCACGGCTATATTCCCTCGCGCTAGGAAAAATATTCATCGTCCATGTGAGTAATGGCGAACCGATCGCAAAACCGACAATCAACGAACCGACCATCGTAATCGTAAACAAAGCATTAGCTGGCAAAAGATCGGATTGCGGCACAATTAAGGCTATTTCCGACTGCTCGGCGGGGGCAAAAAAGTTGGTGAGTGTAGAAATAATAAACGTAATCAGCAACAACACCATTAATGAATGGGGCAGAAATGGAATCGCAAAAATACAAGCCCCTCGCAAAAAGTTGCATAAAATCATCACTTCGCGCTTAGGATGCCAATCCACAAAAATCCCTGCGATCGAGCCTAAAAACACCGCAGGTAAAGTCATGGCAATCATGATCAATGACTCTCGCGTATTCACAGGCACGGGATAATCTCGATAATCGCTAGATACAGCGATCGCGATCAGCAAAATTAGCACAATCTTATCGACTAATTGTGACAAGATTTGAGCAATCCAGAGGGCGAGAAATTGACGATTACGCAGAACGGTCAAGTAGCCAGCAGTCGAATTTAGTTCGGGTTGAGACATCAATTAGCGCGAAGTTTTCCCCATATTGTATAGCGATCGCATAGCCACAAAACAAAAAAGCTCTCCCTGCCTGAATTAGAAGTGATTTTGCGCGAGATTCTTAAGGCGATCGCAATTTCTGAACTTGCTCTAAAGTTAGTCCCGTGGCAACAGATACCTGCTGACGCGATATGCCTATTTTTAGCAAATTAATAGCAATCCAACGAACAGCTTCTTCTAGCCCCTCGGCTTTACCTTCAGCCTTAGCCTCTTTCATAAACTCTTGAACTAGCCAAGCTTTTTACATGTCCTCTTTCGTAAACATAATTCTTAACTCCTGCTCTTTATCTTTACCAAGTTTATAAATTAAAACAGCTTTCACCAAGTCTAACACTATTTGCTGAAAGCCCGAATCATCTATCTGTTGGCTGGTTTGAGCGATCAATGCTTTAGCTGTTTCTAGAGCCATATCTTCGTTAGCAATTACCAACTCGGCAATATTCACGCCGATCGCTGGATTGGGATCAATTTTTAACTCGTCTAAATACACACGGTGAAGATGGGGCAGTAAGTACCAATCCCAGTACCTTAGATTTGGCTTTGGATGGACAGCTTGATTCATTAACTGCCGATGTTTTGGATAAGTCGATCCAAACGAATTTAGCTCAAGATACGAAGACTCTAATTTTCGATCTGCAAAAATTGACTTTTGTTTCTAGCGCAGGGTTGCGCGTATTTGCAAAAGCTCGAAAAACATTGAAAGCAAGAGGTGGCATGTATTTTTCACTAACCTCGCACCGCAAGTAAAAAAAGTATTTGATATTGTCAAAGCAGTTCCTGTTTCTGAAGTATTTGCTAGCACTGAAGAGTTGGATGAATACTTAAGTGTAATGCAGTCTAATCTGGATGAATAAAGCATTTAGAATGGTGTTTGTTACTTTTGATTTAAATTCTATCTTTACTAAAAGTCTCTCAGGTTTGGCAAATCCATAATATTACTATCATTAGGATTTACCTTAAGCAGGTGATGTGTCAATAAGAATCCCACAATTGTCCAAGTTTGATATAGCCGAGCCTGCTGCCCAACCCAAACACCATGCGGTCCATCAAAATATTCGGCCCAATTCTGTTGAGGTAATCTTTTTAAGAGAATCTCATAGTTATCATGCAATAAAATATCGATCGCCACATTATCAACAGAAGATTGACGTTTTTTATGGCGCAAAGTCGCGAGCGCGAAAAACCAAAAAAGACATGGCCAATGCCCAGCATTGTGATAACACCAAGGTAAATTCTTACGATCGTAACCAGTCTTTTTTCGCCAGTCTTCATCATTTAAAGGTGGATGACAAATTCTTAAAGGCATTTGAGCAAATAGAGCATCCTGATTTTGGTGCATGAGATGAAAAAGCGATCGCTGTTGGGCTGTACTTATCAGATCAAAAATTCCTCCCAAACAGTTACCTAACGTAAAAAAGCGAAAGTCGGGTCTACCAGTTCGTACATTCCCAATTAAATATCCACCGCTTTCACCCAGCCATTCCTGTAACCAATGGGGAACTGTTTCCGTTTGAATATTATATTCGTTAACAACGCGATCGCCATATTCCTCAGTCGGTCGGCGGCGAATAGTTTGGACAATATTGGAATTTACCCAATAATGCTTGAGCATATAACTTCTTAGGTTTTTTAGCCAAGCGATCGCATAGGCTTTTTGATGAATTTGTTGACCAATGAAAGTATTTTCAGGATATCGTAATTCATCTATGGATTGATTGTTAATATAGCCCTTGTCGTCTAAATCAAATTGAATTAATCCCACCGAACTCAATAGAGCGCCGTACAAAAGCGTTTGTATTTCAAGGGGATTTCCCCAAACATCTAGAGCGCGATCGATCATAAAAGCTCCATCTGGAACAAATAAAGTCGGTGCATTCCGAAAAGATGGATGGAGAATTAGATTAAGAAGTTTTTGGATACCTTTTTGAACTTGCTCAGTAGTCGCCCATGCGCGATCGCCAGATCTCTTTACATATATATAAGCGAGGATCACCCACCACAAACTAGCATCAACCGAACAAACTCGCCCGATCGCTCTCTGTCCATAATCAGCAATCAATTTTCCTTCAATCTCAACAAAACTAGTCGGGAATATGCCTCTAGTTTGGAAATGATCGCTCTGTAACCGCAAACAAGTACTTAAGAAATGCCTAACAATTGCAAATTTCCCCTCAAGTAATAGATAAATCATTACAGGTACATTGTCCCGAATGAAAATCTCGTTGTAGTTCAAGTCTTGGTAGTTCAAGTCTTGATTATTTTCGTTGTTTTGGTTCTTTTGGTGCTGAGGAATTGAAGCGATCGCCCCAACAAATTCTCCATCTATTTTTACTAGAGCCTTCTCATACAAAAGCAATTTAGCTATCTCTATTAATGACTTTTCTTCCATTATCGGGGACTAGAATCAATTACCTTGACCCTACCTGACTGAATTGCATCAAAAAGAGAATGAATTTGATAGATATCTTGATCGCTCAATCCTGAACTATCAAATAAAGCGTTGAAAATCGCTTTACTGAAATAAAGATAACCTTTACGATTGATCATCCCCTTTTGCATAATCCGATAGACAACCTCATCAAGAGTTAGGACATTTATCGAGGTCCCACGAGTCGTATTGTCGGGCAGATTAAATGCAGTAATTTGATCACCACGATCAATTGATGGCGCAGTGGGTAATGCAGGAATTCTTTCGTAAGGTCTGTTTTCTGAATTTCCCGATTGTACTTTTTCCGACAAGCAACGATTAACCGCCGCCTTTAACATATCTGGATCAAAAGGTTTCGTGAGATAGTCATCGGCTCCGATCTCCATACATTGCATAACGCTATCCATCTCTTCGATCGCCGAAATCATAATCACGGGGATCTTGCGTAAAATCGGATCAGCCTTCAATCGCTTGAGTACTGTATATCCATCAATCTCAGGCATCATGATATCTAATAGAATTAGATCATACAGATTTTCCTTAACCATAGATAAAGCTTCACGACCATTCGCCGCCATCGACAAACTAAAATCTTTTCGGCGCAACCGTCGAGCCAGCATATCTCTATTTGGCTCGTTATCATCAACAATTAAGACCTGAAAGTTTTGGATATTCATGTTAATACCTGTTTATTTGACCATACTTTAACGCAGTTGCGTCCCTCTCTCTTGGCTTGATAAAGAGCTAAATCGGCTTCTTTAATTAATTGTTGAGGGGTGGCAACTGTTTTATGAGGCTCCAACGTTGATATTCCCAAACTGGCTGTGACGTAGGGATTTATCTGCGAGGATATGTGACTAATATTTAGATTTTCGATCTCGTGGCGAATTAATTCAGCACAAACGTTCGCGCCCGTGGCATTAGTATCAGGCAAAATTACCACAAACTCTTCGCCTCCATATCTAGCTAAAGTATCTCGCGGACGCTTAATAACTTTTGTAGAGGCGATCGCAATTTTACGCAGACAAATATCACCAGCAATATGCCCATAGGTATCATTATATTTTTTAAAATGGTCAATATCAAACAAGATCAGTGATAAACAATTCTTTTCTCTTTGGGCTGCATTCCATTCTCTTTCTAGAACTGTATCAAAATAACGGCGATTGGCTATCCCAGTCAATCCATCACGATGGGACAATGCTTCTAATTCATTTTTAATAATTTCTAATTCATGATAAGCCACAGCAAGCTCTTCATACGCGGCTTCGAGTTTTTGTTTATTATGATTTTCGCGATCGTGTAAAATTTTCTTTTCTAGACAAGCACTTACTCTTACTTTCAAAAAAACGCGATCGTAGGGCTTGATTAGATAATCTTCAGCCCCATGTTGAATGCAAGAGAGCATCATCTCTTTTTCGTCTAATGCAGAGACAATAATTACAGGAATAACTCGCCAATCTTGATGAGCCTTAAGATGTAGCATCATTTCTAAGCCATTCATTACTGGCATCATCATATCTAGCAAGATCAAATCGATTTGCTGTAAAGCAACTATTTCTAGCCCTTTTTCACCGCTATCAGCCAAGATAATATTTTGATATCCTAAATTTTTTAAATGTCGATAAAGAATGTCCCGATTCATGGGGTCATCATCGACAATCAACAAATTTGATTGATTAATTTCTGGCATACTTTTTTAGCAAATTTTCGATCTTTCCTAATAGTCGCTCAAACTCGATTGGTTTTGTGTCGTAATCATCACAGCCCGCCTCAATCCCTTTTTCGTGATCACCTACCATTGCATGGGCTGAACAACCAATAATGGGAATATTACAAGTTAGCGGTATTTGTTAGTGTCTTTATTTATTCGCGGTGATAATAGGTAGCGAAAAAGGTGTAAAACAAGGATATACACAAAATCAGGATCGCGATAATTATGAGTATAGCGGAACGAGAACAGCAAATCCTGCG
>JBILGV010000089.1:0-19956 GCA_044350865.1 Pseudanabaena sp. | reverse complement strand
GTGGATTGAGTCAAGATGCGAGTTTGTCGTTGTATAGCAATACTGGAACTAATCTTAAAAACTCATTCCAACCTGGTACTGCTGATGAAAATATTAGTCAGAATCTCAGAGCAGGTACTTACTATCTGCAAGTCAGTGGTGGTGGAACGGGGACAACTTACAAACTTGATGCTAGTGCGATCGCTTTAGGTGCTGTTCCGATCGATAATGCTGGTCAAACTATCGATGCAGCCAGAGACTTAGGCGTGATTAGCGATCCTCAGAAAATCTCTGATTACATCGGAAACTTTAGTACTCTGAGTAACGATACTGCTGACTATTACAAATTCCGCGTTACCTCAGATAGCTTCCTCCAGTTCAGTTTGGGTGGTATTACTGGTGGTAGCCCGAATTTACAACTTCTCAATAGTAGCGGACGGTCTGTATCTTCATCCAGAACAGGTATCGCTCAAGGGATAACAGCAGGAACTTATTACCTCGCGATCGCACCAACTGTAAATACTGGAACTAGTTATGAACTTGATATTGTAGCTACTTCTATTCCAGACTTTGCGGGGAGTAACAATCAGACAGCGCGAGATGTGGGCATATTAAATGGAGCGAGAACTTTTACTGATTTCGTTGGTTCTATTGATTATGCAGATGTCTATCGGTTTGAAATCAAAGAGAAGAGTAGTTTCAACCTTAATTTCAATTCAGAAAGGTTGGCAAATAATACTTTCATCAATCTAACAAATGCCAAAGGTCAATATTTAGGTAATGTTAATCAGGAAACCAATAGTTTTACCAAAGAACTAGATGCTGGGGTTTACTATGCGGGTATCTATAACTATGGTGGCTCTGAAAGTGACACAACTTATAATCTCAATCTGTCAGCTATTGCTAAACAAAATTCTGCCTTCCAAATCCTGAATGTTAACCCGATCGCAGGCAGTAATCAAGGTGAAGCGACTATTGATATCAAGGGGACTAAATTCACGCCTACAGCCAAGGTTAGCATCGTTGATCCTACGGGCAAAGAAGTAAATAGTAGCGCGGTGACAGTTCTGAATGACACGAGTATCGCCGCTAAATTTGACCTGAAGGGGCAAGTAGTTGGTGCTTATGATGTCAAGGTGGTAGATGGAACTAACGAAGCCTTAGCGAATGATATTTACTTGGTGAATAACTTGGCTCCAGGGCGGTTACAGGTAGATATTGCTGCGCCTGGGGCGGTGCGTCCTGGGGCGAAGGGAGAATTGGTTATTACCTATCGCAATGCTGGGAATACCGATATTGTCGCTCCATTGCTGACTTTGGTGGCTAAGGGTGCGCTGTTGGAAGAGTCGGGCGAGTATAAGGATGGCACAATTCAGTTCTTGGGTATCAATAAAGAAGGCAATGCTGGGGTGCTACCTGCTGGCGCGACTGGTTCGGTGCGGGTGAAATTCCGTTCTGCTTTAGATGCGACAAATATTGATTTCCAAGTTAATAGTTTGGCATTAGATGAGAATGTTGACTGGAATGGGATTAAGGATAGTTCTCGCCCTGAAGGGATTGCGGCGGATGTGTGGGACAAGATTTATAGTAATTTTGTGACTAGCGTTGGTGGTAAGGCAAGTGAGTTTCAAAAGGTATTGGGTGATAATGCGAATCGCCTCAGTCAATTGGGTGAATATACAGGCGATATCTCGCGGCTGTTGAGTTTTGAGTTACAGCAGGTGAATAGTAATGCAATTTCAGCGCGTTCTACTGTGGGGGCGTTTGGGCGCGGGGGAGTGAATCCTTGGGATGTTACTGCGATTACGGATGCGGCGGGGAATGTAGCGATTCAAACAGGCGATCGCCGTCGCACGTTTACCAAGGGTACGGATGGCAAATATAAAGGCATTACTGACGATTTGGGCATCTTGACTAAGGTGGGCGATGTCTATCAAATCAAAGAGTTTGATGGCACTGTCCAGAGCTTCTTGGCAAATGGGAAGTTAGATTTTATTCAAGATACCAATGGGAATAAAGTCACTCTCGGCTATACCGCTAATCAGTTGACGGGGCTGAGTTATAGCAATGGCGATAAAGTCACCTTCAAATACAATGCCCAAGGACGGGTAAATGAAGTCGTTGATATCTACGGACAATCTACCACCTATACCTACGATGCAACTGGGGAAAGGTTGTTATCGGTTAGTGATGTGAGTGGGGCGGTTAGTTATACCTACGAAACTGTGGGCGCGAAAGCCAACGCGATTAAATCAATTACCTATCCCGATGGCACTCAGTCGCTATTTGAGTACGATGATTTGGGACGGGTGACGAAGGAGAGCCTCAATGGTGGTGAACAAACGCTCAAGTATAGCTACGATAGTACGGGCGGTGTGACGGTTACTGATGCTAATAATAAATCTACCCAAGTATTGCTAAATGACCGCGGACAAGTCGCTCAAACTACCGATGCTTTGGGAAGGATTAGCCGCTTTAGTTATGACAGCAAGGGTAATCTCACTCAAGTCTTAGCTCCCGATAGTTCCAATGCCAAATTTACCTACGATAGCAAGGGTAATTTACTCGCTTCTACCGATGCGCTGGGGCAGAGTGTCCAATTTGCCTACGATTCTCGCTACGACCAAATTAAGAGCGTCACCGACCAAAAGGGGAATGCGATTAATTACAGTTACGATGATAAAGGCAATCTGGGTAGTATCGGCTATGCTGATGGCTCGAAGGAAAGCTTTACCTATAGCGATAAAGGTGATGTGACGGTTTCCAGCAATCGGCGCGGACAGCAGATTAGTTACACCTACGATAGTCGCGGCTTGCTAACCAAGAAAGCCTTTGCTGATGGTACTTCGGCTGCGTTTGAATACGATGTGCGGGGGAATTTAACCAAAGCCACGGATGCTGATAGTAGCGTTACATACAGCTACGATGCTGCCGACAGACTCACCAATGTTAGCTATGGGGGGACGCGCTCCCTCAGCTTTAGCTACGATGCTGGTGGGCGGCGGAGTAAGATGGTAGATCAAGATGGGTTTGCCACCAATTACAGCTATGACAGTGTGGGGCGGCTGAAGCAACTCACTGATAAGGATGCGAAAAACATCGTCAGCTACAGCTACAACGCTTTAGGGCAACTCAGCCGCGAGGATAATGGGAATGGTACTTATACCACGTATAGCTACGATGATGCAGGACAAGCTCTGAGCATTGTCAATTACAAACCCGACAACAGCATCAACTCGCGCAATGACTATACCTACAACCAATTAGGTCAGCGCACCAGTATGACCACATTGGAAGGTAAAACCAGCTATGGTTACGATCTCACAGGTCAACTTACTTCTGTTGCCCTCCCTAGTGGACGCAGTATCGAGTACAAATACGATGCCGCAGGAAACCGCATTACGGTCAAGGATAGCGGCGCGACTACCAATTACAGCACGAATAACCTCAACCAATACACGACAGTCGGCGGTAATGCTTACACCTACGATAAAGACGGCAACCTCGTCAGCAAAACCGTTAGCGGTAAAACAACCACCTTTAGCTACGACATCGAAAACCGCTTAATCGCCGTGACAAATGCTGATGGGACTTGGCAATATCAATACGACGCGCTGGGAAATCGGATTGGCAGTACCTTCAACGGTCAAAAAACCGACTATTTACTCGACCCCACAGGTTTAGGCGATGTGGTGGGTGAATATACAGGTAGCCAAGCCACTCGATACAGTCATGGTTTGGGCTTGGTGAGTCGGAATGATGGTACGAATACCAGCTTCTTTGATACCGATGCGATCGGTTCGGTGGTGGGGCTGAGTGGGACGGGTGGTAATTATCTGAATAGTTACAGTTATCTACCCTTTGGTGAAAGTTTGACGAAAACTGAAACTGTTGCTAACTCGTTTGAGTATGTTGGGCAGTATGGGGTGATGAATGAAGCCAATGGGCTGGACTTCATGCGGGCGCGGTTTTATACGCCTGGGGAAGGACGGTTTTTGAATCCTGATCCGATTGGTGTTGATGGTGGGGTGAACTTATATAGCTATACTAGCAACAGACCAAATGATTTCGTTGACCCCGAAGGTACAGTTGTACCCTTGGCAATAGGATATATTTTAGTTGGTGGCGTGTTAGTTGCTTACGATATTGGGATAAATGGGAGGGGGGAATGCTTTGGAGCGAATCGTGATTGTGCAGGCATAAATAGAGAGCAATTTGATAATTTACCTGACAGAACACAAAAAGCAGCGGCTATTCATGATCAAGAGCTATTTGATATTCACAAGAAAAATTCAAAAATTGAATATTACAATATCGAAAACAAAAACGTTCGGGATGCTCATAACAGACTAGTCGAAAATCTCAATCCCAATAATCCTATTGATTTTGGTCCGGTTAAATTTCCATCCAATACACCATCTAAAAGACCTGATCTGCCAGAAAAGTCTCCAACTATTCCAAAGTTACCTTCTAAACCCTCTACCTCTCTACCAGCAGATAAAGTAGGAGGTCAAATCGGGGATAATTCTAAAGGTAAATTACCTTCCAAGCCCAAGCCAGAAGCCCAAACTGAAGTACCAATCTTCGTCTCCCGCGACCCCAACGACATCATCGGACCAGGCGGCATAGGAACAGATCGCTGGCTCACCCCCGATCCCATCCTCCCCTACACCATCCGCTTCGAGAACGTAGCCACCGCCACCGCACCCGCCGTCCTCGTCAACATCACCCACACCCTCGACAGCGACCTCGACCTCAACACCTTCGAGCTAGGCGACTTCGGCTTCGGTAGCACCACCATCACCGTCCCCGACGGACTGCAAAACTACACCACCCGCCTCGACCTCCGCGACACCATCGGCGACTTCGTAGACTTCACCGCCACCCTCAACACCACCACCCGCCTCGTCACCTGGAAAATCATCACCATCGATCCCCTCACAGGAGAACCCGCCGAAGGAGTCACTGACGGATTCCTCCCCCCCAACAACGCCAACCGCGACGGCGAAGGCTTCGTCAACTACCGCATCAAAGCCAAAAGCGACACCCCCAACGGAGCCAGCCTCGATGCCCAAGCCAGCATCGTCTTCGACACCAACGCCCCCATCGTTACCCCCGTCTGGTCAAATAAAATTGATACGGCTCTACCCACTAGCCAAGTTACAGCCCTACCCGCCAACAGTAACCCCAATTTTAATGTTGCATGGACAGGCGCTGACAATGGTAGCGGTGTAGCCAAATATGATATTTACGTCTCCGACAATGGCGGTAATTTCACAATCTGGAAACAAGGTATCACAGAGACTTCCGCAACCTATACAGGTGAATTAAATCATGTTTACCGCTTCTACAGCGTGGCTACGGATGGCGTAGGTTTCCAAGAATCCGCCCCAAATCAAGCGGATACGTCTACAACTGTAGTTGTGGTAAATAATCTACCGACAGTTGCTAATCTAATTGCCGATCAAACCACCACCGAAAACAAAGATTTCAGCTTCACCTTTGATGTCAATACCTTCAAAGATATCGATACAGGCGACAGCCTCACCTATGCCGCCGCCCTAAAAAATGGCAATGATTTACCACCTTGGCTAAAATTCAATGCGATCGATCGCACCTTTAGCGGTAAACCCACCAAATCAGATCTCGGCAGTCTTGAAGTTGTTGTCCGTGCCATAGACAAATCAGGAGCGAGTACAACTGATACATTTCTATTAAATGTGTTAAGTGCCAAATCATCGCTCGCTAAATTAGCTGAGGACATTTTCACGATTTCAGGCGGTACTGCTGGTAAACCCAAACTACAAATCACCATCTCAGACTCCAATCCCAAATCTGTAAATGACTTAGCCTTATTTACCGTCGATGACGCACAAGGTAAAATCAATGGCATCGCCCCCTCCGAAACTGGCTATACCCAAGCCGCACTAAGTCGAGCCAAAAATATCTTTTCAGCGATCGCTAATCTTCCCAATGGCTTCGATCCCAAATCCTTGAGCAGATCCTTAGAATTCAACTCTGGCGATAATCTCAGATTTTTACTGGTGAAAAATGACACCCTAGACAATGTTCGCAAAAAGAACGTATCCAATCCAGACATCCTATTCTCCAATGCCTCCAACCAAAAGATCACCGACTCTGGCACAGGAAACTTCACCCTAGCTTGGCAAGATGGCAGTGGCAACAGCAGCGACTTCAAAGACTTCGTCGTCAACATTCAACCGACAGATACTTCTCTACCATTAGGTGCAAATCTCCAAGATCAGCAACAAGGCGAAGTTTTCGATTTAAGCAGCGTTGACTCAACTAAAACAGTCCAAGCTACCTTTGTGGTGAATAGAGAAGCCGCCTATAACAACTTTGTTGGCTTCTACAAAATCACCGACTCCCAAGGCACTATCACCGATCCATTGACAGGACTTTCCCTAAAACCAGGGGACACAGGCTATACCGAAGCCGCCATTAAAAACCGCGTTGCAGGGATTGATTTACAAGCCGCCAACCAATCTACCGCAACTATAAATGGAACATTTCAAGGCGGTTCGATTTTCGCTCCATTTATTATCGCCAATGGTTCCGTAAATCAACTTCTAGATGCCGATAAATCTAACGATCCCTCAGTTTACTTTGCTTATCTCGGCGCTAATTCCGATGGAGTCGATCACATTCGCCTATTGGCAAATAATACCTTTGGATTTGAAGATCTGCCAAGCGGCGGTGATTTTGATTACAACGACATCATCATCAAAGCAAATCTCTCTGTTACTTAGGTGCCATGATAGGCGATCACCCCATATTTCAGACTTTTAAATAATAACGGTAAAGTTGATGCAGCCCTTCCGCTTAACGCTGGAAAATTCACCTTTGCAATATTGTTACCAGAGCGAGTCAAATTCGCAAATCCGAAACCTGTTCCTAAACCTTTAAGCCCAAGTGAATCCGTCCCAACTTGGAAATCAAGAATGGTATTGACCCCAGTAGGAATCGTGCCAGCCATGACGATGTTGAAGATGTCAGCACCTGCGCCGCCCGATAGTAAGTTATTACCACCAGTGCTAACGAAGAACTGATCGTTACCATCACCACCAAGAGCGCGATCGCCTGCTCCAAGATAGAACAAGTCATTACCAGCACCACCAGACATCCGAATTTATCACCGAGATATTCAGCCAAGGCATCTTGTTCGGAACCAGCCGCCGCGATCAGTAGTTCCGTCATTGCAACATTGACAGGTGTAGAGACTTCTAGCTTGGATGTTTCTAACTTCAAGTTTGCTTAATCCACTCCATCAAAAAAGCACCCGCTAAGCGGGTGCTTTTTTTGTGTTATTTATAACCCAAGATTATCCTCGACGGTTACGCGCTGGTGGACGCGAAGATAAATCAAACTCTAGAGCCGCCGCCATACCCCACAAAAGGAAAGCGAGAATCCAGAAAAATTCTGATGGTCCACCACTTTGATAAGGTTTAGCATCACAAATATTGCCTACATTATTGCTGTAGTTAAAGAATAAATCACTTAAAAACATAGCAATTCCAGCACTACCGAGTAGCCGCCAAGATTGGGCCGCTTTACCGCCCCAAAAAGCAAGTAACAGAATTGTGGCAACAATTAGCAACCAAATATCGCCTAAAGCATAAACAATGTTTAGGATTTTACCTAAACTTAGTTCAAATCCACCTTCACCAACCCCAAAGGTCACATAAGCAGCCAAACCCAAGCCTAACAATCCAACTCCTCCCACAATCGCCCATTGTTTTGGATAGAGGTTCAGTCTACGTCCAATTACTGACATTGCCATACCCCATGACAAAAATATATAGGTAGCAGTGAAAAAGACATCAGCGATCGATGGAAATGGCTCTACAGAACTTTTTATTGCTTTAGCTGCTGATTCTAATAGTTTTTTATTAACAGGAATTTCAGATATTTTCTTTAGATCTACAGCTAGATTTTTTTCTGGAATTTTGGAGATAGTTTCCGCTATAGAGCTTAGGGGAGAGCCAGCCTGAATAATTTGGCTTTGGTACTGAAAATCTAGAAAGCCAAAGATAAGGTTGCCAATTCCCCAAGCAATGATACCGAATCCCAATCCTAGCCAAACATTGCGCCCACTAATAATTTTAGGACTACGCCAATTGCGTAAACAAAGAATACCTGAAAAAGCGATCGCAACAGTTTGAAAAATATAAGTCCCTGCACGATACCAATTTGGTCTAAAAGGTATTTGAACCATCCCTAAAGATTTTTTCAATACGTCGGGACATTCTTCACTGCTAGTTAGTATTGTATATACATCAGTGGGAGCGCTCAGAAACAGATAAAACATCAAGGCGGCAGCAGCCCATCCGATTGCTGCCCAAATAATATACTGTGTGGGAATCCCTGATGGGGCGGGAGATTTGGCTCTACTCATGTAAATTGAACCTTGGCGACAACTATAAAAAAGGAAAAAGGAAAAAGAAACAAGGAAAAAGTATTAATTGAGAGGATGTTAAATTATTGCCAAAGTTTGCCTTTGGGATTCTTTTTTAACCAAACGGTCACAGAAACTGCTTCGGGCAGATCATTTAAAGCCTCAAGCGCACTATCGACAAAACTGTTATTCCCAAAATAGGAAACAGCAAGTTTATGTAACTCACCCAAAAGAAGTTGTAATTTGCTTTCATCCCAGTTAGGCACTTGTACGGGGTCAAGCGGGTTGATCGACAAAACGCTTTCTAATGCAGCTATCGTAGTACTTTGAGCAAAATTTCCCTGTTGCATAAACTTAAGTAAATCTTGCTTGAACGAGTTAGCTTGTCTCATTCCAAGCATATCTTCAATTTCGAGATATACCGCTTGCAGCATTAGCAAGCAACCCTGCACCAGATAAGTCCCTTCGGAGGAAATGTCTGCGGGGTCTGAATGTATTTGATCAATCTTGACGCGTCCCCAGACGCTAAAACGTTGAGGCTCTTCCAATAATACGCAAGCTTTGCCTTTGTTGTCAGTTAAGTCTCGCCAGAGTGCTAAAGCTTCATTTCGATTGTCTCCAAACATATTGAGCAACCGAAATGATTGCCCTTGATACTGCAAAATCGGTATCTGTTGATCTTTGTTTTGTGGATTTTGGACATTGACTATTTCAACGTCTTGGCGCTTCAGGATGAACATGTCTCTACTGTTGACTCAACTGATGTTAGCAGTAGCAAGAAAGCGTGGCTACCTCATGCCAAAATTAATAATAAGCGCAAAATCACATTTACACCAATAAAAACCAAAAAAAAGAAGGGCGGCTCTTCGAGCCGCCCTTCTTTTTTGGATCTTATTTTAATGCGGGGAGAATAATCAGTAAGGCGATCGCCATTAAAATTAGTCCAATTACATCGCGATTATGATCAAGTTCGATACTTTCATTGTTAATGAGCGATCGCGGATTAGGTAATAAAAATAGCAATAGGCTATAAATTCTTAACCAAGGCTGCACAAGTAAAGCGATCGCCAATACTACTAACCGCGTAATACGGGCAATTTGGATAGCTTGGCGATGTCCAAACATGGCGATCGCGAGATTACCCCCATCAAGTAAATCAAAGGGCATCAGTTGCAACGCGCTCATAGCTAAGCCTGTCCAACCCGCTAGGGTCAGTGGTGAAAAAGTGGCAATCATATCTGGACTAATCTCGGATTTGTTGATGTTAAATAACATTTCCACTAGTCCTTGCAGTAGATTTGCGAATATCGAGTTTTTAAAATCGAAGGTATTTAGATTTGTTAATAGTGAAGGTGACAATGGCAATGAAATAGCGGGATCGGCGATCGCTGAACTTGCAGGAACTAGTAGCCAATTTCCCAATATTAGTAAGACTATGGAAACTGCTAAACCTGCAATGCTGGGGGTTGCGGCTAGATCAAATAAAATGCGGCGCTGATTTATGGGGTTAACCGTCTTAATCCATCGGTCAGTATTTCTGGTTAGACTGCCGAGTATACCAAAACCGCCACTGGGTAGCCATAAAGGTGGCGCTAGTTTGAGTTTATTTTTTTTGCCGATATAGTACTGAGCGATCGCTTTAACAACGAAGATACTGGCTACAGCCAATGCATAAGGAATACTTGCTTGGAGGTTGTTTAGGCTCAGATCTTGCCAACGATGAATATTTGCGCCAACTAGTAGCAAGGTGAATATAGTCAAGATCGCGCTAACTATGCTAGCGATCGCATCTAATTGGTGGGATTTTGGCGCATTTTTATTTGGTACTAGATAAAAGTCATAGCAAGCATTGCCCGAAAAATTATCTTGACCATTTTCGGATTCTCTAAAACCTGAACCCAAATTCTCTAGGGGTGCTTCTTGTAAATAACAGAGAAAGCGATCGCCAAAGGTTTTTTGCAGATTTTGATTGATTGTCTCGTAGGCATATTTATAATTTTGCGATCGGAATAGGCCGCGACAATAGATTTCTTGAGATTGGTAATCTAAACTTTTTAATTGATAAATTGCGTGGGGAAAGCAGTCTCTCAGTTGTTTTTCTTCACTGACTGAGAGGATAAGTCTAGACTCAGAATTTAATTGAGAATCTGGTGATAAGTTGAAGTAAAGCCAAACACTTAGCAAAATCCCCGTGAAGAAAACCATCAAGGGCAAAGTTGGAAAATAGTTGAGATTAAGGTTGGGACTAAAAAGCATCCATGCGATCACCAAACTAGGCAAAGCGATCGCTAAAGTCCACATCAATATGATCTGCGATCGACTGATTTTCTGAGCATCCCGTTGCGATCGCAAAAGATAACTTGCTACACAACCCACCACTAGAAAAACAAACGCATCGTCAAATCCCATATCAATTAATTTTCTTATTTTACGAATCCGTGGTTTCTTGATTTTTCGCCTAAGCGATCGCTAAGTAATCGACAGCCCTTCAACAATCATCGCAGGAACATATAGGGAACCATGCCAAGCCCGATCGCTTGCTACTGCTGTAACTTGATTGAGAGCCTTATAAATATTTCCCGACAACATCGTGTCCTTGACTCGTCCCACGATTTCGCCGTTTTTAACGCGATAACCTAAATCAATGTTAATCGAAAAATCTCCTGACAAATCTGAATCTTCACCCAAAACTTGATCGACAATTAAACCATTCTTTAAGGTCGCCGCTAATTCCACAATATCGCCTTGAATAGTTTGATTAGCAGCGATCGCTAAATTAAATAACCCAGGGCTAGGATAATTGCCCAAATCACCGCGAAAACCATTACCCGTTGGCGTTATCCCTAATTCCTTGCAAGTGCGAATATCACCATAAAATCCTTGCAAAACCCCGCGATCGATCCAAGTTTTTGACTGCGTAGGCGTACCTTCATCATCAAAAGGAGAACTATAAACCCCAAAATCTGGATGCTGACTCACCGTAAAAATATCGGAAATTACAGGCTGTCCCACCTTCTCTAACCAAGTTGTAGCCTTTTGCTGTACCTGTCGCCCACTCATCGCGATCGCCACTACCCCCCATAGCAAATCCGCCGCCTTGCCTGTAAAAATCACAGGTGATTTACGCGCTGGCGCTTTCGCATTTTTCTTAGCCCAATCTAGATATTGCAACACCTTTTGGGCGATCGCCTCTGGCGGCAAATTACCCCGCTCCGACTGACCATACCAAACATTGAGAAAATCATCACCTCGCGTCAACTCTGCACTCAGAGAGCCATCCACCGTAATATCACTATAACCACAGTCCAAACCTCTGCTATTGATAATTCGCACCGTCTCGCGACCACAATCCCATTCCGCGCCACAAATTGCTTCAGGATAATGCTCTAACACTTGGGCGATCGCTGATTTTCCCCAATCAATCATTTGCTCAACGCTAACTTCTTGTCCATATAATTTCGGATAGTCAGCAGCCGTGGAATCACACAATAAAATTTCTTCAGGTTCATTCAATGTACTCAGGGCGATCGCTTGCTCTACTAAATCTTTCGGCTCCACCGCACCATAGGCGATCGCTAAACCCACCCGCCCACCTTGCCAAACCCTCAATCCCACTCCTTCCGAATCAACACTCTCTAGTTGTTTCAGACGATTTGCCTCAAAAAACACAGGACGAGAAATGGAGTTTGATGCATAGACTTCGGCGGATTCTGCGCCAGATTGGAGGGCAAGTTCTAATAACTGTTCGGGGTTAATGGTCATATTGATTGATCAGGTTTGGTATATTGTAAACTGCGAGAATTAACTTTCCGAAAAATGTCAGAATACTAGTAATCAGAATATTAAGTGGATATACTGCGATCGCTTCCCATCGGACTTTACCTTGAGCAACCTATCACATGGCTGCATCGACTCGATCCGCGCATTAAATTATTTGGATTGCTCACTGTTTTGTTATCGCCAATCCAAGCCAATGCCTTTTGGCGAATTGCGATCGCCGTTTTATTAATAATCTTGACCTTTTCCTCAAAAATTCCGATGCGGATTTGGAAACAGCAGATGGGGATTTTGTTGTTACTCGCATTCATGACCTTAGCGATCGCCACGATTTCTCCCGATGGATTTAATACGACTGTGCAGCCGCGCCGCCCCATTCCTGAAATTACCGTCAATGCCGAAAAGCCAATTATTGCGCCACCACTAACAATTAAGTTACCTCAGCCAAATTCTTACAGTTATGTGATCTGGAAAGCTGGCAATATCACCGTTACCCGTAGATCCGTTGATTTGGGGATGCGCGTCTGTACCTTGATTTTTACCTACCTCTATGCGCCAACTTTATTTTTGTTAGTCACGGCTCCTGAAGAAATTACGGCGGCGATCGCTTCTATTTGTTCCCCATTGAAATTCCTGAAAATTCCCGTTGTCGAAATCGTTCTCACCTTGACACTTGCCCTGCGGTTTGTCCCTTTAGTTTTAGAAGAAGTTCAAAATCTGGCTAGAGCAATGCGGACGCGATCGATTAACTGGAAAAAATTAGGTTTTAAGAGAACTAGTCAAATATGGCTAATCCTTGCGGAACGGTTGATTGATAATCTGTTTATTCGCGCTGAACAAACGGCTAATGCGATGCAAGTTCGTGGCTTCACAACTCCCAATACGCACCTTGTGGTATGGAATCCGCTTAAATTTCTTCCCTATGATGTTGTTTTTTTAATTCTATTAATTGGGATGTGGGGAGTCAGAATTTGGTTTGGGAGCGAAATCTAAAAAACAAAAAGGGAGCTTAGGCACTTTGTGCGTCAACTCCCTTTTTGAGTTTTGGAATTATTTAACTAAATCGAAGTTGCAATTACCAAACCAAGAACACCAATGAAAATCACAAGGGCATAGAATTGCGCCTTGCCATTTTCAAAGTACTTCAAACCTTCGCCAGAAACTACAGTTACAAAACCTGCAAGATTGACGACACCATCAACGATCTTGGCATCGACTTCTAGCACTTGACGAGCGAGACGGCGCGAACCAGTTACGAATACTGCTCCGTAAATTTCGTCAATGTACCACTTGTTCTTGGAGAGATTGTAGATCGGTTGAATCGCTTTGGCGATCGCGCTGGGATCGATTTTCTTTTGCATATACATGAGAATTGCAAAGGAAATCCCAATTAGACCAATCCCAACCGAACTTCCACCCATTAATAGAAATTCAGGGGTGAAGCCTTCAACAGGAACTTCAGTGATTTTTTCTGATGGCGCATGGATAAAGTACTCGAAGTAATTACCTAGGGGCGTACCGACTAGACCAACTAGCATTGAGGGAATCGCCAATACCATCAGAGGGAAAGTCATCGTGATCGGTGATTCGTGGGGCTTGCTGGCATGATGAGAACTATGCCCATCTTGAGCTTGTGCCTCTTTACCCGCCGAATTCTCAGCTTTGACCATAGCCACGAGTTTTTTGTCCGTACCGCGAAAATCACCTTCAAAGGTGGTGAAGTACATACGGAACATATAGAAAGCGGTTAACCCTGCTGTGGCGAAGCCGATCGCCCAAAGAAGAGGATTGGCTCTAAAAGTAGAAGCGAGAATTTCATCCTTTGACCAAAAACCTGCAAATGGCGGAATACCACTAATGGCAAGAGTACCGATAAAAAAGGTGATTGCCGTGATTGGCATATATTTGCGTAAGCCGCCCATTACCCGCATATCTTGAGCAACATCGGGATCATGTCCGACCACCTCTTCCATACCGTGAATGACGGAACCAGAGCCGAGGAACATCATCGCTTTGAAATAAGCATGGGTCATCAAGTGAAACAGCCCTGCACCATAAGCACCAACGCCCATACCCATAACCATGTAACCCAATTGGGAAACAGTGGAATAGGCTAAGCCCTTTTTGATATCGTTTTGGGTAACGGCGATGCTTGCGCCCAGAAATGCTGTGAATGCACCTGTCCAAGCGATCGTGTTCATCACCGCAGGGATTTCCTCGAATACGGGGAACATGCGAGCAATCAGAAATACGCCTGCGGCAACCATTGTCGCTGCATGAATCAAAGCGGAAATTGGTGTAGGACCTTCCATTGCGTCAGGTAGCCATACATGGAGTGGGAATTGGGCTGATTTTGCCGCAGGTCCCATAAATACGAGGATCGCAAATAAAGTTGCTAGTCCCACGCTTAAGCCGCCAGATTCGACTAATTGGGACAGCTTTTCTCCCATTTCTGTGAATTCAAACGTACCCGTTGCCCAATACAAACCAAGTAAGCCCAGTAATAGCCCAAAGTCACCCACGCGGTTAGTGACAAATGCTTTTTGACAAGCATCGGCGGCTCCCTTGCGATCAAACCAAAAGCCAATCAGCAAGTAGGAACACATCCCCACTAATTCCCAGAAAATATAAATCTGAACCAAATTAGGACTAATTACTAATCCCAACATCGAGGAGGTAAACAAACTGAGGTAAGCATAAAATCTGACATAGCTGGGATCATGCGCCATGTAGCCATCGGTGTAGATCTGCACCAAAAAAGCAACAGTAGTGACGATTACCAGCATCATCGCTGTGAGGTGATCGATCACAAATCCCATGTTCAGATGAAAAGTACCTGCTTGCGCCCACTCAAAGGTATAGAGATAAGGATCATGTCCTTGGATCTGGCTCCAGAGTAGATTAAACGCCATCACCATTGCGCCACCCGTAGCCGATACGCTGAGTGTTGACCAAAGCGATCGCAGATTGTTGGTGGATTTGTTAAAGGAAATCAGTCCTGTGCCGATGATCAATGCTGCGGCAAGTGGCAGCAAGGGAATCAGCCATGCGTATTGATATGCAAAGTCCATAGGTCGCGTTTGAACGCAAAGTTTATTGTAGAGATGCTTTTAATAAGTCAGTTTACTACAGTCAGATCGAGTGCGATGTGTTAAGTGTGAGCATTGTTACCCATTAATCTAAAAATTTAGAAAGATTTAATTCTTATTCTGGGAATAATTACAAATAGCGTCACATCTAAGAAATCACAAAAACTAATTTCGCCAGTGATTTAGTTCTAAGAATTTTTATTGAAACTGCTAAAATACTTACAAGGCAGTCAATCTCATCAAAACCATGTCTGAAAACACTATTACCCTAGACGACATCTTCGCCCTCTTTCGCGAAAGCGAACAGCAACGCAAAGAATATCAACAAGCCTTCGAGGAGCGTCAACTCATTGCTGAACAGGAAATGGCATCACTTCGTGCATCCATTGCCAAAACTGAAAAGCTAGTTGCTGAAACTAACAAACAGGTTGGGGGGCTAACCAGCCGATGGGGAGAATTTGTGGAAAACCTCATCAAACCCGCCGCTGCTAGAATTTTTAGAGAACAGGGAATAGATGTGCATTACACCGCCATGCGCGTGAGAGGTGATGATGATCGCGGCTCTATGGAAATTGATATTCTGGTGGAAAATGCTAATGAAATCGTGGCGATAGAGGTGAAGTCGCACTTAGAAATTCGCAATGTAAAACGCTTTTTGGAAGTATTAGGAAGATTGAAAGAGGCATTCCCAAAATATCAAAATCACAAACTCTATGGAGCAGTAGCAGGCATCAAAATTGATGAGCAAGCCGATGAATATGCAACCCAAGAAGGACTATATCTAATTGAACCTGCGGGAGATTCCGTAATTATTGCCAATAGTCAAAATTTGAAGAGGCGTGTCTGGTGATTTTTGGTTGATAAAGATGCGATTTTTTGTTTTTTGATGATGGACGAAGGCGATCGCTAATAATGACAGCTATACTGACAAAAAACTATCAATTTTGAGGTTGCACGATGATTTTACAAATGCCACCTGTCAAAAAGATTACCTACCCTGACGATGATGGGCTGCCAATGAGCAACAATACCGAGCAGTTTGATTGGATTGTCACCATTAAAGAAAATTTAGAATGTTTATTTGCTGACGATCCCCATATATTTGTGGCAGGAGATTTACTGTGGTATCCCATTGAAGGCGATAACATGATCTGTGCGGCTCCTGATGCAATGGTCGTATTTGGCAGACCCAAAGGAAAACGTGGCTCCTATATGCAATGGCTGGAAAATGCTATAGCGCCACAAGTTGCCTTTGAAATTCTCTCCCCAGGCAACAGAGCCGCAGAAATGGTAAAAAAGTTTAAATTTTATGAACGTTATGGAGTAGAAGAATACTATCTCTACGATCCAGAGCGCGTTGATCTGACAGGATGGCAGCGAATCGGAAGAGAACTAGAAGCGATTGATCAAATCAATGGATGGATTAGCCCCAGAATGAATATCCGATTCGATCTTTGTGGAGAACAACTAGAACTTTATTTTCCTGATGGCAAGAAATTCACAAACTTAAAAGAGGTGTCCAAACAGTTGGCTCAATCAGAGGAACGGGCTAATCGCTTGGCTGCTCGTCTTCGTGAGCTGGGTATTGAAGAGGATATTTGAATTTTATAAACTAGCGATCGCTCTTAACCCTTAACCTTGACCAGTCATGGTGATCTCGCTTAGGATTGAGTATAGGCAATACTTTTTTCGTTGTCTTTCCTTTTTCAAGCCTAGAGATATTCCCTTGACTACTGTTTCACTATTACATTCGCTGTCACAACGCGCCCATCAAATTAAAGAATCCCAAATTCGTGAAGCTTCCCGTTATTGCGAGAAATTTGGCGCAATTAATCTTGCTCAAGGTTTACCAGATTTCCCTGCGCCAGAGGCGCTTAAAGAAGCCGCTAGAGACGCGATCGCTGCCGATTTAAATCAATATTCAGATAGTTGGGGCTGGGACAAGTTACGGATCGCGATCGCTGAAAAAATGCAACGCGATAATCAGATCACCGTTGATCACGAAACCGAAATTACCGTCTGTTGTGGTGCAACTGAAGGCTTAAATGTAGCGCTGATGGCGTTGATCGATCAGGGCGATCGCGTATTAGTTTTTGAGCCTTTTTATGAAAACTACATTCCTAATCTGGCAACTGTGGGCGGTATTCCCGAATTTATTACCCTGCATCCGCCTCAATGGGAAGTTACGGAAGAATTGCTGGAGCCTGCTTTTAAAAAAGGGTTGAAGGCGGTGATCATTAATAGTCCTGCTAATCCTACGGGCAAGGTATGGACAAGGACAGAATTGGAATTGATCGCGAAACTTTGCCAGAAATATAATGTTTATGCGATTACCGATGAAATTTATGAATATATCATCTATGAAGCAGAGCATATTAGTTTGATGACTATTGAAGGAATGCGCGATCGCACAATTGTCGTGAATGGCTTTTCCAAAACTTTTTGCATTACAGGATGGCGATTAGGTTATACGATCGCTTGTCCAGAACTCACCGCCGCCATGCGCCGCATTCATGATTTCATCACAATTAACGCCCCCACACCTTTGCAACATGCAGCCCTAACCGCCATGCAATTTGGACGGGAATATTTCACAAATATGGCGCTCAATTACCAACGTAAGCGCGATTTATTGTTTCCTGTATTAGCGGAAATTGGCTTATCTCCTGTATTGCCAAGAGGAGCCTATTACATTTGGACGGATAGCTCAGTCATCGCCAGTGATGCCAATAGCGCCTCATTTCGCCTAGCCAAAGAAGCTTTAGTAGCTGCCGTCTCAGGAAATTGTTTTAGCCAACCCGATCGCGATAAGGTCAATGGCTTAAGATTCTGTTTTGCAAAGAAAGATAGCACTATCGAATCAGCGATCGCCAACTTGCGTAAACTGAAACTATAGAAAATTGAACATCACAAAAGATTTATTCTCGGTTAACAAGGGGCTTAAGCCCCTTACCTGATAAGTTCTTTGCTAAGTTCTTTGTAATGTAAATCATTGGTAAATACTATGGTTGAGACTATAACAAATCGAGCGATCGCTAACATATCAGATTTAGAAAATAATTGCCCAGAATATGTTAAGGCTCCGATTTTAGATATTAATATATTTCAAGGCTTGAGAGAATCAATTGATGACGATTCACTCTTCTCTGACCTAGTTACAGTTTATCTAGGTTCAGCCGAAAGCTTAATTGATGCAATTCAAGTTGCCTTTAGCGATCAAAATGCACCTGCATTTAGTCGTGCATCCCATACACTAAAATCAACCAGCGCCAGTATTGGTGCAATGAAGCTATCAGAAATAAGTCGTTATTTTGAGAAAAAAAGCAATATAGGGCTAATTGCGATCTCGCCTGAACTTTTAAATCATTTGATTAGTGAATACGATCTGGCGATCGCAGAGATTCGCATGTTCGTGCTTAAGTGTATGGCAGAATGATAGGAAAACTGCCCCAGATTACCAATCTATGCAAGCTAATGCGATCGCGGTTACGCCTTTTTCTCGAAAATTACAAGCTCCTTTTTTAAAACATCAAATTTCGATATTACAAATTAATCTTGGTAAAATTTGCAATCTGGCTTGTACCCATTGTCATGTTGAGGCTAGCCCCCATCGTACCGAAGCATTAACACCTGATATTTGCCAGCAACTGATCGAGATTATTCAGCGATTTCCCCAACTTGAGACGGTGGATCTCACAGGCGGCGCACCAGAGATGCTCTATGGATTTCGCGATTTAGTGAAGGTGGCGAGAGCCAATGGCAAAGAAGCGATCGCTCGTTCTAACTTGACGATTTATTTTGAAAAAAGCTACGAAGATATTCCCGAATTTTTCGCCCAACATCAAGTGCGGGTTGTTGCCTCACTGCCTTGTTATCTGGAAGACAATGTGGACAAAATGCGTGGCAAAGGCGTATTTGAGCAATCGATCCAAGCTTTGCAATGGCTGAATCGTCTTGGTTATGGTAGCGATCCTCAGCTAGTTTTAGATTTGGTTTACAATCCCCCGCTTCCCATCTCGAATAAATTCGCTCTTGCTCCCAACCAAGAAGGCTTACAACTAGCTTACAAACAGCATTTACAAGAACAGTTTGGCATTGTCTTTAATAACCTATTTACGATTACCAATCTTCCCATCGGACGCAGCAAGTTCCATTTACAACATCGTAAGTTAGAAGATGAATATTCACAGTTTCTCGAGACTCATTACAATCCCGCCACGCTCGATCACCTGATGTGTCGTAATCAGCTTTCGGTCGATTATCAAGGCTACATCTATGATTGTGACTTTAATCAAATGGAAAATCTCCCAGCGCGATCGCCCAATGGTGAAATTCTGACCGTAGCGAAAATCCTCGAACAAAATTCTTTAGATATTATCCAAGAAATCCAAACTGCTAACTATTGCTATGGCTGCACCGCAGGAAGTGGCTCTAGTTGCGGTGGCTCGCTTTTATGATTATTTTGGGGGTGGGCGAAGCCCACCCCAAGAATTCTTGGTTTTATATTTTTTTGTGCTATGATAAACACAATTGGGATCGTAAGGGTTTCGACGTGTTAGTAGAAACTATCCTTTGATGCAGGTCGAGAGCGAATTATCTCTCGTAAATCAATGATTCAAACAAGTACATGCGAACAACATTGTATCTTTTTCTCGTAAAGCAGCTCCTGTAGCCGCCTAAGAACCTTTTCGGTTT
>JBILGV010000088.1:0-20027 GCA_044350865.1 Pseudanabaena sp. | reverse complement strand
ATCCAGCATCTTCAGGTGCGACACTAGAGGCATAATACTTGACAACTTTACCTTCTTTATCAACCAGAAACTTATTAAAGTTCCACTGCACTTGGTTGGCGGTGGTGTCGGTGAGATATTTGTATATGTCCACCATGTCTGCACCCTTGACTTTAACCTTGCTAAACATATCAAAGGTGACATCGTAGGTGAGTGAGCAGAATTCCTTGATTTCGGCTTCAGGAGCAGGTTCTTGTGCGCCAAAATCATTGCTTGGGAATCCTAAAACTTCAAATCCCTTGTCTTTATATTCACGATAAAGGGATTCCAGTCCTTTGTATTGCTTGGTATAGCCACATTTAGAAGCCACGTTGACAACTAGGGCTACCTTGCCTTTGTACTGAGCAAGATCAACAGGTTGACCGTCGATGTTAGTAATTTTGAAATCGTAGAGTGTAGACATATTTTGCTATTTGATATGATTATCTAGAGTGAAGACTGGTGTAGAGTTTTGCACCATTTAGAGTTTATCTGCATCTGCATTCAATGCCTGTAATTTTTTTACAGCTTTATGTGCATCTGATTCCAATCGAGCCAATGTTTGATCCCGCTCTGCGTCGCGCTCTTCTTTCGATGCATCGAGTTTTCTTTTATGTAGAGGTTCAGCCGATTTTTCGATTTCATCCATTTTATCTACCAAGTGTACTTTCGCTATAGCCAATAAGTTTTGAGTCCTAATTACATCCGATGCAGCCAATATTTGTTCCTTATTGCCTTTCAATGCAGTCGATATTAGATCGTGATATTCTCTCAAGGCAGCCGATTTTTGATCATCATATTCTCCAAGTCCTTCATTATATTCACTCATTTTTATTTAGACCATTTCATTAATATTTTTATTTCAGCATAACCATAGTAGTAACACAAGATCGCATGGCAAGTGTAATTATCCTAATTGGTGTACCTGCGAGTGGCAAATCTAGCCTTGCAGCGCAGATGCTGGCTGTTTCTGGTCAAAAAAACCGCAAGAACAGCAGTAGTCTTACCTACGCGCAAACCCAGTTAATTAGTCCCGATCGCATTCGAGAGTCACTTTATGGCTCAGCCGCTACTCAAGGTGATTGGAGTGAGATTTGGACTCTGTTACAGCAGGAATTTACAAATGCCGCAAAATCGCAACAATCTGTAATATATGATGCCACAAACTACAGCCCCGAATATCGCAAAAATATTATTAGCCTTGCTAAAGAGCTTGGTTTTAAGCCAATTACGGGGATTTGGTTAAATGTGCCGCTTTGGATTTGTTTGTCGCGTAACGATATTCGCGATCGCCATGTCCCCGATGAAGTCATCATTGAAATGCACCGTACTCTTTCCTATGCTCCACCAACTCTCAGTGAAGGTTTTGATCGCATTCTCTACAATGATGAAAAATCAAATAATGAGTGGATTGATTGAGTTTTGGCATTAGCTCGACTCTGCCTCATTGCTAATTTTGCCATCAAGCGTGATCGCTAGCAGAGACTTGTAGATAAGAGCGATCGCCTCAAACATCAAAAGTTGAGTGAGGTAGATATAGGCTCGCATAGAGTAAAATACATATACCGTGTATATCTCTATCACATATATTTTAGTTATTAAAATCTGGGTAATGCATTGTCGGTTAGGTAAGTGTTGCTATGGAATACCAATTTAACTTTAATATTGAGAAGGGAATAGAGTCTTTGCTCTATATATTAGATCTGCTGGAAAAGACAGTTCAGCCAACAATTCATAGTGTTTCTAAAGTTTTATACTTTGCAGATAAGGAACATTTAGAAAAATATGGAAGGTTTATTTGCGGTGATAGCTATTACGCAATGAAGCATGGTCTTGTTCCAAGTCAAATTTATAATCTATTGAAATTAGTGCGTGGAGATTTGTCTCCGAGCTTTCAACCATCACAAGAAATATCTGAGCAGGTTCTTCAGGCTTTCAAGATAGTCGATAAACATGACATCAAAAAGCTGAGACAGCCTAATACTGATTTTTTGAGTGATTCTGATATGGAATGCCTAAACCATTCGGTAACGAAATATGGAGGTTTATCTTTTGTAAAGCTGACAGAGTTAAGTCACGATCGCGCATGGGAATCTGCGGATGAGAATGATCTAATCGATGTGGAAGATATCATCAAAACCTTTGATGATTCTATAGAAATTCTTGAGCATTTGCAAAATCCACATCCTTAAATTAGAACTTCACTGACTCCGCCGCCTCATCACTTAGAGGCACATCGATCTCAGGATGCGCGAAATATTCACTCACCTGCTCCCGACTAAACTCACTCATCGGGTAAACATAGAGATTTTCTGAAAACTCATCCCGATAGCCGCGAAAATAATCCTGCGATAACCGATAGCTATCCGCCAGATTTGCCCGACCTGCGATCTGTATCACGACAACGTAAAAAATTCACTCATCAAGGACGACTGGAAAATCACCCATGATCCTTTGCGGATTCGTTTAGCGCGGGGCAGAAATTTATTCGTTGATTTAGGAGCCGAAAGACTATTAGCCGCAGAACGTGGAACAGAAAAAATAGCAGTTGAGGTCAAAAGCTTCACCCGTCCATCTAATATGAAGGATCTCGAAGAAGCGGTGGGTCAATTTGTTTTGTACGCTCACTTATTAGTGCGCTATTATCCTGAATATAAATTATTTCTCGCAGTCACTGAAAATGTCTGTAAAACAGTTTTTGAAGAAGAAGCAGGTCAAACCTTAATTGAAGATAGCATTATTCGCTTGTTTAGTTTTGATCCCACTGAGGAGGTAATTGTGCGATGGATTCCTTAACTTATCAATATCGTCAGATTATCGAAAAAATCCTTCAAGAATATGCTGAATTTCTTGACACCGATCGCCAAGTTCAAGTTGAGTTAGTGTTAGACGAAAAACGCGATCGCTATTTGCTAGTCGAAGCAGGTTGGCAAAATGGTTATCGTATTTATGGAACACTGTTACATATTGATTTAGTTGATCACAAGCTCTGGATTCAACATGATGGGACAGAAGACGGTATCGCTGATGAATTAGTTACAGCAGGAATACCCAAAGGTCATATTGTCTTAGCATTCAAATCGCCAGAAACTAGACAACACACAGAGTTTGCTGTTGCCTAAATAAACCACATTATCAAAAGTCAGTCCTACTTTATTTTACCGTGATCCCTTGGCTGAGAGATATCGGCGGCTTTCGGTTCAATAATCGGAGAAGTCCGATCGCTATTAATCCCGTTATGAGGCAGAGGTTGATTCGCGATCGCCGCTTCGATATTGGCTGCCATAATCTCACGGGGGATCGCGCCTGTCGTATCACCGATCGCCTGATTATTAGCATCTAGGAAAATAAAACGGGGAATGCCATCAACGCGATATTTCGTCACCTCTGGCAACCATTTCGTATTGTCCACATTCAGCATCACAAAATTCATGCGATCGCTATATTCTTTTTCGAGGGACAGATTGTCCGCCGCCATTGACTGACAAACTTTACACCAATCAGCATAAAACTCAATCGTGGTTGGTTTTGTATTTGCCAAAGCCACATCAATGGGACTAGCCGCCGCCGCCACTGCATCTAATGAAGTACTACTTTGTTGCACCTGAAATCCTAAAAATAGGGAGGTGGTGAGGATAATTGCGGCGATCGCTACTAATAGGTTGCGTAGTTTATTCGCTGTAGGGGAGATCGTATTAGAATTTTCTAAACTCATAATAATTTATTTACCAAAAGTGCTATTTCCATTATGCCGAGCTAGGTTTGCTTTATGCTATAGCTCAAAATTGAAATTACGCAAGCACCATGAGTAATTCCCCCAATAATTCCCAAAATTCTTTTGATCCTTCCCAATATGACCTCACCGCCACTAAATTAACTTTTAACGAAAAGCTAGCCTATGGCGCGGGCGATCTCGGGACATCAATTACGACCAATATTCTCTCATTCTTTCTATTATTCTTTTTTACTAATGTCGCAGGACTCGATCCCGCCCTTGCAGGGCTAGTTCTCTTGATTGGAAAAATTTGGGATGCAATCAACGATCCCGTTGTGGGTGTATTGAGCGATCGCACTAAGTCAAAAATAGGGCGGCGATTGCCTTGGATGATCTATGCCGCGATTCCCTTTGGGCTATCATTTTTGGCGCAATGGCTAGTTCCTAGCACCGACAAGATGGTTCTCTTTTGGTACTATGTGATTGTTGGTATCGTCTTCAATACCTTCTTCACGGCTGTTAATCTGCCATATACCGCCCTCACCCCTGAAATCACGCAAGATTATAACGAACGCACTAGCCTCAATACTTTCCGCTTTACCTTCTCCATTGGTGGCAGCATTCTCTCTTTGATAATTGCTCAAGTAATTTTTGATTTTTTCAAAGATCCTGCGCGGCAAGTTGGTACTTGTAATACGGGTGGAATGCAATATATTGTCCTCGGTGCTATATGTGCGATTATCTCTAGTCTCTCCATTTATTGGTGCGTATTTGGCATTAAAAAAAGAGCGATCGCTAGCGATCGACATCGACTACACAACGAAGCTCTCGAAGCTGATAACCCTCAAACAGATAACAGCGAACCCAGCTTTTTTGAACAGTTAAAAATTGTCTTTAACAATCGTCCATTTCTGTTTGTGATTGGCATCTATTTCTGTTCATGGCTAGCCTTACAAATCACCGCTTCGATCATTCCCTACTTTGTGATTAATTGGATGAAGTTGGGAGAGAAAGATTTTACGACCGTGATGATTGGTGTCCAAGGTACGGCTCTAGCGATGTTACCAGTATGGAGCGCAGTCAGCCAAAGATTTGGTAAAAAAGCCGCCTATTTCATGGGTTCAGGAATCTGGATTATTGCTCAAGCAGGGCTATTTTTCCTACAAGAAGGTCAAGTTGTGCTGCTTTATATTCTAGCAATCATGGCTGGTTGTGGCATTTCTACCGCCTATTTAATTCCTTGGTCAATGATTCCCGATGTTACCGATCTCGATGAATTAGAAACAGGACATCGCCGCGAAGGGATTTTCTATGCCTTCATGGTTCTCTTGCAAAAGTTTGGTCTAGCGGCGGGTTTATTTCTACTGGGTCAAGGTTTAGCATGGGCGAAATTCCAAGAAAGTGTTCCTTGTCAAGCTCCTCCATTACAACCAGATTCAGCTTTGTTTGCCATTCGGTTTGCGATCGGACCTCTGCCCACGATCGCCTTAATTATTGGTTTAGGTTTAGCCTATTTCTATCCAATTACCCGTGAAGCTCACGCGGAAATATTAATGCGTCTAGCTGAAAAAAGAAGGCAATAAAATAGCACCAAAAATAGGACTAAAATAACACTCACTGAGTTAAACCAATCTATGGCAGATACCACTCGCAAGCTTTTGACTAAGCGCATTATGATCATGTTGCTTTTTCTGACCCTGTTTATCGGTGCTTTTTCGAGCGCACTCTATTTTTATCAGAACGATCACACACAGCGATCGGCTAATTTGACTTTTGGTGATGACAAGGCTCCAAATCGGATCGATGTTGACGTGAAGTTATTAGGAGTTGATCCAATTAAATCAGAAATAAATCTTCGATTTGCTCCTAAGCCTGAAGGAACCTATGCTAAGGATGAGCGACTCACCAAAGAGTTGAAATTCTTTACGGGAATCGAAAGTGGCAAGACTGAAGTGACCCTAGAGAAAAACCGTATCCCTGATTCCGTGACAGGTTCACTATCAATCATCAATGGTCGCGTCAGTGACTATCCTTTTGATGTGCATAGCTCGGATTTCTATCTCTTCTTTACTAATCCTAAAGATGAAAATGAGGAAATTCCGATGGCTGTTAATTTCAATGGCGCAATCTCAGGCTATAACATTGATGTGGACAACATTCCCAAAGCAGAATTTGAATCATCGGATAGTTACATGGGCTTGCGAATAACTATATCGCGATCAGTGATCACTAAGTCTTTCTCGATTTTTCTCATGATTGCGATGTGGTTGATTGGTTTAGTGGTATTTACGATTACGATGGTTGTCGTTTGGCAGCCACGTCCAATTGAATTTGGTATGTTTACCCTGATTGCGGGGATGTTATTTGCTTTGCCTGCGGTGCGAAATCTTCAGCCCAGTGTGCCACCTCTTGGCGGGTTAACTGATTTTCTATCCTTTTTCTGGGCGGAGTCATTAGTTGCCATTTCTATGCCGATTTTATTCTTTACTTGGCTAACGCGCTATAAAAAGCCGATCTGATAATATAAGGCTTGCTGTGCAAGCCTCAATATTTGATTTAACTATGTCATTACCGCCAATTATCGAACAAATGCTCTTACTTGAATTTTACGAGCATCCTGTCAAGGAACCGATTCAACTTTTGCAGACCCATATTTCCTTTGTGCTATTAACGGGAGACTTTGCATATAAAGTCAAAAAGCCAATGAATTTTGGTTTCTTGGATTTTTCCACATTAGAAAAACGCAAATATTTTTGCGAAGAAGAATTGAGACTGAATCGCCGACTTGCTAGTGACCTGTATCTCTCGGTTTTGCCAATTATTGAAACTGATGGCAAGTATCATTTTGATAAAACAGGTACGGGAACGCCTGTGGAATACGCGATCGCTATGCCCGAATTCTCTCAAGAGGATTTACTAATTGAGATGTTTGCTTCGGGAAGACTGACATCGGATCATGTAAAGCAGATCGGTGAACAGTTGGCGGTATTTCATCAAAATGCTTTAACCAATGACCATATCAACAGTTTTGGGACAATGGAAGCAGTTCGCGCTGTCGCTAACGATAACTATGCTTCTACTGAGAAGTATGTCGGTCTGGCTCAAACTGAGGAACAGCTTGCACAAACCCGCGCCTACACCGACAAGTTCTTTGCTGAGAATGCAACGTTATTTAGCGATCGCATTGCTCAGGGTAAAGTCCGTGAATGTCATGGTGATGTGCATTTAAAAAATATTTGTCTGTATCAAGACCAAATTCAGATTTTTGATTGTATCGAATTCAATGAGCCATTCCGTAATAGCGATGTAATGTACGATGCTGCATTCCTATTAATGGATTTACAATTTCGTGATCGCAGCGATCTCGCGAATATTTTCCTGAATACCTATTTGGAGAGGACTGGCGATTATGAAGGGCTACTGCTGTTGCCATTGCATTCCAGTATGCGAGCTTATATTCGCGCTAAGGTAACTTCTTTCTTGCTGGATGATCCGAATATTCCTGCGGATGTAAAAGCGATCGCTCAAACGGAAGCTTCGGCATATTACAAGTTGGCTTGGGAATATACTCAACCCAAACAGGGCAAATTGATCATCATGTCGGGTGTATCTGGTTCTGGCAAAAGTACAACTGCGAGAGCGATCGCCTCTAAACAAGATGCAATTTATTTGCGATCGGACGCAATCCGCAAACAGATTGCAGGAATTCATCTGATGGAGCGCGGTAGTGACGAGATCTACACACCAGAGATGACAGCGAAAACCTATACGAGATTGGCTGAGTTGGGAGCTTTGTTAGCTAGTAAAGGTTTCACAGTGATTCTTGATGCTAAATACGATCGCATTAGTCTCCGAAGCCAAGCGATCGCGGTTGCCCAATCCCAAAATATTCCTGTGGAAATTATTTACTGCACTGCACCCTTAGAAGTCTTGGAACAACGGTTACGCGATCGCTCGGCGGCAAATAATGACATTGCAGATGCCACAGTTGAGCTTTTGGCAAGTCAACTAGCAGCTTTTGAAGATTTCACGGCGGATGAGTTGAATTTGCTCAAAAAGCTATAAGTACGAAGGCTTAATTATTTGTAGGATGCGTTAGTGCGACGTAACGCATTAATTGATTAGAGTGATTAGAGGCGATGCGTTACGCTATCGCTAACACATCCTACGTTTAATTCCTACTTAACCCCAAAAAGCTGTAAGTGCGATTTTAGTAGAGATTTCTACGACAATTTCTATTAAAATCGAAAGATCTATAACAAAAACAAAAGCATCTTTGGAATGTACTATACGTTTCCATAGTGCATGATATAAACCCTATACGCTCTCAAAATACAAATGAAGACTTGGCTCCAACCTGCTCAGCGACTAGAAAAACTCCCTCAATATGTTTTTGCCCGTTTAGATGAGTTGAAGCTGCGAGCGAAAGAGCAAGGTCTAGATTTGATCGATCTTGGCATGGGCAATCCTGATGGTCCCACGCCCCAACCAGTGATCGATTCCGCGATCGCCGCTTTACAAGATCCCAAAAATCACGGCTACCCGCCCTTTGAAGGGACAGCAAGTTTTCGGCGGGCAATCACCGATTGGTACAATCGCCGCTATAACGTCCAGCTTGATCCTGAAGGTGAAGCTTTACCTCTGATTGGCTCCAAGGAGGGCTTAGGACATTTAGCGATCGCCTATATTGACCCTGGGGATGTAGTGTTAGTGCCTAGCCCCGCCTATCCCGCCCATTTTCGTGGTCCATTACTGGCTGGTGGCGAGATCTACGAAATGATCTTGACTGCTGAAAATAATTGGTTGATCGACTTCTCGGCAATTCCTGAGGATATTGCTCAACGCGCTAAGGTGATGTATTTCAACTATCCTGCTAATCCTACTGGTGCGATCGCCCCGCGTGAGTTTTTTGAAGAAGCGGTAGCCTTTGCCAAGAAATACGAGATTTTACTGGTTCATGATCTCTGCTATGCCGAACTTGCTTTTGATGGCTATGTACCCACCAGTTTGCTGGAAATCGAAGGCGGCAAAGATGTCGGCGTAGAATTTCATACCCTCTCCAAAACCTATAACATGGCGGGCTGGCGGGTAGGATTTGTCGTGGGCAATCGCCATGTAATCCAAGGTTTACGCACCCTCAAAACTAATCTTGATTACGGCATCTTTTCGGCAATTCAAGTGGCGGCGGAGACAGCCCTGCAACTGCCCGATCGCTATCTGGAAGCAGTCTGCGATCGCTACAAAGAGCGCCGTGATTTCTTGATTGCAGGGCTGGGTGAGATGGGTTGGGAAATCCCCAAAACCTTTGCCACGATGTATCTCTGGATTCCTGTACCAGTCGGCATGACCTCGGCGGATTTTGCCCTCAAGGTTTTGGAAACTACGGGCGTGGTGTTTACTCCGGGTAGCGCTTTTGGCAAAGGTGGTGAGGGCTATGTCAGGATTAGTTTGATCGCTGACTGCGATCGCCTTGGTGAAGCGCTTAATCGTCTTAAGCAAGCAGGAATACGTTACAAGTAAAAAGGAAAAAGGAAAAAGTGATTAATTTGCTGCCGCTTGCTTTGGAATTTACATCTCCAGGTCCGATCGCTTTTGAGCTTGGACCACTTTCGATCCGTTGGTATGGATTATTGATTGCTTCGGCGATTATTTTAGGAACGGTATTGGCGCAAAAACTTGCCGAGAAACGTAATATTGATCCTGAAATGGTCGGCGATTTGTCGATTTGGCTGGTAGTGGCTGCGATTCCTTTCGCTCGTTTTTACTATGTCCTCTTTGAATGGCAACGTTTTCAAAATCAGGAATGGTACAAAGTGTTTGCGATCTGGGAAGGTGGTATAGCTATTCATGGTGCAATTATTGGTGGCGCGATCGCCGCGACCATATTTTGTAAGCGCCAGAAAATTTCCACTTGGCTAATGGCAGATATCATTATGCCTGCCGTAATCCTAGGACAAGCGATCGGGCGTTGGGGCAACTTCTTTAATTCGGAAGCTTTTGGCGCTCCCACTGACCTGCCTTGGAAATTATTTATTCCCAGCAATCGCCGTCCACCTGAATTTGTTGGCGAATCTTACTTTCATCCGACTTTTTTATACGAATCGGTTTGGAATATCGGCGTATTCGCGATTTTAATCTTTGCATTCCTGCGTTTTCCGAAACTGCGAACTGGCACGATTACGATGATCTATGCGATCGCCTATAGCCTTGGTCGATTCTGGATTGAAGGTTTGCGGACGGATAGCCTGATGGTGTTAGGACTGCGGACTGCACAACTGGTGAGCTTAGGGGCGATCGCCGCAGGTATTTTTGGCTTAATTTGGCTCTATGGATTGCGCCGTCGTCTACCAGATACGACCCCAAAAGAACTAAGCACAGAAAATTGATAATTTGCCCTGCACCCAATTGCCACTCAATTAAACAAGGGGCTTAAGCCCCTTGCCTGACAACTTCCAAAGGCAAACCGATTTAAACCTAATGACCAAATCGCTTCATAAGCCCCTTGCATGACAACTTCTAAAGGCAAACCGATTTAAACCTAATGACCAAATCGCTTCATAATCATCCCCGCGAAATGGTGGAAACTGCGTTTTTGGCAAGTACCACCGCCATGTTGTTTCTCATTAATTTCTACTTCCCCCTTGGTCCCCTATTGCGGATGCTATTCCCCTTACCGACAGCCCTCGCCTATTTGCGCTGGAATGGTCGAGCCGCTTGGATGGCAGCGATCGTCACATCATTATTGCTCGCAATTTTAATGGGACCAACCCGCAGCATTCAATACATGATCCCGCACGGGTTAGTCGGTGTAACTTTGGGCTACCTCTGGAAACGCAATTTTCCTTGGTCAGGTTCGCTTGGCATCGGCACGATGATTACTTCATTTGGCAGTGCCTTTCAATTCGCCTTTGTCTCACTTTTATTGGGCGAAAATCTTTGGAATTATTCGATTGTACAGATTACAGGATTTCTCAACTGGCTGATGCAGCTATTCGGCTCCCTCGAACAGCCCGACTTTGCCACAATCCAAACCTTTGCGATCGGGGCAATTATCTTTAGTAACTTTGCCTATCAATTACTTGTGCATCTCGTTGCATGGATCATCCTAGATCGGCTTGGCAACTCAATTCCCAACCCGCCAAAATGGATAGAGTCTCTACTGAATTAACGCTCAATCGCCTACTGTATCAATTTCTCGACATATATCCAGTCCAGCTTAATTATTTGACACAATCTCGAATAAGAAATTATACTTATTAGTTAATCGCCAGAATGACCAAAATTCTGAAACATTGGCTCAATCCAAACTCGCAATCATGACCAATCCTGTCAACACAACTGCCTCCCCATTGACGAATAAATCAATTAACCTGTCTGAGCGAGAACTCCAAGTGATTGAATTAGTGGCTGCGGGTTTAACCAATCACGACATTGCGATCAAACTTGAGATCAGTAAACGTACTGTCGATAACCATATCAGTAACATCTTGACCAAAACCAAAACCGACAATCGTGTTGCCTTGGTACGTTGGGCTTTGCAGTGGGGCAAGGTCTGTATTGATGAGGTAAATTGCTGCATACTCGATACCCAACCAATTGTCAGTGTTTTAGATGTGAATAAATTAAACCAAGATTTACAACAGGAATTAGAAAGTGCTTAACGGGGAAACGCATCCTAAAAAGCCTCTTAATCGGTTCAAAATTACTTATGATCCTGATATTGCTTTAGCGATGTATCGCGAACTTGCCTCGCATATTGAGCAAATCGAAGAAGTAAGTGCTGAATTATTTGCCCAAGAGAGTCAAGAATTTAGTTATTTGGGTAGTCAAATTGGTGGCATGTGGCTTACTTACCCCGCAACTTTAACTACTCAAGCTCAAGCCTTAATCAAAAATATCTTAAATCACTACGGAAATTGGACATCTGAACCCCAATAATAGAAAACGGCGCACAGCGCCGTTTTCTATATTAGAAATTTATGAAAAAACGTATATTTACTGATTTTGATGGTCCGATCATGGATGTATCAGAACGTTACTACCAAGTTTATTTATATTGCTTAGAAAAAATTCGCCAACCTGAACAGACTATTACAACTTTACCAAAATGTGAGTTTTGGGAATTGAAGCGATCGCAAGTACCCGAAAAAGAAATTGCTCATATCTCAGGGTTTGAAGATGATAAACAAGCGATCTCTTTTGCCCACCTACGTCGCGCCACAGTACATACAAATCCCTATTTTGACTATGATCGCCTGATCGAAAGTGCTGTAACTTCTTTAGAAAAAGCGCAAGACGCAGGCTTCGATCTTGCGGTGATGACCATGCGCCGCCGCCGTGAACTGGAGCCTGTACTTGATCAATATAATTTAAGACGTTTTTTTAAAAGCGATCGCATATTTTGTCTGGATGATGATTATGTCAAAACCGTTGATATTCAAGACAAGCCAAAGTTAATGCAACTAGCTCAGGCAACTTTGCCAGAAGCTGATCAACAATGGATGATCGGTGATACCGAAGCTGATATTATCGCCGCGAAAAGTCATCATGTCCCTGCGATCGCAGTCCTCAGTGGCATTCGTAATCAATCTCAACTAGAAAAGCATCAACCAAGGCAAATCGTTGCCAATTTGGTTAAGGCGATCGATGAGATTATTAACCTATAAAGAAAAGAAAAGCACCGCAATGCAGTGCTTTTCTTTTGCTTATAGGTTTCAGACTAGATTCCCCCTAGAAACTCTTGTTTAGCAATTTTTACCATTACCGCCTGCTGTCCCAAATAAAGCATATGTAGCTCAGTAAGAAGTTGCTTAGCTGCATCGATATCAATATTTTGGATCTGCTGGCAGAACATCATGTGGGTAAACTGCTTCTCGATAGGTAAGTCACTCATAAGTACCTCTTTTACAATTCAAACGCTGACACTAGACAATGACAATAAGTAACTCATCGAAGTTTCTTTGGAGTAGGTATTAGCCACTCTGTCAACATAACGTAACATTACTTTAAAACCATTGAGAAAACTGTATCACGACAAACATTTTTTCCAGATATACCGAAAGAAATATCTTATGAAAAAAATTAGAAAAGTATTCCTTATGGCAACCATAAGCATTCTCCTCCCTCAGGATTAGGGGTGCGGCACGAAGCGCCGCACTATTATTGCCAAACAAAAAATATCGGTGCGCGGCAAAGCCACACACCGATATTTTTTGGGTATAAGAAAAACTAAAGCAGACCAGTGTTTGTACCAGTCTTGCCAGTAGCTAGTTCAACTTTTACAATCTTGCCGCCCATTTTCATAATGCGTTGCTGTTCAGCGAACCAGTTATCGTAAGATACTAACTTCGTGAAATAGGTATTTTGCAACTCTCGTTGTGTACGAATGCGTGTTTGGCTAGGTACACAAGCAGTGATTTTAAAAGTCCGCATAGCGGCGATCTCCTTCAGAGCCAGTTATTAAAAATAAATTACAAAGAAAATTACAAAGAAAATTCTTAGACCGATATAAGCGTTGGCGGCGAGATAGCAAGCCCAAGCTAACTACCTTCACCGCCTTGTAGATATTAGTTAATTAAACAATCAATAATAAATAGTAATTAACGAGTAATTAACGCCATATCGAGCAATTAGCTCAAGCCAGAGCTGATGTAGTCAAGATATACACCCAATTCTTTGCCAGCTTCAGAGCCAACAATGCTAGCAGCAACTTCTTTGATTGCTTGAATAGCTTGGATGGTGGAAACTACAGGTACTCCAAGAGAGTTGTAGGTTTCTTTCAAGCCATTGAGTACACGCTCATCAAGGATCGAAGCGTCACCAGCAAGCATTGCATAGGTTGCATAGCGCAAGTAGTAGTCGAGGTCGCGAATACAAGCAGCATAACGACGAGTTGTATACATGTTGCCGCCGGGACGGGTAACATCTGAGTACAACAAGGATTTAGCAACAGCTTCTTTAACAATGGTTGCAGAGTTAGCGGAGATAGAAGCAGAAGCACGAACGCGAAGTTCGCCAGTTGCGAAGTAAGCCTTTAGCTTTTCGAGAGAAGCGGCATCAAGGTACTTGCCTTGAACGTCAGAGGAGTTGATGACGGAAGTAATTGCGTCTTGCATTTTTGTATATCTTTTAGGTTTGCAATTAGTTTTTTGAATTAGGGATTCAGAATTCTGAATAGCTTAAATTCTGTATTTAAAAGAAGTTAATCCGAGTACTTTCCGAAAACAGCTTAAGAAAGTGCAAAGATTGATCTACTGCATTGCACCGATGACATAGTCAAAGTAGTAACCAGCTTCGGCTGCATCTTCGCCAGACAACAAGGAAGCTGCTGCATTTTTCAATCCACGTACACCTTCGACAACACCAGGAATAGGAGTACCGAGTGAGTTGTACATTTCCTTAACGCCAACTAGACCGATTTCTTCGATAGGAGTGACATCACCAGATACAACTCCGTAGGTTACTAGGCGGAGGTAGTAGTCAAGGTCACGCAAGCAAGTTGCGGTCATTTGTTCGCCATATGCGTTTCCACCAGGAGAAACAACATCAGGACGCTTTTGGAAAAGTTGATCGCCAGCTTGCTTAACGATACGCTCGCGGGATTCGGTCAAGGTTTGGGCAATGCGAAGACGGCGCTCACCAGAGCTTACAAAGCCCTTAATACGATCTAATTCGCCAGGGCTGAGGTAACGTGCTTCAGCATCTGCATTCACGATGGACTTCGTGACTACGCTCATTTAATTTTTCTCCAATCAAAAATGTGAATAAAAACGACTGATATGATGCCATACCATGCGGACTTGCTCAAGCTTAATTGATATCCTACAAGGACGATCGCAAAAAGCTAATACGCTTGTCTGACATGGAAGGTTTCTTTGTCAAAGCAATGATTACCAAAACATTTTGAAGCATTGCGATGTCTACAAGCTTTTCTTCATAACACTTCTTAACATTTATTATGGTAGCACCACTGTTGAAAAGCTAGGTAAATTAGCTTGGAAGTATTGCTACACCTAGAGTTATGAACCCTCCGAGGATCATCAAACCTGCTGGCATAAATTTTTTGGTTTTGATCAAGCGGACGATGAAGACGATCACCAAGAGGGAGGCGATCGCCATGCCACTGATTCTGCCCCACTCTAAGTTTTGGGCGGCGGCGGCTCCTGAGACTAGCAAACCAACGCCGCTAATGCTGCCTGAGATGAGGGAGGCTTTGCTTTGGCTTTTAACAAAGCCGATAAGTCCACCGACGATCGCCACGACTCCGTAGACGAGTAAGGAAATTGTGCTTGGGGAAAAATTCATGGATGTTTTTAACTGTATTTTTGGATTGCGATTTAATTCTTAAATGCTACTGAAATGAAAAAATTTTCAAAATCTTTAGCTAACCATGCTAACGAACTGCTTTCTAAGCGAGCGGCTACAACTAAAATTTAGTTACACAAATTTACAAAACGAAAAAGGAGGTCACGCTTAGCGTGACCTCCTTTTTATGAAAACGGCGCAAAATTTCTAGAGCAGAAACAAGTTAGTTATAATTCCAGCGATGCGGTTGAGGTAGGGAGCAGGATCGAGAGCAACCCAGCCATCACCAGTAGGAACCATGATCTCAAAGTGAAGATGGGGACCAGTTGAACGCCCTGTAGAGCCAACAAGTCCGATTTGCTGACCTTGAGCGACATTTTGACCTTGATATACATAAATCGCTTCGAGGTGGGCATAGCGTGTGCCTGTGGAGCCATGATCGAGTTCGATTAGGTTGCCATAACCATCGCCCCAACCTGCAAACTCTACTCGTCCTGATTTGGCAGCAAGTACGGGTGTACCGAAAGATGCGCCAAGGTCAATACCGCTATGAAATGACCAAATTGCGGTGACTGGATTCATGCGCCAACCATAGTTGGAGGTGACAGGGACAGAGTAGGGCAGAGGATATCCGCCTGTTTGCATAATGATCGCAGGGTTCTCGGAGCTTCTTGCCGCGATCGCAGGCATTTTGAAAGGGATAGGCTCAGGTCGCCAGATTGCTCCTGGCACAAATACAATTTTTGGGCGGCGCTGACAACCGTTACGCTCGAATAGGACATCAGCGCGAACATTGTATTTTTTGGCAACCGTGGTGTAATTTTCTTCGTTTTTGAAGCGATAGGTTAAGCCGTCTAGGGGGGGTATTGATAAAGATTGCCCAACTTTGACTTCGCCATTACGAACTTCTTCGTTGAGCGCCATCAAGGTTGCGGTTTTGAGGTCGTATTTCTTAGCGATCGCCTCTAGGGTTTCGCCTTGTTTGACTTTGTGTTGAGTTAAATCATCAAGGGTTGGTTTGCCACACAACTCTTCAGTTTCTTTGGCAGTATTGGTATTAACGGGGGCGGGAGGGGCTGAGGATGTGGCAAAGGTAGGATGGCTAAATGAGAAGACGAGCGCCGCAGTTAAGAGCAGAGAATTTTTCCAAGGTGGCTTCATGGATGATTTTTTGACAATGGGTGAAGAGATTTATGAAATTAATGCGTTGAATTTGAAACTTAATGAAAAAAAGTCACAAATTATGAAGAATTACTATAAGAATCTTTACAAAAGAGTTGCAAACTTATTTTCGCAGCGATCGCGCTTTATTAACACCGCCAATATGGTGATTTTTTAAATTGAAGCGGCAATCCACTATGGGAGAAAATAGGCGCGGCTTCTTTATTTATTCCTAGATATAAATCAAAAAGCTACTTTCCAAAATCTAATCCAAAAATCTACAACTATGACCGAATCGCTAGCTTCCGTTAGTAAAGAGCAACTACAAACATTCTTAGATATTGCAACCGAGGCAGCTTGTGCGGGTGGTGCAGTGCTGCAATTTTATCAAGGCAATCTTCAAGAACGAGAGATTGAGGAAAAACGCCCCGGGGATTTAGTGACGATCGCCGATAAGGAATCCGAAGCGATGGTTTTAGCAATTTTGCAGAGACATTTTCCTGATCATGGAATTTTGGCGGAAGAGTCGGGTGTATTAGGGAATACAGAGAGTCGTTATTTGTGGGCGATCGATCCCCTTGATGGTACAACTAATTTCGCGCATCAATATCCCTTCTCATCGGTATCGATCGCTTTATTAATTGATGGAATTCCATCTGTTGGTGCAATTTACGATCCTTTTCGCGATGAAATATTTCGGGCGGCGACGGGATTGGGCGCGACCCGAAATCGTTTGCCTATTCATGTTTCAAAAACAACAGAACTCACGCGGAGTCTATTAGTAACGGGTTTTGCCTACGATCGCACTCGCACCGATGATAATAACTATGCGGAGTTTTGCCATTTTACTCATATCACTCAAGGTGTAAGGCGTGGTGGCTCGGCGGCGATGGATTTAGCCTATGTTGCTTGTGGTCGTTTGGATGGCTATTGGGAACGTGGCTTGTCTCTATGGGACTTAGCCGCAGGTGTGGTAGTAGTGCGTGAGGCGGGTGGGCTAGTGACTGCTTATGATGGCGGTGAGTTGATTCCCAAGTCGGGAAGATTGCTAGCAACTAACGGTCATTTGCATGGACAAATGATTGATGAATTAGCATTGGTAAAGCCGTTACCGTTTAAATTCCCATTTGGCAGATAAATTAATTAAACTATCTTCTTCCCCCTTTTTAAGCTACGGTATTTATCCGCCCCCTAGCCCCCAATTCTGGGGGAACAAGAAAATAAAACTCTTTCAAAGTCCCCCAGAATTGGGGGATTTAGGGGGCTTAGATCGCTCAAAACGTAGACAGTTGACTTGTGTGTACACCGTAGCCTTTTTAAGGGGAGATTGAGGGGATCTCTTAAACTTCTTGACAACAGAAAGCAGTTCTTAAACAGTTGCTGAGAGCTTAGCCGCTATCAATTGATTGGTTGATTGAGGTTCGGCACGTCCTTGAGTTTGCTTCATCACCTTACCGACAAAGAAGCCCAAAAGCTTAATCTTACCGCCCTTGTACTGTTCCACTTCCTTCGGATTAGCAGCAATCACCTCATCAATGATTTTCTCCAATTCCGCACCAGCGAGAACCGTTAAACCCTTAGAGGCGACTAAATCCTTGACTGAGCCACTCTTGAGAATCAATTCAGGTAAGATATCCTTCGCGATTTTGCTGCTGATTGTGCCATCGGTAATCAGGGCAATCATTTCGCCTAAAGTCGCAGGAGTCAGGGCAATATCGCCAATCTTTAGTTTGTTCTCATTCAGATAAGCGGTAATATCGCCCATCAACCAGTTAAAAACTTGCTTCGGTTCTGCACCTGTAAGAATCGTCGCATCAAAGAACTCGGCAATGCTGCGATCGTCAGCAATCAGGGCGGCATCGTAGGGAGTCAGCCCAAACTCATGATGATAGCGGTGACGCTGCGCCGCAGGAAGGGTTGGCAACTCTGAGCGATACTTCTCTAACGTAGTCAGTGGAACCTCGATCGCCATCAGGTCAGGTTCAGGGAAATAACGATAGTCGCTCGCGCCTTCTTTGGAACGCATACTAATTGTGCGCTGCGTATTCTCTTCCCAAAGACGAGTTTCTTGCTTAATCGTTTCTCCTGCCTCGATCGCTTCGACTTGACGATGAATTTCATAATCGATCGCCCGTTGAATGGCGTTGAAGGAATTCATGTTTTTGATTTCTACCTTTGTGCCGAACTGCTCACGACCGACAGGGCGGACAGAGATATTCACATCACAACGAAGAGAACCTTCTTGCATATTGCCATCGCAAACGCCAAGATAGCGGACAATCCGTCTTAGTTCTTGAGCATAGGCTGCTGCTTCCGCCCCCGTTCGCATATCTGGTTCAGAGACGATTTCACATAATGGCACACCTGTACGATTGAAATCGACGAGAGAATGACTGGAACCTGAGAGGCGATCGCTACCTGCATGAACCAATTTTCCTGCGTCCTCTTCCATGTGCAGTCGTGTAATACCAATGCGTTTGGTCGTCCCATCTTCTAATTGAATTTCTAACCAACCATGCTCAGCGATCGGGAGGTCATATTGGGAAACTTGATAGTTTTTGGGGAGATCGGGATAAAAATATTGTTTGCGATCGAATTTACTATGGGGCGCAATTTGACAATTGAGGGCAAGTCCCGTTTTGACTGCATATTCCAATACTTTTTCGTTCAGTACAGGCAGTACCCCAGGCATACCAAGACAAATAGGGCAGACATTGGTATTGGGTGGTGCGCCAAACTGGGTTGAACAGCTACAAAAGATTTTGGAAGCGGTGGTCAATTGACTATGGGTTTCTAACCCAATCACGGCTTCGTACTTGGTCTTGGGGGCGGCGGCGGTTGCAGTCATAACTGGTTCTTGGCTAATTGCTTTACTAATTGCTTTACTAATTGCTTTACTAATTGCTTGTAGGCAAATAATTAATTGTCTTAGGTTCTAATATAACCCTTTGCGTAATCGATATCAGGCGATCGGCAATATATTTCGCTTAAGTTTCATTATAGTCAATTGCCCACGCTTTTAACTTTGCTGCTTAACTTTGCCGCAAAATCACAAAAAAGCTAAATGGTGAATTATCCCCGAATCACAATAATATCCCTGCCTTCAGGACTTTGAGCGATTTCTGTACTGGTGCGATCGCTTATTGGTGGCAAACCCTCACGGCGATCGAAAATCACTAACCAGCCTGTATCTAGATTCAATCCCGATAGATATTTATCCAATTGCTTTAGTCCTTCTGACAAAGGATCGCGTCTACCTTCGCGCCATACTTTTAGTTCTATTCCCAAGATTATTTTGCCATAGCGCAAACAAATATCCATCCTTCCCGAACCGATCGCATATTCTCGCTCCAATGTGCCGCCACCATTAACCACCCGATGTAAAAAAGCCATCAATACTAAATGTGGTGCAATCTCTGGGTAGGGTGTGCTTTTGAATAGAGGTTCCCCATGTTGCCGCCAAAAATCCAAAAAAGAATCTAAGAGCGCTTGTGGATTCAAATTGCCATTGGATTCCAGCCAAGTTGGATAAACTGATGTTAAAGATGCGATCGTGATTGAGGCAAGTACTTTAGGAATCACCTCCATATAGATCGGATTAGCAATTTGAATACCACCTCTAGAATCGCGGTTACATAAGCCCAAATCTAGCACATAGCGCAGGTCATCTTCGACAATATTAGGTAACTCTTGTCCCGACAGTATTGGCTGAATAATGGCCCTCACCCGATCTTCTCTTAATCTTTCCGCAAGACTATCTAAATGGGTATCTTGTCGCTTAATCAGGATTTCTTTGGCTTCATTGATTAACTCAACCGTAATTGGAATC
>JBILGV010000087.1:0-20088 GCA_044350865.1 Pseudanabaena sp. | reverse complement strand
GTATAATTTTAAGTTTAAGAGCTTTAGTTTTAACTTCAACTCGTTGGGAGCAATTTTGGAACAAGCTCGATCAGTATGGGTTTCCTGTTGCTGCCTAATAACTGTATTATATTGAGGTCGCACCCCTTGAAAGCGATCTAAAAGCTGAATTACCATTAAGCGATAAAAACTTTTTGCTTGCCTCAAATGGCTTCACTATCCTAAATCGATCCTGTGAGCTATATGGCACAGATCAAATTAAATGGTTTATTGAAGAAAATAAAGAATGGGCAGAAATCTGGAGTGGTGATGCAGATAAGATTGATGAAGAATGGGCGGAAATTTGGGGTGTTGAGGACGATGATGACGATATTAGTGATGAAGGTCAATACATGAAAACAGCTTTACAGATTAGCTCCACAAGAGATGGTGATGTATTTCTACTCAATCCAATAATTAAGGATTCTAGAAATGAATGGGAAGCTTGGGATTTTGGCAATAAAAATCCTGGTGCGTATAGGTATCGTTCCTTTTGGGATATGATTCAGGATTTATATAAAAACGATTTTGGCGACATTAAAAAGATTGGGAAATAACAGTTCCCAATCGGTGATACAAGAAATATGATTAAAGCACATATTATGCTGATCTTTTTGCGGCAAATATAGCGCCAAGCCTTGTAATCTAACAATCTAAAGTATGTTCTGATTCCCACGCACTAATTCTTGTACTGTAATCATTCCATTCATAATGCTTTAGCTTTATATAAGACTTGATAAACTCAGTTCCTAATACTTCAGGCGATCGCTGAAAGACTTAAAGCCCTGATCTTAGCAGGGGGCAAATCATGAATTGCCCCTACATTTAGTTCTTTTGTGTGTTTATTAATGTTGAGGTGCAAGTATCCCTTCACAAGCATTTCTTAACCATGCGGTCTCTTCATTAGTCAACATTGGCGATAGCTTCTCAATCACGATCGCATAGTAATTATTGAGCCATGCAATTTGTTCTGAATTGAGCTTGTCGCGATCGATTAACTTTTTGTCGAAGGGAATATAGGTTAGTGGCTCAAATTCGTACCAAGGTGTTGGTTTAGTTGTGGGCGCTGGTGTTGGTTCTGATTCCTGTTTAACCTCCTTCACAAAATAGAGGTTTTCCAAACGAATACCACCCCATTGCGGTTGATAGTAACCTGGTTCAATGCTGTTGATTGTGCCAAGATCGAGCGATTGGTTCACACGCTTACTGATGCCATTAGGACCTTCATGGACATTCAGAAATGCACCCACACCATGCCCAGTACCATGTCCGTAATCAAGCCCGCTTTGCCAAAGAGAAGATCGGGCAATTCCATCAATTTGACTACCTGTAGTTCCTTTGGGAAATCTTTGCATGGCGCAATTAATATGGGATTTGAGAACTGCCGTGTAGCGATCGCGTTGTTCATCGGTTGGCTTACCAATACTTACGGAACGAGTATCATCGGTAGTACCACCATAAAATTGTGAACCTGAATCTAATAGCAATAGTTCACCATTTAAAAGCTTACAAGCATGACTGGGGTTGCTGTAATGCACAATCGAACCATTCGCACCCGCCCCAGCGATCGTTGGGAAACTGAGATCAAGAAATCCTTCTTGCTGTTGGTATAATCCTTCAATTCTATTGGCAACATCGCGCTCACTAATGGAATTCCCTTTGTCGATTTGCTCTTCAATCCATTTAAGTGTAAGCGTCTTTGCCCAGCTAGCTTTGAGGTTTGCTTGCTGCATCTGCGCGATTTCTACAGGATTTTTAACTGCCTTAAAAGTCTCAACAGGATGTTCTCCATCAATTATTTTAGCATTTACGTCCTTGAGTTGCAGATATGTACCGTAAGTGGTTTGCGAAGTTGCTAGTAGCACACGCTGCATAGTTTGAGAATCAGAGACAAGCGATCGCAACGTGGGAATGTACTGATCATACTCAAGAATCTGCACTGCTCCATCGAGGAACTGGCGCACAGAGGTATCAATTCGACTCGTATTCGTAAATAAGTACGCATTGACTTTAGTAACGATCGCATAGCTAATAAAGACAGGATTGCAATCCACATCACGACCCCGTAAATTGTACAACCATGCAATCTGGTCAAGTTTGGTGATGGGCAGAATTGTTGCTTTCTTTTTTGCTAGTGACCTACGCACACGTCCTAGTTTTTTAGTTAAGCTCTCGCCTGTAATCCGATCTGGCAAGGCGATCACGTCTTGATCGCCAAATTCTGGGATGGGTTCATCTTTTACCCAAGGGCGTTGCGATCGCACTGCATCAACTAGGTTTTCAATGATTGGTACGATTTCAATACCACTGGTACTAAGGCGATCGCGAAAACGGCGATATTGAGCAACAGTAATCGTAAAGGGATCGAGTCCAAGACGGAAGGGTTTCCCAGATTTTTGGTCATGTTTTTGTCCCAGTTCTTCGAGAACTTCTTCTACGGTCTGATGATCTTCTAAGCCCACTTTACAAACTTTTTGGAGGTTCGCATCAATCTGGAGATCGGCTTGCTCGTAATAGCGCGAATCAACAAATACCCATGCTTGATTAGTACTAATTAAAAAATCACCTGCGGAGCCAGTAAATCCACTAATCCATTGACGGCGTTGTTTAGCCTCTGGGAGATATTCATTGAGATGTTCGTCAGCCGAAGGCACAAAATATGCGTCTAATTGGTGTTTAGCAAGTTGCGATCGCAATGCGACAAACTTTTCTCTGGATTTTTCTAAGGAAGAAGATAAAGTCATGAATTTTTCTTGTTTTTATTTCTTGTTTTTTACTTGAAAACCGCTATAAAGACTTCTGTGACCTTGCCGTAGTCTCCGCCAACTGCCTCATAACTTGCGATAGTTCTGAAATGTATCTAGCAGTGTTTTCTTGCTGTAGCGTAATGCGATCGAGCGTATGATCTATGCGTTCATATTTACTGGCAAGGGTCAACATAATCGACTTAACCGTATCAAGGTCATCGGCTACTACTCCTTCAAGAGTTAATCCATTCTCATTAGCCATTTAATCTAATACCTTCGGCTTCAACTAGATCTGCTGCCATATTAACACGCATCAAAATCAACAAGGAATCCAATGATGGAACAGGCTTCTAGCCTGTTGACGGGCAGGATGCCCATCCCACATTTTATGTTTGACTTAATATTTGGCGGTCAAAGCCCACCGACACAATTAGGTTATTTACGAGATTCTTTGATTTGATCGTCAATGCGACGTAAAACACCGTTGATAAATCGATACCCATCTTGACTGCTATAGCGTTTAGCTAGCTCCACCGCCTCATCGATCGCGACTTTACTTGCGACACTCATAAACATCATTTCCGCAGTGGCAATCCGCAAAATATCTTTGTCCACCTGAGCAAGGCGATCGATTTGCCAATTGACGAGAGCGCTGCTAATCATTTCATCGATCGCTGTGCGCTTAGTATTTACCGTCTTGAGAATATCGATCGCATAGTTACGCACTTCGGTACGTTGGGCTAGCACTAAGGTCACAGGAAATTCTAGGGCTGCACCAATATTATTAATGGCGTTTTTGGTTAGCTCGATCGCTTCACGCACCATTCCCTCAACAGCTTGAATATCTTGGCGAATGTCCCCAGTGCGAGTTTCGCTAGAGGATACGCGCTCTTGACCACGTTGTAATTCGGCGCTAGCGGTTTGTAATAATTCTTTAGTTTCGTCATGCAGCGATCGGACAACAGCCGTGACAATATCATCTAGGGTTTTGGTCTCTAGCTTTTGCGATTGACTAGGCAATTGGTTAATACTAAAAAGTGCGAGTTCGCGGGCGATGTGGCGGGGTTGCATAGGAGGAGATAAAATTAAGCCAATTGAATATCGTATCATTCTCGTTACGCATTAAAAATTATAAAAATGACTCAGACATATACAGCGACATTGCACCACCAAGGACAAACTTTTACCGTGTCCGTTCCCGAAGACCAAGCCATTCTTGATGCCGCGATCGCGCAGGGGCTGGATTTACCATGTTCTTGTTATGCAGGGGTATGTACGACTTGCGCGGCGCAAATTGTTAAGGGTGAGGTAGACCAAAGCCAAGGTATGGGGATCGGCGGCATGGGTGAAGAATTAGATGCTAAGGGCTATATTCTTTTGTGTGTATCACGACCTAAATCTGATGTTGAAATTTATACAGACAAAGAACAGGACGTTTACGCAATTCGATTTGGGTCTAGCTCATAAGTAGCTGGTTGACATTAAATATAAAATGTGGGACGGGCATCTTGCCCGTCAACAGGCTAGAAGCCTGTTCCACCATCCAAGGTATCTTGCCCGTCAACAGGCTAGAAGTCTGTTCCACCATCCAACAATTAATTAAGTCTACTTACTTAGATTAAAAAGGAAATACTACTTTGCGTCTCGATCGCTACACAACAGGAACCTACACCACTGGCGCACCACTCTGGAAGCAATTGCTTTGGTACTTTGTCGGCGCACCAATTTTACGCAGCTACTTAATTCCTTTTTCGGACTTAAAAGTGAATATTTTGCGCTGGTTTGGTGCAGAAATTGGGCAAGGAGTACGCATTAAAACAGGAGTGCGGGTCAAATTCCCTTGGCGCTTAATTATTAAAGATTTTGTGTGGATCGGTGAAGATGCTTGGCTAGATAATCTGGATTTGATCACGATCGAAAGCCATTGCTGTATCTCTCAAGATGTTTATCTCTGCACAGGTAATCACGACTGGAGCGATCGCGATTTTGGGTTGCGGACTGCGCCAATTTACCTTGAGTCAGGTAGTTGGATTGCAGCGCGGGCGACGGTTGCGGCGGGTGTACGGGTTGGACAGGGTGCTATTTTAGGTTTAGGCAGCGTGGCGACGCGATCGCTAGAACCAATGACAATTTACAGTGGCAATCCTGCGATCGCGATCAAATCTCGTAAAATCAAAGACTAGACTACCTTATTTATTAAATTATTATGACTGTTGCCAATGCTGCCCCTAGCTCCAAAATTGGACTAGCCTCTCGATTAGTAAATGCCATCTTAGCGATCGCGCCTATATTCAACATAGCCAAGCAACGCGCTCGGAAAATGATGATCGAACGCGCTGAGTCGATGGGTGTACATTGGCTGCAAATTGTAGCGGATTTACAAAAACAGGATCTCGATAGCGAACTTGCCAAAGTACAGAATCCTAATATTCAATATCCAGATTATTACCTGAAACATTTCCACGCTTACGAAGAAGGCAATCTCGGTTGGACACCAGCGACTGAAGTGGAAGTAGCTGCTTTTGCTGTCCATTCACGGATTTGGAATGATGACCAGCCTCCTGTTCAAGGCGATGCTCGTCTGCGTCAAAGCTATATTGATGTAGTCAAAGAGAAGATTCCCACCGCTCCTCAAGATATCCTCGATATTGGTTGCAGTGTCGGTATGAGTACTTTTGTGTTGCATAGTGCTTATCCCCAAGCCAAGATCACGGGTTTAGATTTATCACCACATTTTTTGGTGATCGCTAATTACAACACCCGCACCAAGCATCCTGAGCTTTTACATAATCAGCAAGTGCAATGGATTCATTCAACGGCTGAACAGACAGGATTCCCCGATAATTCCTTTGATTTTGTTTCCTGTTTTCTACTCTTCCATGAGTTACCCCAAGAAGCAAGTCGGCAAATTTTAAGGGAAATGCGCCGTATTTTGCGACCCAATGGTTACTTCACCTTTATGGATATGAATCCAGCCTCAGATATCTATCGGAAAATGCCGCCATATATTTTGACTTTGCTCAAGAGTACAGAACCTTATCTCGATCAATATTTTGCTTTTGATATGGAATCGGAACTAGTTGCCGCAGGATTTGCATCTCCCAACATCACCGCTAACTCCCCCCGTCATCGTACGATAATTGCCAAAGCTGTCTAAAAGCAAATAATCGTAAGTTATTATGATTGCTTCGATGTAGCAGATATTCTGTTAGTCTTAATAATTAATACCTGTGTAACTAACTACTAAATTCAAGATTAGCAGCATTCTTAATCATGATTAGCACTCTTATTTACGGTCAAAGCTCAACAACCACAAGCCTGCGCGAACGTATCTGTAAGGCTGTGGGAGAATCATACAATCTTGAAAAATGGAATGATTGGCGCTGGCAAGTCCGTCATCGCCTAACGAAATTAGAACATTTTCAGCAAATACTCGACTTAAGCCCAGAAGAAGAACAGGGGCTAGCGATCGCCCATGAGAAGTTTGCTGTAGCCGTCACCCCATACTTTGCTTCAATACTCGATCCTCATGACCCAAATTGTCCGCTACGCCTACAAGTAATCCCCAAAGTACAGGAAACGATGATTAACTCTGGCGATATGATCGACCCCTGCGGTGAGGATCATAAATCTCCTGTACCAGGACTAGTTCACCGTTATCCCGATCGCGTATTGTTATTAGCCCTAGATACCTGTGCCGCCTATTGCCGCTATTGCACGCGCTCGCGATTGGTTAGCCAAGGGGAAATGAATCCTCTCAAAGGTCGCCTAGAGGCTATCATCAACTATCTTGAGGAGCATACGGAGGTGCGTGACGTTTTAATTTCTGGTGGCGATCCTCTGCTGATGGCAAATGAGGTGCTAGATGATTTGTTGGGTCAGTTACGCAAAATTAGTCATATTGAATTTGTTCGCATTGGCTCGCGAGTGCCTTGCTTTTTGCCTCAACGCATCACTCCAGAATTAGTGAAAATATTGCGTAAACATCGAGTTTGGCTGTCTTTACATTTTTGCCACCCGAACGAATTAACGCCAGAAGTTGCTCAAGCCTGCGATTTATTAGCAGATGGTGGTATTCCTTTGGGTTGCCAAACCGTACTCCTGAAAGGTGTCAATGACTCGGCGCAGGTACTCAAAGATCTATTTCACGGACTGCTAAAATTGCGTGTCCGCCCTTATTATCTCTATCAATGCGATCCCGTTCTTGGTACGGCTCATCTCCGCACCACTGTTGAGACTGGACTAGATATAATGGCTCAGTTACGAGGTAAAACCACAGGCTATGCCGTCCCGACTTATGTGATTGATGCCCCAGGTGGTGGTGGCAAAGTACCTATTCAGCCAGAGACTTTGGTTGCATATCAAAATGGTCAAGTTACCATTAGAAATTGGGAAGATCGCATTTACACCTATCCAGATCCTGTTCAGATCGAGTTGGGAATGTAAAAGTAGAATTAAAAATATCTATGGGATGGGATCATACTAATATTAAAAATATCTATGGGATGGGATAGCCAATCATGCTAATATTAAAAATGTCTATGGGATGGGATAGCCAATCATGCTAATTGTTGCAGATACAAAATTTAAAGGAAGAGGAGTTTTTACACAGAAGAGAATTCTGAAGGGAGAACTGATTCAAACATCCCCAGTAGTTGTCATTCCTCCGGAACAGGTAAAACTCATCGACCAAACTATTTTGGGAGATTACCACTATGACTGGGAAAATGAATCGATCGCGATCGTCCTTAGTCTTATGTCTTTATCTAATCATTCTTACAATCCCAACGCATACTATATTAAGAAATTTGCCGAACGTGAAGTAGCCTATATCGCTTGGCGTGACATTGAGGCAGGCGAAGAAATCACGATAAATTACAACGGTTCTCCAGACAATCATGCACCGCTATGGTTTGAAGCAGTAGAAGAAATGGCTTTGCTCTCGATATAGCTGTTTTCCAGAGCTTAAGCCTTCATGAAGGAGCTATTTACATTTATGGGGCTATTAATTGGAATTTGCTGTGACCTCAAAGTGGATTATCTCAAATTAGGTTTCAGTACAACTGAAGTCATGGAATTTGATGATGAAGGAACAATTGTTGGTTTAGAAAAGGTGCTTTGTGAATTAGGGCATCAGGTGGTGCGAATTGGCAATGGCAGAGAACTAGCCCGCAGATTAGTAAATGGCGATCGCTGGGACTTGGTATTCAATATTGCGGAAGGAGTAAAAGGGCGATCGCGGGAAGCTCAAGTTCCCGCATTGTGTGAGCTATTTGACCAGCCTTACACATTCTCTGACCCATTAACCTGTGCCTTGACTCTAGATAAAGCCTTGGCTAAGCGAGTCGTGCGCGATCGCGGGCTGCCTACGGCTCCTTTCATCGTCATAGATCATATTCACCAAATCGAGAATGTGGATCTGCCCATGCCACTTTTTTGTAAACCACTTGCAGAAGGAAGTTCTAAGGGCATAACTGCGCGATCGATGGTGACAGCAAAATCCGAACTCTTAGAAATTTACCAAACACTATGTAGCCAAATTCAACAACCGATGCTAATCGAGCCGTTTCTTTCTGGTCAAGAGGTAACAGTTGGTATTCTGGGTAATGGGGAGAAGGCGAAAGTCGTTGGTGTGATGGAAATCATTTTCAACGATCGAGCAGAAACTAAAGCCTATACTACTGTCAATAAAAAAGAATATTTGGAAAGAATCGATTATCGTTTTTTAAATCACGCTGAACCATTAACTACCCAAGCGGAGAAATTGGCTTTAGAGATCTATCATATTTTTGGCTGTCGTGACGCAGCCCGTGTCGATTTGCGTTGTGATGCATCGGGAATATTACAGTTCTTGGAAATTAATCCTTTACCGGGAATAGACCACATCTATTCGGACTTGATAATTATGGGACGCTTAGGAGGTATAACTTATAGAGAGGTTATTAAAACCATAGTTGATGTGGCTTGGCAGAGGTATTAATCAAATGAAAATCGCTTGGACATATAATTTATGCCTATCAGATTCTGAAGAAGAAGCCGAATTTGATAATCAGGAAACAATAGATGCAATAACAAAAGTTATGACCGAACTTGGTCATACGGTAGAGCATTTCAATGTTTCCCAACCTGTTTATCTAACTGTAAGAGGTTTAGAAAATTATCAACCGGACTTAATCTTTAACACAGCAGAGGGAAAAAGGGGGCGCTGTCGTGAGTCATTTTACCCAGCACTATTTGAGGAACTTGGCTTTCCCTATAGTGGCTCAGATGCTTATACGCTGGCAGTTACTTTAGATAAACATCTCACCAAGCTATTGCTAAAAAAACATCACATACCCATGCCAAATTGGCAGTTTATCCAAGATATTGCTGACTTAGATCTACATAAATTACGACTGCCTGTGATTATCAAGCCTAATTTTGAAGGATCTTCTAAGGGCATTACTCAGGAATCTATTGCAGAAACAATCGAAATTGCAAAAATTAAAGCGACTGAAATGTTAAATCAATATCAATCAGGAATATTGGTAGAAGAATACATTACTGGTAAAGATATTACTGTCCCTTTTTTGGAAGGTGTGAGTAACAAATATGATGGGATTTTAGGAACGGTAGAATACGTCATTACTCCAATTGTAAATTTAAACCGTAAATACCCTATCTATGACTACGATCTCAAAGGTAAATACTCAAATCACGTAACAGTAAGCACACCAGCGAATATTTCAGAAGAAATATCTCAAAAAATTTTCCAAATAGCACAGAAAATTTTCCAAATTTTTAATTGTCGAGACTTGGGAAGAATTGATTTTCGACTTTCAGATGATGGAATTCCCTATTTTCTTGAGATTAATGCTTTACCTTCTTTAGAACCAGGTGCAGGTATCTATGTATCTGCTGAATTAGTCGGCTTAGATTTTGCTGGAGTGATTAATGCTATTATCCAAAGTGCCATCCAAAGGTACACTAACTAGGATAAAACAATGCAAATTATTAATTATTTTAATCAAGTTATAAAATATGTTTATCCTTATAAGTGGATGGCATTGTTTTTAATACTTTTTCGGATATTAGAATCCTTATTTAGTTCCAGTATTGGTATTAGCTTTAAGTTTATTATTGATAGAGCAATTATTCCTCAAAATTATGATTTGCTAATTTTTATTTTGTTATTACTTGCTGGTAGTGCAGCTTTATTAACCATAGTTACTTGGTTGATTGATTATTTTGATGCCCGCTTTAGTATCCTAATTATTAATGAATTGCGCCAATCCTTATTTAATCACATACAAAGCCTGCCAATGGAATTTTTTAGCAGAAATTCGGCCGGGAATATTGTCAATTGTTTTATTGCTGACGTGGAAAAGGTGGAAACCAGCATTATTTGTGGCATGACAGTTATATTTCTCAATATTGCTAATATTATATTTTCAGGGACCTATTTATTTTACCTCAATTGGCAATTAGCTCTTTTAAATGCTTTCGGGTTAGTTATCTGTGCTTTTGCACCAACTATAATTATAGGGTTTGCTACTAAAGCAGGTTATGAACTCAGACAAAGAGAGGGATATATTGCCAGTTTAATAGAAGAAAATATTCTTTCTCAGCCCGTAATAAAGACATTTGGGTTAGAGAAAAATATGTCAGATAATTTTGCCTCTCAATTATCAGAGTTGAAGCAGGTCTATATCAATTCTAATTTTTTATCTTATCTAGTGCAGAGAATTCCTGATGTTTCTTTTGTTATAGCCCAGATAATAATTTTGGGTCTCAGTTCTGCCATGACCTATTGGCATTGGATTTCCGTAGGAACATTAGTTTCTAATCAGGTGATATTGATAGGGCTGCATTCTACTATTATTAACTTTAGTTGGGGATTGCCTTATTTAATTAATGGTGCAGCAGGAATGAAACGGATTGAGGATATTTTACAAGAAGTTCCAAACATTCAAGACGCTTCAGAAGCAATTGTTTTAGAACCTTTTCAACGGGAAATTTACTTTGATAATGTGTCTTTTAAATATAGTGAAGATAGAGGAGGGGTTGAAAATTTATCTTTGAAAATACGCAAAGGCGATTTTGTTGTTTTTGTCGGTTCTAGTGGGGCTGGTAAAAGCACTGTTGTTAATTTACTGACAAGATTTTATCAACCAAACTCAGGGAAAATTTTATTCGATGGAATAGATTTGTCTCAAGGAACAATGCGATCGCTACGTTCTCAAATTGGTTTGGTTTCTCAAGAAGTAATTTTGTTTAATGACTCACTGCGTCAAAATATTCGTATGGGTAATTTAGAAGCTACCGATGAACAGGTAGAAGCCGCCGCCAAAGCCGCAGAAATACATGATTTCATCTTAACTTTGCCACAAGGGTATGATACGCCAGTAGGCGATCGGGGAGGACAGTTATCTGGTGGACAGCGCCAAAGGATTGCTTTAGCTAGAGCCTTGGTGAGAGATCCCGCTATCCTAATTCTAGATGAAGCCACCTCTGCCTTAGATACCGTAACGGAATCAGAAATTCTAGCTACTCTTCAAAAATTTGCTAGAGAAAGAACGGTCATTATTATCACCCACCGACTCACACAAGCCTTACAAGCCGATATGATTTTTGTGTTAGAACAAGGACGTATTGCTTCTTCTGGTTGTCATAAAGATCTGATGGAACAGCAAGGGCTATATTCTAATTTGTGGTTACTCAAAGATGCACTAAAGTGAATAATGTCGATCTACCTTTCGATCTACCTTTGTACTTGCCATCGGGAAGGTCGCACCTTTGAGAATTGCACCGACAAGATTAGCGTTGTTTATCCCCAATCAAAAATTATGGGATTCGATTTGTCAACACATTTTTTGGCGATCACTAATTACAACACCCGTACCAAGCATCCACAGCTTTTAGCAAATCAGCTTTTGTTCAAACGAATAAAAAACTATAAAAGTGTTAATTTGCAGCACCTTTATAGGTTTTTATTCGTTTTTAAGCGGAAAGCGCTGTAGGGCTAAGAGGTAGGTAGCTCACTGGTGACATTTACCTTGAAAGCTTTAACTTCATTTGCTTTTGGTAAAGTCAGCGTGAGAATGCCATTGTTATAATCGGCTGTCACTTGATCATTAGCGATCGCGACAGGTAACGCAAAGACACGGCGGAACTTACCATAGCTAATTTCGCTCCAGTAATAGCCCTTTTCGGAACCTTCTGGACGTTCAGGATGACGTTCACCAGAGATCGAAAGAGAGTCTTTAGTTACTTGAATATCAAGATCATTAGCCTTAATCTCAGGAAGTGAAACTCTCAGAGTTAGATGTTCTCCATCATCTCGAAGTTCACTGGCGGGAATCCATTCTCCCTTCTTTGTGTTTTGTTCTACATTCACAACATCGCTAAATAGGCGATCGAACTGACGACGCACATCTTCTATCTCTTGCAAAGGATGCCAACGTACTAACATAAAAGTCACCTTCGGTTAATTCAAAATAAATATGAACATTAACAATGAATGAACATTCAGAAGTTAACTATTTATTTGATGTTTAGAACTTCCTGTTTGTTCATGGACTAATTATGAACTAACTTCCAAAAGGTGAGGAGATGGAGAACCCTAATCCAAAAGTACGGTTCTCTAGAAATGGATTATCTGAACATATAAAAATTCCCAAAAGCAGCGATCGTGCTTAATTTCCTATTGGGCATTTCCGTCTCGTAAATACTGAACAAAATAAAATTTTGCTGATTGGTTGAACCATCAATATATGGTTTAATCACCCGCCGCCCTTGGGATACCAGAAATTTACATGACTGCTGAGCCAAGCTAGGCAAATTAGGATCAGAACAAAGTGAGCTTTTACCCATTTCGGCAAACTGTTCGGTTGCATAGTCGATGTAGCGTTCCTTACTAGGATTAGTAAACGCCATCACACCAGCGATCGCTACAACACCAATTACAACTGCCTCTAACTTCATACTTTTTCATTTTTCATTTTTCCCTTTTACTTGCTAGCGATCGCTTCTTGGCTAATTTGACAAATTTGACCATGACAATGACCATTGCTCGCCACAATCGTTCCCCATTGCCGCAGTTCGAGATTATTGTAAGACAGCAAAGACAAGTCTGAATGCGTAAGTTGTCCACCTGCTTCAGTCAAGATGATTTCAGGAGCGCAATAGTCCCAATCCTTGGGCGCAGATTTGCCTGAAACTGAGATATACACATCGGCTTTACCTGAAGCGATCGCCGCAAATTTACCACCAATGCTACCAACGGCAATTTCGGCAGCTTTGGGTAAGTTGTGGAGAATACTCTCCAGTTGCGGATTGCGATGGCTGCGACTGGCGACTACTACCATTTGTTCGAGGGCAATTTTGCTAGAAACTTGGATGCTTTGCTGTAAACCATCTCTGGTTTCAATATACGCCCCATTACCTAAAAATCCCTGAAAAAGTCGATCTTGAGCGGGAGTAGCCACTAGTCCCAGTACAGGTCGTTGGCGATAGCTCAAGCCAATATGTACGGCAAATTCATTAGTACGGCGAATAAAGTCACTTGTGCCATCCATCGGATCGATGATCCACACCCATTCATGGCTAAGGCGATCGCTACTGTCTTCAGTTTCTTCGCTTAAATAGGCAAAGTTATCGGTTCCGAATGCTTGCTTCAACTGACTCAAGATAAAATCATTGGCGGCTAAATCTGCTGATGTAACGTTGCCTTCTTCACCGCCTTTAAATGTGATTTCTAAGTCTTGAGGCTCTTGATAGTACTTCATCAGAATATCGCCTGCACCCCAAGCGATCGGACGAGCAAGGGACATGATTTCGTTTAAATTCAGCATCTTGAAGTTTAGTGAAGCTAATAATTTGTACTATACAGTGGTTTGCCCTGTCTGATAGCGTTTTCTAATCAGAAATATAGGGGCAATTCATGAATTGCCCTTACATTTTTTATGTAATGTAACAAAGGACTTAAGCCTCTTGCCTATGCAAATTTACATCACTTCTTTTAACATCCAGAAACCTGCAAAATGTTCCTCTTTGGGATTAGTTTGAACAGCCAGAAAGTGAAATCCTTGAGCATTTTGTTTGGCTTTTTCAAAAGCTGCTCCCTGCGCGATCGCCTCCTTATCCTTAGGTGCTTGTAAATTTGCCAAGACCCATCGGGCATCAGCACTAGCTTCTAACTGCATTTGAGTGCGATCGCCCAATAAATTACGCTCAAATTTGATAAATACAGGATCAACACCTGACATCCAAGCCGCCAAAGCCGTTGCTCGCGCTGAGATTAAGATCAGCCCCGATATAATCGTCTCAGGATCGAGATTGCCAATATCTAGTAATTCACTAAAGTCCATCGACCATTCACTCGCATCGGCAAAATCTCCCGCCTTCAGGGATACGCAGATCCATTTTTCGCTAAGCAAAGCATCGGGAACTGGTTTGGGATCTTGAGCAGCTAATACTTTTAGAGGTAAGGGATTGGGATCAACGGCTTGGAATCCATCCCGATTGGGATAAATAATCGCCATCCGTTCCGCTAACCATGCCGACATCGTAAATACACGCCGAGAGGCTTGTCCCTTAATTCCCGTCAGAGAACAGGCGCGAATAATAATATTGGTCATGCTAGGACGAAAGAACCGAATTTTGATCGGATTCTGTCCCGTTGTTTCTACGCATTCTAGTAGTTGTTTGGCTAACCATTCAGAGTTGACTTCAGTGGGTGGACATTCGCGTACCCATTCAAACTCTCGTTCTTGATCGCAGATCAGCAATTCCCAAATCTTTTTATTATTGGCATCCAGTAAGGGACGGGAATAAAAATCTAACTCCCAAATTTTCGACATATATTACTTTTGAGTTTGATTTTTCTAAGTTGGCTGTTGTCATCGTATCGCGATCGCAAGTAACATTATCACTTCGGCTATGATCTGGTATCCATCATCATTTTGTTTGCAATTCGTTTGCAATAAGATCAAATTCATGTCTGAAGCATATTCTGAAGCTAGTTCTGAAAATAATTCTGAAGCGATCGCTGCGCGTATTCAACAGCGTATTCATGAAATTCGTGGATCTATTCCACCACAGGTCAAGCTGGTTGCTGTCAGTAAATACACAACTACTGCTGCTATTCGCGCCGCCTATGCTGTGGGTATGCGTGACTTTGCCGAATCTCGTGTGCAGGAATCTAAGGTTAAGCAGAATGAATTAGTGGATTTGCCTGATATTACTTGGCATATGATCGGTTCGTTGCAAAGTAATAAGGTAAAACCAGCGATCGCTCAATTTGATTGGATACATTCGATTGATCGCCTTAATCTTGCCGAACAATGCGATCGCCAGATTCGCGATCAAGTTTCTGAACTTGCGCCTAAACCTTCTAAGTCTCCCAAACTATTACTACAGGTTAAACTAGCCGATGATCCTAGTAAATCAGGTTGGTCAGAGTTAGAACTATTAGCAGATTTACCAAAATTAGAGAAATTACAAAATCTCGATATTGTCGGATTAATGACAATTTTGCCGCTTGGTTTAGATAAAGATCAAGCCTATGCCGTATTTAACCGTGTTAGTAATTTAGCCGAAAAGTTGCGATCGCTGGGTTGGTCTAATATTCGTGAATTATCAATGGGAATGTCTAATGATTATGCGATCGCAGTTGAGGCTGGCGCAACCATGATTCGAGTTGGTAGTCAAATATTTGGTGCTTAAATATGACTTTTGATTGGCAAAAACTTGATTGGCAAAAATTGTCCAAAATTCGAGAGATTCAAGAATACTTTGAAGCTGATTTTACAGGTTTTAAAAATCGCATCGAATATCACATCGTTAAACTGGAGCAAGTTGCACCAGAGGAACTGGAGAAGCTAGCAATTATTAGAGTTGTTGAAGTTACAAATGGTTGCACCCAACATGGTTTTAGGCGTAATGACGAAAACTGTTTGACAGTTGAACAAACTCGTGATTGCATGAAAAAAGTGATTGGGTTTATGAATAACCAGAGAGTCGATTTTCCTAGTGGTAAATCTATCAGTTTTAATGAATCTACCAATCAATTAATGCGTGAAGTTAGAGAGCTTTATCAAGATGCATTTAAGAAGAATATACCCGATCAAGAAAGAGAATTCTATGCATACTCTACGGCGAATTTCTTAGTTATTGGTCATCAGCGTTTTGAGAATGCCCTGCAACTAGTCAAACAGGAATTTGAGGATCTATTTTCAACTCACTATATTGAAAAGGGACGGAAGTATATTACGACCTACATTGAAGCGATTTCTGTGGAGGTCTGACCCACAAAACGTAACAGTTTCTATGCGCCGCGATGACTCCGACTATGAATTTTGGTAAATCTTTGGTAAATATTTGCAAACGGATGTTGGTAAATGTCAGAAAAAGTCAGCAATATTCTATAAAAAATTGTATTTATGTCGCTACAATATGTCCACATTTTGATGAGGGTGTAGGGATATGTATAGAAAGCGTCAGAAAATGTCGGTTGCCCCTATTGGCAAACAAGTTGGCAAACAGTTTAGAAAACAAGTTGGCGTAATATTTCTAGCGTCTTTAGTTGCCGCAGTTACAGCGATCGCTCTACCAACACAAACCCAAGCTCAAACAATCGTTAATCTCGAAAATCGCGCATTGCGAGATGAAGCCGATCGCTTGTTAGATGTTGGTAATACTCAACTCAAAAACGGTAAGCATCGTGAGGCGATTAAAACTTGGCTCTATGCGATTAGCTATTACCGCCGTGTCAACGATCAATCGGCTATTTCCTACACGCTGGGACGGATGAGCGAAGCCTATTTGATGATCGGTGCAAATACTGCTGCTGAAGAAACGATGCAGCAAAGGCTCACCTATGCCAATACTTTGCAAGAAATGAGTACTTTAATTCAAGAAAATAATAATATCGCCAGTTTAGAGATCGGTAAGGGGAATTTGGAAAATGCCACAACTTTGACTAATAAGGTTTTGCAATTATCACAACAGTATGAACAACCCTTCGGCAGAGCGATCGCCCTCAACAATCAGGGACTAATTGCGGGGCGTTATGGAAACCATCTGGCGGCGATCAAGCTTTATTACGCATCACTCAAGGAACAACCGATCCGTAAATCAATCGGCGCTGGCTATACCTTTACCAATAGCGGCGATAGCTTAATGGCTCTGGGCAACTACAAATCGGCAATCAAAGATTACGAACAAGCGCTCACGATCGCCACCAAGCATCGTAACTTTGCGCTCATGTCCAGTGCTAGCGATCGCCTGATTGCCGCCTATTTAGAAATTCCCAATTTTAAACGCATCGAAGAACTCTTACAAAATCGTTCTAGCCTTGCTCTAGTGATGGGCGATCGGGAAACCGCAGCAAATGTGCAGCGTTATCTCGGTGATTTGTACTTGTCTTGGGGAAATGTCGCGAAAGCAAGACTCGCTTATCAAGAGTCCTATGATTTTGCTGCTATGCTAGAAGATACCGCTAGCTTGCCATTGCGAGAGGCTTATTTCAAATTGCAAGCATTAGATAAATTATAATTAAAACCCGAAGCCCAAAGCTGTAGCGCACGCGCAGCGTGCGCTACAGCTTTGGTTTGTTATCAAATTTAGTAAAAAACATATATTGCCATGCCAGCGATTGTCATTCCATGTCGGTTAGATGTTGCTGTACCTGATCATGTCCCTAGTGATCTAACTGCAAATTCTTCGCGAACCCTTTCTTCACAAACCTTGGTTTCAGCACCCACTGAATATATTCTGCCCAATGGTTTAAAAATTATTGCGGAACAGGTTCCTGTCGATGTGGTAAATCTCAGTATCTGGGTTGGCGTTGGCTCATCTGCCGAAAGTGATGATATTAACGGGATGGCACATTTCTTGGAACATATGGTTTTCAAGGGTAGCGATCGCCTTGGTTTAGGAGAATTTGAACGGGCGATCGAGTCGCACGGCGGTAATACCAATGCTGCGACCAGTCAAGACTACACGCATTTTTATATCAATGTCGCGCCCCAAGATTTTGCTAAGCTTGCGCCATTGCAACTAGATTTGGTCTTAAAAGCGAGCATTCCCGATGAAGAGTTTCAGCGTGAACGTCATGTCGTCCTAGAAGAAATCAGGCGTAGTGAAGACAATGCCGATCGCCGTATTTATCGCCATATTTCCGAACTGGTCTATGAGAATTTACCCTATCGCCGCAATGTGTTAGGTCCTGTAGAAGTAATTTCGGAAGTTACCTCTGAGCAAATGCGATCGTTCCATCGTAAATGGTATGCGCCGCAAAATATGACCGTCTCGGTTGTCGGTAATTTACCCGTTGCTGAAATGATTGGCGTGATTGCGGATTATTTCCAAAGTGAAGCGATCGCCGATAAACCTGCGACACATACTTTTACACCAGAGCAGCCATTTAGTGAGATCGTCCGCCGTGAAGTGGTTGATAGTAGCCTTAAGCAAGCACGATTGAGTATGACATGGCGCGTGGCAGGACTCAACGAACTATCCGAAACCTATCCTTTAAGCATTTTGGCGAATATTTTAGGTGGTGGTCGCACGTCGCGAATGGTGCAAGACCTACGCGAAAATCGGCGCATAGTCGATCGCATTTCCGTGAGTAATTCGGCAATGCGTTGGCAGGGTACTTTTCAAGTATTTGCCAAGTTGAATGTGGAAGATGTAGCGATCGTGGAGCAGGCTATTCGTGAGCATATTCAAACATTGCATGAAACTTTTGTCACCGATGAGGAGTTAGCGAAGATTCGCATTCAAGTTAGCAATCGCTTTATTTTTGGGAACGAGTCACCAAAGGAACGCGCAGGCATTTATGGCTATTACGATCGCATTGTTGGTTCGCTAGAGCCAGCTTTGAATTATCCCGATTTGATTAAATCCATCACCAAAGAGGACATCCAATCCGCCGTTCGCAAATACCTCAATCCTGATGCATACGGTATTTTGATTGTAAAGCCTTAAGTTTGAAATTATGAGATCGCTATGCTTAAACACATCAGCATTAAAGGTTATAAATCAATTAAAGAATTAGATTTAGATTTATCTCCCATCAACGTTTTAATCGGCGCGAATGGTTCAGGTAAATCTAATTTTATTTCTTTTTTTAAGCTATTGAATCGGATGATGCAATCTCAAGGGGAATTGCAATTTTTTATTGGGCAATCAGGAGGTGCAAATTCTTTTTTATTTGATGGAGCGGCAATTACTCTTCAAATCGAATCAAAACTTGAATTTGAAGTCAGTAACGATAAATTTGACTATGCTTTTAAAAATGATAAATTTGACTATTCCTTTAAACTTTCTCATGCCGCGTCGGATACATTTGTATTTGCTGAAGAGAAATATCGTGATTTTGATGCCATGCATCTTAATGTTTGGTCAGATTGGAAGACATTACTATCAGGTCATAGAGAGTCAAAGCTGCTTGAATTTACAATGTTCGCACCCAAAAAAATCTATAGCCTGATACGAAATTTTGTTGTATACCAATTCCATAACACCTCACCGACTTCTAGATTCAAACAAAAATGGAATGCTGATGATAATCAATGTCTTAAAGAAGATGCTGGTAATTTAGCACCATTTCTTTTAAGAATTAGATCAAAAGAACCTCTTCATTATAAAAGGATCATAGAAACAGTTTCACAAATTGTACCATTTTTTGCGGATTTTGTACTAAATCCTACAAGTAAAACAGTACTTTTACAATGGAGAGAAAAAGGGAGTGACTTAGTATTTAATCCTTATCAAGCATCGGATGGAACATTAAGAGCAATGGCTTTAGTAACGCTTTTATTACAACCTCCTGACAGCCTACCTGATGTTTTAATTTTAGATGAGCCAGAACTAGGATTACATCCCTACGCGATCAACATTATTGGCAGCTTAATTAATAGTGTTGCTAATCGTTGTCAAGTAATTTTAGCGACTCAATCACCATTGTTAGTAGATTGCTTTGAGCCAGAAGATATTATTGTTGTTGAAAGAAATGAACGAGAATCTTCTTTCACAAGGTTAGTTGAAGCAGATTTAGAAGATTGGCTAGAAGAATACTCATTGTCTGAGTTGTGGAACAAAAATGTACTTGGTGGGAGACCTAGCCGATGATCCGTTTAAATATTATTGTTGAAGGACAAACAGAAGAATTATTTGTAAACAACACCTTGGTTGAGCATTTAGGACAATTTGAAGTTTATACATCTGCTTGCTGCATAACAAGGGTAGCGACTTAAAGCGGGACAAAAGTAAGTCAGTGCAGAGTGAAAACGAAATAAGAATAAAGCCCTAGGAATTATTTCCAAGGGCAGATATCGTA
>JBILGV010000086.1:0-20458 GCA_044350865.1 Pseudanabaena sp. | reverse complement strand
TTCTACTCTTAAAAAGCAAGGTCTCAGTGTTCTCAACGCTCTCAAGCTGCTCTTTCTAGATGATCCCATTTTACCTGCTCTCAAACCTGAGTAGTCACGATTTTTGTAAATGAAACGCTGCAATTCCTTCAAAATGGCAGACCTTCTCCAAGGGTTGACTTTTTGGGAGTAGGACATCAAGAAACAAAAATTACTGAAGCATCGGAAGAAGGTAAATTAACAGCGAGAACCCTTAAATATCTACTTAATCGCTGTCGTGTTTATCATTTTCATGATACATCTTCTACTTCGGCATTACGTCAATCTTGTTATATTGGCGACAATCGATGGCTAATGCCTGACGGAGGAAACTTAGCCGCATTACTTCTACGATTTCGAGAAGAGAACGACTTAGTTTATCAAAGAATTATCAGAGATATTCGTTTGATTGCCCCATTTTTTGATGATTTTGATATTCAACCAGATAGCGCACGTCGTGTAATTCTTAACTGGAGAGCCAAGGGATCAGATCATGTGTTTGGACCACATCAGTTTTCTGATGGGACATTACGCGCTATCTGTCTTGCCACTTTGCTTTTACAACCAGATGCGGAACTACCAGAACTAATTATTGTTGATGAGCCAGAACTAGGTTTACATCCTTATGCATTAAATGTTGTAGCTAGCATGATTAACAAAGTAGCGTCTCGTGGAAACACACAAATTCTGATTAGTACTCAATCTAGCTCATTGTTAGATAAATTTGAGCCTGAAGATGTAATTGTTGTGAATCGAGTAGATGAAGAATCTCAATTTAAAAGACTAACCAATATGGAGTATGAATCCTGGCTCGAAGAATATTCCCTGGGCGAAATTTGGGAAAAAAATGTTATTGGCGGAGGACCACATTAATGATACGACTCTATCTTTTTGCTGAAGGTCAAACGGAACAAACATTTGCAGACACGATACTCAAGCCACATCTTGCCAGATATGGAGTGTTTATGCACAATCCTCTTTTGATAGCCCACGCAAGAAAAAAAGGAAAAGTTCATCGTGGTGGTAGTGGATATGGGGACTATCAGCCGATGAAAGACGATATTATGCGGCTTATTTCACAGGAAAGAGATTCTGAGGTTTTCTTTACCACAATGATCGATCTGTATGCTCTCCATTACAATTTTCCTTGTTTGTCTGAATCTGAACGTTTCAGACAAGCTCCATCTCAAAGAGTTACTTTCCTAGAAACAAAATTTGCTGAGGACATCGGCGATCGCCGATTTGTGCCATATATTCAGTTGCATGAGTATGAGGCTTATCTCTTCTCAAATCCTAATTATTTTGAGCTTTTGTATGAAAACTGTAGAGAGCAAGTAGAAAATCTCAAAGTGATCGCAGAAAGTTATGAAACGCCTGAGTTGATTAATGATGGTTTAGAAACAGCACCTAGTAAGCGCATCATTGCTCAGTTTCCGTCCTATAAAAAATCTAAGCAATCGGATGGAGTGCAACTAGCAGAGTTGATCGGACTGAATGTAATTCGAGATAAATGCCCACATTTTAGCGAATGGGTATCAAATCTTGAACGATTGGGTGGCTAATCGGCGATTGCTAGATGCATAGATTTAGCTCGGTGATCGCCGATCAATTAAAAAATCAATAAGAGATCGCTAGATTCTCAAAGTTTACTTAATCGCCTGAACATCTTTGGTAGCAAAGCCATGAGCGCTGAGTTCCTTATTGAGAGCGATCGCATTTTTAACGCGATCAACAAACAGAACTCCATTTAAATGATCCATTTCATGTTGAATCACTCTGGCGAGTAAACCATTGGTGACAAGGCGCTGTGGTCTACCATCTTCATCGCGATAGCTTATCTCCACTTGATCGGGGCGCACGACATCAAGAAACACTTCGGGAATGCTCAGGCAACCTTCTTCTCCCGTAATTAGATCGCCACCCGATGCCTTGACTTCAGGATTAATCATGATTAGAGGCGGTTTAGTTTCGTCCTTTAGTTCAATATCGATGACGAGTAACTGTTTGTTAAATCCAACTTGGGGCGCGGCTAGTCCAATCCCATCGTTGCTGTACATCGTTTGGAGCATATCGACAATCAGTTGACGAATTTCGTCATTGACTTTGCTAATGCGCTTAGCGGGCTGACGTAAGACGCGATCGCCTAGAGTATGGACTTTCAGGGGAGGATTCTTGACTTTCTGTTTGGGGACTTTGATGGAAATTGCAGACATTGCCGATATGCTTGTAAAAAGAAGCTTTTAGATAGTTACTAACATTCTGGCATAGTTTTAAGCCAAAAGGTTAAGGATGGACTTGCTGGAGAATAGCCCCAAGGCGATCGTAGTCATCCTTGAGTAAAAGACTAAGTTTGCGCCCTGCTTGGACTAACCAGTTGCGATCGCATTTGCGGACTTGATAGACATTGCGTAACACCGCCGCGATCAACTCATCGACTGGGGCATTATTCATCTGCACTAGAGTCCTTAAAAAATTTAACTCTTCGGTAAAATTCTCGATTTCAACATCTTCACAGGCATAAACTGCTTGATGGATCTGTGGTGGCTGAGCGGGTAAATGTTGATAGATATTGCCCACCATAGTAAATCCAAGCAATATCACTTTAATTTCGGAACGGAGCATCGCAAAAATTTGCGGTTGTTGTTCGCGTAACTCCTTTAGGCTAAGTCCTAGAGCCACAGCACGGTGGACAGAATCAATGGGAGCCGTGGTCGCATGATAAACCACCCCATAGGCGACAATATCACTGTTTTCGTCTTGCTGCGATTTCACCCAACTCCCAAAGGCTGGTACAAAAGGGAAATCTAAGTTCTCTGGTTCTAGGCATTGGGCGAGAAATTCGGTAGTTGAATTTGCCACGACTTCTGCAAGGTGTTGGGGGTGGCGATCGCGTTGAGATAGGGGCAAATATGAAAACATAATCAAAACATGATTTAAAACAAGGCATCCGATGCTCTACGTCCACCCCAACGCTCGACGATTAGATCATCGTAGCGATCGGCACTCTCTAAAACCTCAGTTAAAGCAAGGTTAAATTCATTTTGTTGGCAAGATGCACCGAGCAGACTTACATGAAATCTGATATCACCATCATCCGCCATACTAAAGCCACCAAAACGGAAACCATCATTTTGGTTGAGTAAATACAGCAACAAATCATTGGTAACTTCAACTTCTGTTGCTACATAAGTCCAAATATAGATAATTGATTCTACTTCACGAAAAGGGCGCACTTCTACCAAAACAAGTGCTGATCCTAATTGCAAGCTAAAAATAGGATTCCCAGTGGAAGGACTAACAATACAATTACTTACTTGAGGCAGCCAATCCGCCAGTTTTGTATAGCAACTTTGCTGTGATTCTGTTTGAAAATTCACGCTTGCAATTTACCTTTAATTCAGATACTTGACTAAGTTTAGCCTAATTATTTAAACACGAGAAGATGGCGCAAAGTGCTATTTTTTCATGTCTGGAAAAGCCAGTTTTATAAACTGCGATCTAAGGCGCGTTCGCCGCCCCAAGATTCTACGATCGCATCATCATATTTATCGGCAGTTTGTAACACGGAAGATACCGAAGTTTGCAATTCATTGCGATCGCAGGTGGAGCCAACTAGGGTGGTGTGAAAGCGAATATCGCCATCATCATCAATGCTAAATACCCCAAACTGAAGTTCAGAATTTTGCTTTAGTAAAAATCTCATCAAATCTTGAGTTACTTCTGCACCAGTTACCACATAAGACCAAGTAGAAATTATTGCCTCCGTACTCCCCCAAGGCAAAACCTCAACTGTAGCTGTGGCAGAACCAAGGGGCAATACAAACACAGGCATATCGTAGGGAGGCGAATATACATTGTCGTACAAGTCGTTCAACCAAGGTTGAATCTTTTCGTAACAAGCTTGTTGTACAGGTGTCTCAAATTTCATTTCCTTACCTACGATTTTTCAGATCTTGTTTTTAATTACCCAAGCATGGTGAAGAATGATGACCGCTAAATTCACAATTTTGGATTTATTTAATGATTGTGTTACAAATTGGTAGCCTTTTCGGTATTCAGCGCTACTTGATAATCTAAACTTCACCTTTCATGACCATTTCACCTGTAGGTTCGGGGCTATTTTTATTCGGGTCGCTGTTCTGCTCGACTGTGATAATTACCGTAGTAGATTGCTTGAGCGCATTACCCAATGGCACTTTGATAAAAACATTCCCCTGTGGATCAGGGCGAAACTGGGCGCAATCGACCTTTTTGCCATCAACGATCGCCCAAAGTCGATAACTCGTTTCTTGAGAAATAGGGGTTAGATTCTGGATACTGATCATCGCCATTTTTTCCGAAGGTGCGATCATTACAGTCCCAGTTGCCGCAGGAGTTGCTCCCATCCCTTTGAGGGCAATCATCCGATTGTCTCCACCTTGTAAAAGCGCGATCGCTTGCTTATATTTTTGAAGTTCTACTTGATTAGTGGCGATTTGTTGACGCATTTGGTAATTGTCAATGCCTAAAGCTATTAAGGCGATCGCACTGATGCTACCTAAGCTGATTGATACTAATTTCCAGATATTTTGGCGATTTGCTGATTTTTTAATCCCTGTCTCTGTTGATGCGATTATTGGACTTTGCAGAGATTGAAGGATCGCCACTGATGCAATGCGAGCGCGCAGTGCCTCTGATGGATAACTGGGGCTTAAGCCAAGGGGCAGTATTGCTAAAGTTTCTTGTAAGCGATCGATCTCAGTGATGATTTCAGGATGATTGACGATAATCTCCTGCATTGCTGTTACTTCTTCAGGCTCCAGATCGCCCAAAACATAGCCTGCCAATAACTCTTCCCATTCTTGGGGATACTTATATTCTGTCATCATAATTTTCACTCCAGCGCATCCTTTAAACTTTTTCTCAATTGAATCAATCCATTTCGCGCCCATGATTTCACGGTTCCCAAAGGCGTATCCAGAGCTTTGGCTATCTCAGATTGGCTGAGTCCATCAAAATACGCCATTTCTAGAACTTGGCGGTTTTTATCAGGCAAATTTGCTAGAGCCAGTTTCACTTTTTCTGAACGTTCATTAAGTGAGACATTTTCCATGAGTGACGAGTTTTTGGTGTCATGTTCTACGGAAATACTCTGCTCCCATTTTTGGAGATGCTGCTGTTGCGATCGCATTTTCCGCAGCCGATCAATGCCCCGCGATCTGGTTAGAACCGATAAAAAAGCGGCGATCGAGCCGCGTTTACTATCGTATGTATTGTTGCGGCTAAGCAAAATAAAAATTTCTTGCGTCAAGTCCTCCGCTTCTTGAGGACTGCCCAAAATTCTTAGTGACAAGCGATAAACCAACTCACCATAGCGATCATAAAATATGCCAAAGGCTTGACTATTTCCCGATCGCCAAGCTTGCCATATTTCTAGATCTGTTTGGTCTGCCAGTTTCATCAATGTTTATGCTTGATTTTGCATTTGTTCAATTTCGCGGATCACTCTGGCTTGGCTAGACATCAAATGATCGGTAATCGCAGCTAGGGCTAGCTCATGGTTACGCTCAACGATCGCTTTATATATGCGCCGATGTTCGGAACTAATCTCTAAAACTTTGAGATTTTGCTGTACAGTTTGCATTCGTAATAACGCCATTTTGTCAAAAAGCTGATCGAGGAGCATCGCTAACCAAGGATTGCCAGAACATTCAGCGATCGCCCGATGAAATTGATAGTCGATATGTAGTAATTGATAGCTAGTTAACTTATTCGGTTGCTGTGCGATCGCCTTTTCCGCCTGTTGAATTGCTGATTCAATCTTGTCCATCTGTCCGTCAGTAGCATTTTTGCAAGCTTCTGAAACTGACTCCTGCTCTAATACCAAGCGACAACGATACAGGTGTTTTGCGTCGGCGATCGAAAAGCTAACCACCCGCAAATTTCCATTTTCATCGGTGATGACTAATTGCTCTTGTTGTAGCTGTTGCAAAGCTTCGCGGATCGGCGTACGGCTAACTTGCAACTTTTCGGCAATTTGTGTCTCTACTAAACGTGACCCCGCCAGAAATTCCCCAGCTAAAATCGCTGTTCGCAATACCTGATAGGTCTGTTCGCGTAAAGACTGCGATCGCTGAATAGGGGGAGGTGAAGAAAGCAACAATCAGATATCTCCTAAGATCTGGGTATAGTTAACAGAAAAGTTTAAAAGTGTCGCAAATCAACAGTTTTAGACTTTTCTGGCGGTTAGGAATTAGCACAAACCGCCATAGAAAGAAGTACTTTTAACAAAAATATTCGCTTTTACTTTAGCGTAAATGGCTTCAATTTGCATAAAATAATGCATTATTTAATACTTATGTTAAGCCCATAAGTTGTGTATACAGTATATTGTATACACATTTGCATTCACAATTACTGCTTAACATATCTCAAGGAATAATCTCAGACATGATTGCGACAATCCCCACCCAAGATATTTCCAGATTGGCGCTCTCCCAACTGGTGGTTAATAGCGATCGCCTTGATCGTAGTCTGGCTGAGCTTGCGGAAATTGGCAAACTGCCCAATGGTGGGGTCTGTCGGCTTGCCTTTTCGGAAGCTGATGTCTTGGCGCGAAATCTGGTAAAAAACTGGATGCTAGAAGCAGGGATGTCCGTGCGGAGTGATGCAGTTGGAAATATTATTGGTACTTATGCAGGAACGGAATCAACTACAGCAGCTTTGGCGACGGGATCGCACATCGACACCGTGCCAGTGGGAGGACGATACGATGGTTGTCTGGGCGTTTTGGCGGGAATCGAAGTGGCACGAGTACTTCAAGAAAACCAGATACGGCTGCGTCATCCCTTTGAAGTAATCGTATTTTCTGACGAAGAGAATAGTGTGATTGGCTGTAAGGCGATCGCGGGGAATGCACCAACTGATCCTGAACGCTATCGCCGTAAAAATGGGATGTCCATTCAGGATTGCTTAAAAAATGTCGGTGGTGATTGGGAAGAGTTGCATACCGCTAAACGCGATCGCCATGAAATCGCTGCCTTTATTGAACTCCATGTCGAGCAGGGGGGAGTACTGGAAGCATGGGATAAACAAATTGGTGTGGTCACAGGCATTGTCGGTCAATATCGATATATGGTGCAGATTATTGGTCGCCCCAATCATGCAGGGACAACGCCGATGAATATGCGAAAAGATGCGCTGGTTGCGGCTTCCCAATTAGTACTCGCGATTAATCGCCTTGGTGTAGAAACAGAAGGTGAGCAAGTTGCCACCGTGGGACATCTAACAGTTTCACCGAATGGGACTAATGTCGTACCAGCGAAAGTGGATCTGAGTATTGATTTACGCGACTTGTCGGAAGAGAATCTGCAATATTTAATCTCTGAAATTGAGAAAGAATGCAAAGCGATCGCGCTAACTACAGGCACTGAAATTACCCTAGAACAAAAGCTCCATGTATTACCCACTCTCGCTAAGCCTGAACTAATGGAGGCGATCGCCGAGGTTTGTCAAGATTTACATCTGAGCTATGATTACTTACCGAGTCGGGCGGGACATGATGCTCAAGAAATTGGTCGTTTCACTGACATGGGGATGATTTTTGTGCCTAGCCGTGATGGAATCAGTCATTCTCAAGATGAGTATACGTCGCCTGAGCAATGCGCTCAAGGCGCTAATGTGTTGTTACATACGCTGTTGGCGATCGATGGAAAGTATTAAATTACGAATTATCAATTACGAATTAGGAATTATCAATTAAATGTCAACACTTTTAGTTAAGAATATTCATACTTTGGTGACAATGGATCGCGATCGCCGCGAGTTGCATGATGCTGCGATATTTGTCCGCGATAATGTGATTGAACAGGTAGGGCTAACTTCGGAATTGCCTGAAACTGCTGATGAAATCTTGGATTTACAGGGCAAGCATATTGTTCTACCTGGGTTAGTGAATACCCATCATCATTTTTTCCAAGTCCTGACAAAAGTGATTCCCGCCGCGCAAAATTGTGATTTGTTTAATTGGTTGCAGACTCTCTATCCGATTTGGTCAAATCTTACTTCCGAAAGTATCTATATTAGTTCTCAAATGGCTGCTGCTGAATTAATTCTCTCTGGTTGTACGACAGCTAGCGATCACTTATACATCTATCCCAATGATTGCAAATTGGATGATGAGATAGCGGGTATCCAAGCGATCGGGATGCGTTTTCATGCTAGTCGGGGCAGTATGAGTGTGGGTGAGAGCATGGGTGGACTTCCTCCCGATCATTTAGTTGAGAAGGAAGTTGATATTCTCAAGGATTCGCAAAGATTAATTGAGGAATATCATGATTCGGCGCGATATTCGATGCTGCGTATGACCCTTGCGCCCTGTTCGCCTTTTTCTGTATCGACCGATCTAATGCGAGAATCGGCAAAAATGGCGCGATCGTATACCAGTGTGCGTTTACATACCCATCTTGCCGAAAATAAGTCTGATGTTGATTATAGTTTAGCTAAATTCGGTAAAATCCCAGGGGACTATGCCGAGTCCGTGGGTTGGCTGGGTGATGATGTCTGGCACGCCCATTGTGTGAAATTAAGCGATGATTCAATTTTAAAATTTGGACACACGGGGACGGGTGTGGCGCATTGTCCTTGCAGTAATATGCGACTAGCGAGTGGAATCGCCCCGATTCGGAAGATGCTCAATCATGGTGTTCCTGTTGGTTTGGGTGTAGATGGTTCCGCTTCTAATGACACAGGTAATCTGTTACAAGAGGCGCGAACTGCTTTTCTATTAGCAAGAGTGAATGAGTGTGATCCGACATCGATGTCAGCACGAGAAATTTTAGAAGTAGCCACGCTCGGTGGTGCGAAGGTGTTGGGGCGTGATGACATTGGCGCGATCGCCCCAAATATGGCGGCGGATTTTATTGCTATTGATATTGAGCGATCGCAATTTGCGGGCGCACATCATGATCTAGTATCGGCTCTGATATTTTGTCCAGTGCCTTCGGTGGACTATAGCTTTATTAATGGTCGCAAGGTCGTGGATCGGGGTCAATTAACCACCTTGGATCTACCAACGCTAATCGAGCGGACAAATAAAATTGCGTGTAAGTTGGTGGGCTAGGGAAACCTGTTGAGGCTGGCTTCGCCAGCCCAAAAAGGGTTTTTAAGGCAGCCATTCAGGATCAAGAATTTGGGTAATGCTATAGGGACAAATTTGCGGTAATAATTCAGGAGACAATCGAGACTTGCGAAGAGCATTTTTTCTGGCTTTTTGGTAAATTTTATCGATGACCGATGATAAATGGTTGTAGAGAACTTTTGATTCTAGAAGTAGATCTAACTCCAATCTAAAATTATCGATTTCTTGTTCGCAACCTTTGCCAGACCATTCTCTTTCAGTTTGCCAATAGTCATAAACAAGAAGATGAATTAATAATTTAAGCAGATAGCTTTCTACCTTATGTTTTTGTTCTCTACCCATATCTTCGATTTCCTCGATTAAATGCTCCCAATCAAGAGAATTTAGATCGCGATTTTGGAGTTGTTGAAGAGTAATATCCAACCATTCAACATAATCTTGTTCATAAATAGATGAAGTTGAAGAAGCTATGGACATTAGCGATTCTCCTTGCCAATATTTTTGCAATATTTTTGAGAGGATTTTAACATATTTCCCTCTGGTTATTAAAACTGCGAGACTGGTAAATTTGTATGGATTAAGATTTGTTAAAATAACTTAGACTACATAAACTTAGACTACATAAATTCAGGAAATTGTTATGGCTAACATTGAAATCTATACATGGAGAATGTGTCCCTTTTGCATAAGAGCGAAACATTTGCTCGACAAAAAAGGCGTAACCTATACTGAATATGCGATCGATGGTGATGAAGCGGCGCGATCGCAAATGGTGGCAAGAGGTTCTGATGGCAAGCGTTCTGTACCACAAATTTTTATTAACGATCAACATATTGGCGGTTGTGATGCCATTCATAACTTAGACCGTCAAGGTCAACTTGATACTTTGCTTGCCTAACGGCTACTACCTTCCCACCCAAGAAATAGCGCTATTTCTTGGGTTTATGTGGTACAAACTAATGCATCGTAGGTAGCTTTAAATCCTGCTTGTTGGAGCGCCTTAACGGCCGTTTCTTCATCTTTAACCCAAAACTGATTGCCTAGGCGGATCAACTTTGGCATATATTCGATCGCTGCGATGACAGGAATTTTGCCAAAAGTCTCGGATTCTTTTCTGCCATGTCCATAGCTATTCCCAGAATTACCATTACCGTCATTGCTATAACCAGAATTGAGATTTAAAGCAGTCTTCAGTTGTTGAAGGATCTGGCGATCGCTGGCCTGTTCCCTTGTGAGTTCTACGCGCACCATCCGCACAGACTCAATCGTTTGCATATCGTCAATGATTAATTGTGTTTGCTCATCGCGGCGATCGATTTTGCCCCACACCATCACGCGCTTATCTTTTTCTAATAAATGTTTGACCTTATCGAAGATTTTTGGGAAAACGACCGCCTCTGTACTACCTGTGAGATCCTCAAGTTGTAAAATTGCCATGTTGTCGCCTTTTTTAGTGACCACGGATTTAAAATCGAGGATTAAGGCGATCGCCGTCACCGTCTTAGTTTCTGATGAGTCGGGAATATCGCAAAGATTTATCGGAGCCATTACCTTAGCCGAACGGCTGACCACACTGAGCGGGTGATCGGAAATATAGAAACCGAGCAGTTCTTTTTCTAGACGTAGCTTTTCTTGGGAGGAGAAATCCTGAACTCGTGGAGTTACTGGTGCAGTATCAAAAGTTTTGGTATTGCTGCTCTCCCCAAAAAAATCAAACAGATTGCCCTGACCCGAAGCCTGATCCTTGGCTCTGCGTGAAGCCCATTCCATCGTGATATCCAAATCAGTCATTAGCTGACGACGATTTGGCTCCAATGAATCCAAAGCCCCAGTTTGGATCAATGCTTCTAAGGCTTTTTTGTTGAGCGATCGCGAATCTAATCGACTACATAAATCCGCAAGCGAGGTAAATAGTCCATCCTGTCGAGCCGTTAAAATTGAAGCGATCGGACCTGCGCCAAGATTTTTAATCGCCGCCAATCCAAAGGAAATTTGTTTGCCATGCGGTGTGAAGTCTTCGCCTGAACTATTTACATCAGGAGGAACAACTGCCATTCCCATACTGCGGCAGTTGCCAATATACCTCTGTACCTTGTCTTGATCGCCAGTGACCGAAGACAACAAAGCCGCCATATACTCAACGGGATAATTCGCCTTGAGATATGCGGTTTGATAGGTCACATAGCCATAGGCAACACTATGGGATTTATTAAAACAATTCGAGGCAATATAACCTTGATCGAGTAAAAAATTATGATCACGCTGCAAACCGATGTCGAAAACACATTGCAACCCCAACGATTTACGACTAACTATTTTCATGCTATTTCGATCTTAACTTTCCCAAATAGGGGGCTGGACTTTCCCAACCCTCATTTCAATTAAATCTGTGGCTAAAATCTATGGCTCAAAACCTTCTAATTCAGGAACTTCAGCAACTAGATGTACACCTTGAATGTAGAGAGAACGACCATACTTACCAACGTTTTCTAAACGTAGCTTTCGACCTTGTTTTTTGGCTTGTACTGCCATATCGATCGCAGCACCTACCCCTCTACTGACAATCTTGGTAACGCCTTCAAAATCTAAAACGATTACTGCAAACTTAGGAGCATCGGGCTTTGGATCAACAAGAGGCTGAACTGCGGCTCTAAAAGCAGGAACTGTAGTTACGCTCAAAGCACCATTTAGTTTGAGAATAACTTGATCGCCATCAACCTGTTCAACGATCTTGAGTTCATCTTGTAAAAATGAGGAATGAGTCATAATTGAAAAATGGGTTTGGGATTAGACAGAAACTTACTCATACGGACTGTTGTGCCTTGATCGCTAGATTCGATCTCGAGCTTATCAACCAGTGCTTTGATCATATGTATACCAAATCCACCGTTTTCGACTCCGATCTCAGCTATTAAGTCGAAATCTGGTGGTGGAACGCTATCCGCATCAAAACCAGATCCACGATCATGGACTTCTACAGTTAGGCTAGTATGCGCCGCAAAAACTACAACTTCCACGTCAAGGTCAGATGTACTATACAAAATCGCGTTAACTAAAGCTTCAGTAAGAGCTTGTACCACGTCTTGCACAGCAACAGGACCGAATCCCATTTTTGTAGCGAGTATTTCAACTGCTGCGATGGGAATATCTTCGATTCCCTCAACGGGTGGGATTGCGATTCGCAGCTTTAAAGGCTTCTCACTCATGGGGAGTCATTATTTAGCTTTAATTAGCTTTGCCAGATTTGACACTCCTCAGCCTGAAGGTTTGAGGATTCTTGGACTCACTATTGCCTGTAGGAATTTTCCTAGCATGGTCTTACTTAGTGATACCTAGTCTTGCAACTAGCTTCTCAAGCGTAAATTTCCGTATGTCTTGCGGTATTCTCTACATTGTAATACAAAGCCGTGCTAGAAGAACGGCTTTTAACCCCAATCTTCCGATAACATATCACAACCTATCAATGAAAGCCAATAGGTTAAAGCCAGTAATTGTAGGATTGCACCAATTTTTTATTCATGATTTCCCCAACTTTTTACTGCTTCGGCGATCGCGGCGATCGATGCCGAGGCAATAATTAGTAATACACTCAGAGCATTTAACTCTGGATTTACACCGCCACTCCTTAATGAGGAAAAAATAGCAATTGGTAACGTAGTCGAGCCAACACCTGCGGTGAAGTAGGCAATTACAAAGTCATCCATGCTGAGGATAAAAGCGAGGAGACAACCTGACAAAATACCTGGTAAAAGTTGTGGGAGTAATACTCTTAAAAAAGCTTGTGTTGGCGTAGCTCCAAGATCAAGGGCTGCCTCTTCTAGTTTGGGATCAATATTGACAAGACGACTGGAGACGACTACAGCGACATAGGCTAAGCAAAAGACAATATGGGCAACGACAATTGTGCCAAGACTGAGGGGAAGTTTTATGGCGGCGAAAAATACGAGCGTGGCGACAGCGATCGCAATATCAGGCACAATCAAGGGTAAATAAGTGGCTCCACGATATAAGCCCTTGCCAGGAAAATAATATCGAGCCAAGCCGACTGCGGTGAGTGTCCCTAAAACTGCCGATATAGAAACAGATGCTAAAGCCACACTGAGACTATTTTTGAGGGCGGCTAGCAATATCGGATTTTGCAGGAACTTAGAATACCAATCCAAGGTAAATCCAGTCCATTGTGAAGGCGATGGGGATTTGTTAAAACTAAAAATTGTGAGGACAGCGATCGGCAAGTACATATAGCCAAATGCAAGTACTGTGTACCAAGTCTGCCAACGTTTTATTGTAGGAGCGGTTATTGGGGTATTTATTGGGGTATTTATTGGGCTAACCATTACTTGCCAACTTACAGAACAAAAGGGAAAGGGAAAATGTTTAGAGTATTTCTAAGCAAGTAGGCTTAATTAATTTTTAGACAGTGGAACAGGCTTCTAGCCTGTTGACGGGCAAGATGCCCATCCCACATCTTAATATTTAATTGCAACCAGTTAGCTATCACTGACTACTCGGCGATCGCCATATTTGATAAGAAGTGCAATTACGATAGTTACGGCAAGCACCAAGACCATACTAATAGCCGAACCAAAACCACGATTGCTACTTGCACCCAAGAATTGTAACTCGATAATCGATGCGATCGTGCGGCTGCCCGGTCCACCTAATAGTTGCGGATTAATATAATCACTAAAACTAGAGATGGAGACAAGAGCCGTCCCTGCAATAATCCCTGAAGATACTTGGGGGACTGTAACTTGCCAGAATGTTTGCTTTGAATTTGCGCCGAGATCAGCCGCCGCTTCTAACAGTCTCAAATCCAGCCTTTCAAGGGATGTAAATAAGACTAAGACCATATAGGGCAGATATGTGTAAATCATGCCAATAATTACGCCTTCGGCTTTGTTTAATACATTGATTCCTGATAAACCGATTAAGTTCAGAAAACTATTTAATACTCCTGTTGGGCGTAAAATCGTGATCCACGCATACGATCGCAATAGCGATGAAGTCCAAAGGGGTAGCACAAATAGTAATAACAAAATACTGCGCCACTGCTTAGGGGCAATCACCGCTAGCCAGTAAGCAACAGGAAATCCCAACAATAGGCAAAAAACTGTGGTAATCATGGCATAAAGTAGCGATCGCCATACAACGGTCAAGTAAATGAAATTACCGCCTACATACTCAAATACCCTTTGATAATTCTCTAGTCCAAACTCAGTTTTGCCAAGGGGAACCAGACTTTGAACAAAAATAAATATTGTGGGGATAATCAGAAATGAGACAAGCCAAAACCCACTCGGAAATAGTAATACGATGGGTTCTAACCATTTACGGCGAGATGATGACTGCTGGTTATTGTCAGCATCATTAATTGCATTATTGTTAATTGCAGTGTTATTTTCAGTCATTTATTTCTGTATCTAGCCGCATCTAGCATTAAGATTAGCAGTAAAAATTAAAAGTAAAGATTAGAAATAAAGCACTCGTGAGTCAATACCTTGCGATCGCAGATAGCGCGATACTGATTCTGCGGCATCACGATTTTGGTAAGCACCTGCATGAATGTAAGCACCACGTCCAGAATTTGCGAAAAAAGCGTTCGGAACTATCTGACGAACTCGCGACAGCAAAAACTGGTTATTTGATTTTGCAGGTACGGCGGCAACATAGCGAAAGTTAGGATTTTGACTAGTTTGAGGCAGAAGTGAATCATCAGCTTGACTTGTCGTGACAGGTATGAACTGTACTCCTTGATATTGTACGTTCTGGGATTGAACTTTCTGGGATTGAACTTGCTGAGTTTGAATTTGCTGCGTTTGGAATACTTGAGGTTGAACTTGTTGAACTTGTTGAGTTTGAACAGGAAAGCTATTGCTGTCGTATGTGGTTGCGATCGTGGTGGCAGGAATAAATCCAGTTTGGGGCTGGACATAACCAGTGGGCTGAACATAACCAGTTGCTTGTGTGTAACCAGTCTGAACAATTTGCGTCTGTGGGACAACTGTTTGAGTTACGACCTGACGAGTTTCTGGAACTAGTACCTGTTGCCACCTTGGGACTAGTACCTGTTGGCTTTGAACTTGGGGAACGACGGTATTAGTAGTAACTTGTTGATATTGGGCTGGTTGGGGAACAGTGGTAATGACTTGAGGCTGTGCTTCTGCTTGAAAGCTGACTGACTGTGGAATCCCGGTGGTTGAACTTTGCTGAATGACAACCTGTTGCGGATTTGGCAAAGACGTTACTGAAGTTGCGGTTTCGGGGAAAGGTACTGGAATATCATTTTCCTTGCCACCTGAGGATCGAAAATACTTTTGGGCTGATAGTCCAGATTGTTGTAGGGCGATCGCTAGACTGTCGGCACTGGTTTCTGAGTTAAATGTACCAGCTTGAATTGCAGGTTGATTATTGATCTTTGTCGCAAAGGCGGCGGGTGAAACAGCCCTAACCCTTTGCAATGTCGCGGCATCATTTCCTGCAACAAAAATCACAAAACGAGCTGATGCTGATTCGGCGATCGCCAAGGACGCAATCACCGACGTAATCACCACAGAGCCAAGAATACTGAACTTTTTGACAAAATCCACAGCAGTACATCCCCACAATTGAATGTAGTAATTGTTAAGTTTAAATTGAGCTAAATAAAAGCATATTTTCAAATCATGTTTTATCTAGTCAAAATTATTTGGGTCTATTTAAGCATTAATAAGCATTAAATTCAGCGATCGTCAGTAGAATTTTTGGAAATGTGTAACAAAAAGTGCTACTTATTTTTATGTATTCCTAACCCTCGCGATCGCATGGAAAAATTTAAAACTACTTTAAATATTGCAATATTTATCTTTTTGACAGGTTTTATCGGATTAGAAGTTTGGAATTTGATAGCACATTTTTTAAAACATTAAAGTCTCACCCCATAGGAGTAAGACTTTAGAGATTGACCTTGATTATGCCTACTTGCTTGTAGCAATGCGAATTTCCGAATAAAACTTTGATGATTGAACAGAGCGATCGCTAATCTGATCGCCTTGAAGTAAAGTCGCAACCCGAAATTTCAAATTAGGGTTGCCATACCAAATTCTCTCTTCGAGCAAACCATGATCTGTTGAAGTTTTGATTGTCAAGGATTCATCGGATGCCAACTCGTAAGTGCCCTTGTTTTTTTCACTTAATATGAAACCTGTTTGCGGTGAAGTTAAACCATCGGGCAAATCATCGGAGAAACTATTGGGGACAGCGACAACCAAGGTACTACCCTTGGGTTTGTTGCTACTTAAAGACTCTTCTTCCCATGACATTTTCATGGGTTTTATGTCAGCGCTAGCCTCTACACCATATTTTCGGCAAATTGCGATTACTTCTGGAGACTCAACACTTAAGGCTGTAATCTCAATTACGGCGCGGGTGTCATTACCATCTCCCTTACCAAATTGATGATCGCTGCGTTGCGATCGCCAACGACCGACAAAAAGCTCAAGAAACTGATAAATATCCATTAAAAACAAAAAGAAAAGGGGTAAATAAACTTTGATTAATTTTAAGACTAATTTTAAGACTTTATAACAATTTGCAAACAAAGCAAAGGGGGGCGCAATGCGCCCCCCTTTGCTCTATGGCTCTGTCAAGAATTAGCGACGAGGAACAAGACTTAGATAATCTAAATTTTGTGCAGATACAGGTCTGGAATTAGCAGGTGCAGTATTAATACCACGAGCCATATTCAAGAACAATGCTGGATCGCCTGTCTTTGGTGCTCTGTCTGTAACCACATAGCTGCGGACTGTGTTTTGCCAGATGAGTTGAGGGAAGCCCAACTGTGCACGATGGTAAGCATCGTAGCGAGGAGATTTGAGGTTGAAAGGCACTTCACCAATTCTTTGGCTAGGTAGTACCCGACGACGTTGGTAAGGCAAGATATCTTCGCCAAATGCTTCAAGATATTCATCGCTGTTGAGCAACGCATCTACAAAACCTTCAATGCCCTTAGTGGCGACAACGATTGACCAAGCGATCTTTTCTTTTTCGCTGTAAACGTCACGACCAAGAACGCGCTGAACAGTTTGCTCTACAAAACGATAGTTGCTGTTCTTTTCGTAAAAACTGCTTCTATAGGTATTGGAGAGGATTAGTCCACGCACAAATTGTCTGACCGAGATATTGCCAGAACGCAGCTGTGATTCTAGGGTAACTTCGCGATCGCTAGCAAAAGCATGGAAGAAAATTTGACGATAGGCGGCTTCGATCAATTCGCCCATATCACCGCTAGTGAGCAAGTTTGCAGTGTTGTAAATGCGAGGTGTATTGTCACTACCTACTGTAAAACCAGCAACGCGAGAATTTTGCGATGCTGGAGCGTAATTCAACAAGGGAATCGCCACGTTTTAATCTCCAAATAATGTTATCGAAAAAGTTTTAAAAGCACTTATCCTTAAATCTACACCGAGTTTAAGTCTAAATAGTCTAAATAAGTTTCTATAAGGGGTATACCTGCTGTTAATGATAGAGTAGGTGAAATTAGCTAGTTATACTTACTTCATATAAGTTTACCTTTGGATACATGATTATTGAGTGTCGTAAGTTTGCTGATCGCTTCTGGACATGGCGCGGTTATAAAATTGGTTACTCTGCTGATGGACTAGAGCAAAACCTTGATAAACCTGCTGTTGTCCTGATTCATGGGTTTGGTGCATCGGTGGGGCATTGGCGCAAGAATATTCCTGTTTTGGCACAAGGAGCGCGGGTTTACGCGATCGACTTAATTGGGTTTGGTTCTTCCGCACAGCCTAATCCTAGCGAGATTGCTTATACCTTCGAGACTTGGGGGCAGCAGGTTGCCGATTTTGTGAGCGAAGTTGTCGGTGCAGTTAGGGGCGATCGCCGCACAATATTGATTGGCAATTCGATCGGTGCAGTCGTGGCGATGCAGGCTGCTATTTACGCGCCTGAGTTAGTGTCCAAAACTGTATTAATTAACTGCTCATTGCGATTATTGCAAGAACAAAATCAATTGGATATGCCTTGGTATCGGCGTGTCGGCGTAAAGACTGTCCAGAATATTTTGGGTAATCGGGCGATCGCTAATCTGTTTTTTAATCAAGTGCGTAATCCGCGATCGGTCAAGCAAATTCTTTCACAAGCCTATATCAATAGAGAAGCTGTTACCGATGAGTTAATCGAGATCCTGATTAAACCTGCTCAAAATCCCAATGCAGTTGATGTGTTTATGGCTTTTGTCCGCTATTCACAAGGCCCTAGACCTGAAGATCTTTTAGAGATTCTACCCTGTGAGGCGATCGTGTTGTGGGGCGATCGCGATCCTTGGGAACCAATCGAACTGGGACGTAAATCTTTTGCGAGATTTTTATGTGTTAAAGAATTTATTGATTTGCCAAATGTGGGACACTGCCCACAGGATGAGGCTCCTGAAGTGGTAAACCCAATATTGTCTAGAATTATTTTGGGGTTATGATCACATTTTACACAAACCCTACAAGACCTCTAAATTTTTATACTGATCGCCAAATTTTGTTCCCAAATCCTAACGAAAAAGCCTACTTTCAATCCAAACTTAACTGCACCTTTAACTGGTCTTAACCTTTGTTTGACATAACCAGTTTAGTATCAGAAATGTCTAGTTTGAATGCTTAGCAAACCTTAACAGATATAATCGCAGTAAGTTTTTTATGATTTCCAAGAAGAATATCAATCGTAGTGTTTTCACTTTTGTAGCAGGTGTTACACTGGCGGCAACCCTAGCTTCCTGTGGCGGCGGTGACACCCCAACCACCCCAACCGCAGCTACTACACCCGCAGCAACTAAAACAACCACTGCTAAGGAACCCGCTAAGGAACCAGCAAAAGCACCTTCTAACTTATCTGGCAACATCACCATTGATGGATCTAGTACAGTTGCACCGATCAGTAAGGCTGTCGCTGAAGACTTCGCAAAATCAAATCCTGGTGTCAAGGTTCCTGTTGGTACAAGTGGTACTGGCGGCGGCTTCAAGAAATTCTGTGCTGGCGACATCGATATTGCTAATGCTTCTCGTCCAATCAAAGCTAAGGAAGCCGAAGATTGCAAGAAGAACAATGTAGAGTTTGTTGAACTACCTGTTGCTGTTGATGGTTTGACTGTAGTTGTCAACAAAGAAAATACTTGGGCAAAGTGCCTGACCGTTGCTGAACTCAACACCATGTGGAGTCCTGATTCAGAAGGCAAAATCACTTCTTGGGATCAAATTCGTCCTGATTTCCCTAAGGAAACATTAGCTCTTTTCGGAGCTGGTGCTGACTCTGGTACATTTGACTACTTCACTGAAGCTGTAAATAAAAAGTCTAAAGTGATCCGTAAGGATTACCAACCTAGTGAAGACGACAACATCACAGTTAAGGGTGTTCAAGGCGGCAAGGGTGCTGTTGGGTTCTTTGGGGTTGCCTACTTTGAAGAAAATGCTAAAAAGCTGACAGCGATCGAAGTTGATGGTGGTAGTGGTTGTGTTGCTCCTACTGCTGAAAACATCAATTCTGGCAAATATTCACCTTTGTCTCGTCCTCTGTTCATCTACGTTAGCAAGAAAGCTCTAGCCCGTCCTGAAGTCAAGGCTTTTGCTGATTACTACTTCAAAGATATTAAAGTTGTCAAAGAAGTTGGTTATGTGCCACTTCCAAGTGATGCTCTGCCGAAAATCTTGGAGCGTTTGAGTGCTGGTAAGACTGGTACAACCTTCATGGATGCTCCTGCTGGTGTCTCCGTAGCTGAATTGTTGGCGAAGGACTTGAAATAATTTCAAGTTAGTTTTGAGTGAAGCCCTCTTAGTATCTATTAGGGTATCTATGAGGGCTTCCGCTTTTGATGTACTTGATGAGAAAAATTTATGACAAGTCCTGCAACTCCACCTCAAGTCGAAGACCTTGATATTTATCAACGCCGCGATCGCAATGTCCGTGAAAGTGCGATCGGCTATGCGTTACTTTTTTGTGCTTTTGTCTCAGTATTGACGACCGTAGCGATCGTCTATGTACTTGCATCAGAAACGGTGAGCTTTTTCGGTAAGGCGAGTATTGGCGAGTTTCTCTTTGGTAAAACCTTAGAAAATGGTAACTATAGCTGTAGCTGGACACCTCAATTTTCAGAAAAAGGCTTTTGCGTATGGCCAACAGTTAACGGCACTTTGATGGTGGCATTAATTGCGATGTTAGTAGCCACTCCATTGGGATTAGCAACAGCCGTATATCTTGCAGAATATGCCTCACCAAGATTGGGTAAATTTTTGCGCCCTGTAATTGAATTGCTAGCTGGCGTACCAACTGTCGTGTATG
>JBILGV010000013.1:0-60324 GCA_044350865.1 Pseudanabaena sp. | reverse complement strand
TTGTAACGTCCCCTGCGACCGCTTAAGGAATTGTAAACCACATAATACAGAATCCCTAGCTTTTGATATTGTCTTAACTTCTCTTCGTATTCGCCATTATATTCCTTAGAGATGACTTCTAGAACCATTATTGGTTTTACTTGTTCTTGCCACAAGACATAGCTCAAGCGTCCACCTTCATCCTTGAGGCGCGGTACACCGATCGCTAAAAATCCATCGGGTACAATAGATTTAGATTTCTTGGGTTCCTGAATATTCGCTTCGTAGTAGTAGCACATATCCACCCCGAAAAACCAATCTTCGCGATCGCTCCAAATGGATCGCAACAGGTTTAGGAGCATATTCGGAATGTCGTTTTGTAATTCGTTATCCACAGGAGTTTCATCGGAATCTGGCAATTCTTCCGCAGTGGGGAGTTGGCGGTATTCAAACGGTATTGTCACCATTGCTTTTGACACATTACTTTTGTTTGATTATTTTGGATTATAGCAAAGTGATCGCCAGTTTGTTGTTTAGCCAGCCGCTCTTGATTGGCGATTTTTGGAATAGGTAAAGTTGACTATAAGGTGATCGCGGTTTTACAATATCGTAATTCCAGCAAATTATCCACGAATCACAGTAATCGTTCTGTCATCAGGACTCTGAGTGATTTCGGTCGTGGTGCGATCGCTTATTGGTGGCAAACCCTCACGGCGATCGAAAATCACTAACCAGCCTGTATCTAGATTCAATCCCGATAGATATTTATCCAATTGCTTTAAACCTTCTGCTAAAGGATCGCGTCTACCTTCGCGCCATACTTTTAATTCCATTCCCAAGATTATTTTGCCATAGCGTAAACAAATATCCATCCTTCCCGAACCGATCGCATATTCCCTTTCCAAAGTACCGCCACCATTGACCACACGATGCAAAAAAGCCATCAATACTAAATGGGGCGCAATTTCTGGATAGGGCGTGCTTTTGAATAGAGGCTCCCCATGTTGTCGCCAAAAGTCGAGAAAGGCTTCCAATAATTTTTCGGGTAAAAATGTACCTGTATCACTTAACCAAATCGGTTGAATATAGCCAATTGAAGCGGAAGTTGTATATGCTAGCACTCTTGGCAATACCTCTTGATAAATCGGATTCGCAATTTGCAATCCATGTACATTTGTACAAAGCCCTAAATCTAATACATAGCGAATGTCATCCTGTGGCACATCGGTTAATTCTGAACCTGCGAGGATTGGTTGGATAATTGCTCTAACCCGATCCTCTCTTAATCTCTCCGCAAGACTATCTAAATGGGTATCCTGTCGCTTAATCAGGATTTCTTTGGCTTGATTGATTAACTCGACTGTAATCGGAATGGTTGGATCAGGAGCCATATATTCAGTGATTTCCTTAGCGATCGCATTGACTAGCCAAGGTTGTCCTTGTGTCAAATGGAAAGCTAAATTAACTGCTTCTTCCGTAAATATTTGTCCTGTTGCTTCGGTATGTTGACCATAAAGCTTTTTGACTTCTGCTAAGTTAAAATTGCGTAGGGTAAAAGATTGCACCTTGATATTAAATGGACTTGATGTATTCAGTCTTTCGCTCCCTCCTGCGGCATATTTATAATCCCTGACATCACGCATTCCCACTAGTCCGACCGATTGCGGAAAACCTTTTGGACGGCGGGGAAATCCATCCCGCAATTGCCTTAGTACACTAATCAGGGTTTGATTTTGCAAGGAATCAATTTCATCAATAAACAGAATAAAGGGACGCGGAGACACACTTGACCATAGGCTTAAGGTGGCATTAATACGCTGTCCTGCATCTGCTTCGGGAATTGGTGGCAAAACGATTTCACTGGGAAGCCAAAACTTTGCATTTTCTGCCCATGCTCCTAATATTGCTTTTTCGGCGATTTCGGGTTGATCGGGAAAAGCGGAACCAACTTCAACGGATACCATCAGGGCGGTGTATTCACCACTGGCGGTTAGTTCTTGGGCGAGGGTGAGCATGGCGGTGGTTTTGCCAACTTGACGCGGGGCATGGATCACAAAGTAATTACGCTGATCAATCAGTCCTTTGATCTGGGGCATACGCTCTACGGATGAGAGCATATAGTGAATTTCGGGTTGGCAGGGTCCTGCGGTGTTGAAGTGTTTTCGCATTGGTTGGGGAATAACTTGTTTTCTAGTTATTGTAAAGGTTCTGGCGATTATCGGCTGAATCCCATGCAGGAATTGCGTCCCAATGTAACATAGGATTTTTTGCAACTTGTCTGCTCGAAAATAGCTGTAGGATATCGTCGGCAATGATGACTTTAAGGTAAAGTATCAATACTTAAAATTTAACGTCAGTTTGGCGAGGGTGCTTAGTAATGACAGATATATCGATAGATTTGCAGACAAAATCTCCTCTTTATGTCGGCTTGTTATTTGGTGGACAGTCGGGCGAGCATGATGTGTCGATTACATCGGCAAGAGCGATCGCCTCAGCACTCAGCCAAAATCCCCGTTATCAAGTCCAACCCTTTTATATTCAACGTGATGGCACATGGCGTAGTCCCGATGTATCAAAACAAGTTTTAGACTCTGGAAAAGCTTTACAGGATTCAGAACTATTAACTAACGCTGCTTTTTTCTTGCCGACAGAAGTGCAACAAATCGATCTTTGGTTTCCTGTGCTGCATGGTCCCAATGGCGAAGATGGCACAGTGCAGGGACTATTACAATTGATGCATAAGCCCTATGTTGGTAATGGCGTGCTTGCCTCATCGGTGGGCATGGACAAGATCGCCATGAAAGCAATTTTTGCTAATGCGGGACTGCCTCAAGTGAAATATGTGGCGCTCAATCGTTGGCAATGGCAACAGGATGAACCCGCTTGGAGTGAACATATCGAAGCAACCCTTGGTTATCCTTGCTTTGTAAAACCTTCTAATCTTGGCTCATCTGTGGGCATCTCGAAAGTACGCGATCGCCAACAGTTAAAAGAAGCGATCGCCAGCGCCACTAGCTACGATCCGCGCATCATCATCGAGCAAGGCGTAACTGCGCGTGAAATTGAATGTGCAGTGCTTGGTAATGAACAACCCCAAGCTTCAGCGATCGGGGAGATTACTTTTACTAGTGATTTCTACGACTATGAGACTAAATACACCGCAGGTATGGCGGATTTGATCATTCCCAGCCAGTTGCCTGATCATGTCACCCAAGCTGTGCAGTCAATGGCAGTCAAAGCTTTTCAAACTGTGGCAGGTGCAGGTTTAGCGAGAGTCGATTTCTTCTATGTGGAAGCAACGGGAACGGTTTTAATCAATGAAATTAATACTTTCCCTGGATTTACTTCTCTAAGTATGTATCCAAAATTATGGGAATACTCTGGGATTCCTTTTGTAGAACTATGCGATCGCTTAGTAGAGCTAGCCCTTGAGAAATAAACTTGAGAAATCAAAATATGGGCTACTGAGTGTCAGTTGAAGGTTTAGGTAAAATCTTTAAAACATCAATAAAATCAGTTGGGTGGATGCCAGCCTGCTTCCACCCAATTTTTACGCACAATTATAGCCAAATTGTTATTTAATCGTAAAGCCTCTATCGTTGCTCGACCACAATCTGTTATCCCGATTATTTCCGCTCCATTTACATTCCAAGTAAAATGCTCTTTCCATTTCTGATTGCGTGGATTAAACAAGGAAACTACTTTACCAGAGTCAGGATCTAAACCTTCAGTTTGTGTCCACTTGTATTGATTGCACAATTCACAAGCTAAGCACAAATTATCTTCATTATTAGTCCCGCCTTTGGCTACAGGTTGAATATGATCTATTTGTAGTCTTCCTAAAACATATTCTTGTCGGCTAAGGCAATATTCACAACGATTTTTAGCTCTTTGTCTAACTCGTTCTTTTATAATCTCAGAGAGAATACTCATGGCAATAAAGTTTCTCTCAGTCCTCGTTTAACTGCTTCTGCTAGTGCTATGGATTTCTTTAACTGCCCCATCTGATAAATTGACATTAAAACGAATAACTCATAACCCTCAGCTTCAGTTAAGCCTGTGCTTTTACCCTTAGTTTGGAGATCTCCTAAGCGTTGATTTTGAAGTATATCCATTTTTAAATTAGCTAATTCAATCACTTCATTATCTAAAAGATAGGAAATTTCTGTGCGATCGCCTATTTGTGAGAGATTATTAAAAACAGGCAAAACAATCTCTAAAGTATCAGCTAAAGTATCAGCTAAATTTCGTGCTGTCGCTTTTCCTAATCTTCGGGCTGATTCAACTAAATTCTCTGGTAAATCAATGGTAATTTGAGTCATCTGTTATGGATAGATTAGTTGGAATGTGCCTTGATTATAGCTTAGGTGTCTCTAGTGATCGACATTGGGCAAGCCTGTTTCGCTAATAATTGTGAGATAGTCCATATTAGCGTTCTGTCATAATAGTTTAAACGGAATTTCTAAAACTAGCTCAAGACTTGTCTAATAATTTAATCAAAGTAGCGGCTAGCCTTTCTAGATCGTCGATGACGAGAAATTGTTCGATGTCTTGAGTGATCAGAGCTTTTCGGCGATCGGAATCAGCAACTACACCTTGAGAAGTAACAAAATTTAATGAGCATCAATCCCATCCCAACAATTTTAAAACCTAGCTCATGTTAAAATTTCGTTGGTTTCGGATTCAATATGACTAACTTGAAACCTGTTACGCCAAATTACTTAGCTTAATTACTTAATTTGAAATTGTATGAATTTAATTTCTCATTTGCGTAAGGTCACAAGCCTTTTGATTTCTCTTACTGCGGCGCTTCTATTAGTACTCGGATTGTCTTTTACTTCCTATTCCGCACCTGCGATCGCTAGCGAAACTCCACATATTGGTGAGATCGAAATTTTTCCTTACACTTTCTGTCCTGAAGGGTTTCTGGAAGCAAGAGGACAACTAGTCCCTGTTATGCAAAATCAAGCTTTGTTCTCACTATTGGGAATATCCTTTGGGGGTGATGGACGTACAACTTTTGGACTTCCTGACTTGTCTGGTCGCTTTCCCATTGGTGTTGGCAATGGTGCTGGGCTTCCAGCTATCACATTAGGGCAGAAAGCTGGAGCCGCTAGTGTTACTTTGACACCTAATAACTTGCCCCCACATACCCATCCCTATGCAACTACTACTGTTGCTGCGGCTAATGTGACCACCGAAGTTGGAGGGTCTACAAATGTTATACAGTCAATAACTTCAACTGCTGGTACTGGTAATACTGGTGCTACGGGCAGCGGTACGCCTGTGAATATCCTTCCTCCTTTTGTTGGTGTGAAGTACTGCATCGCAACCCAAGGGATTTACCCTTCTCGTCCATAGTTGAATCTTTGTAACGTATTGATCCCCCTCAATCCCCCTTGTAAAGGGGGAAGAAGACAAAAAATAATTGGTTCTCCCCCCTTTACAAGCTACGGTGTATACACAAGTCATAAAACCCAGTCAAGTCAACAATTAATCGCCCCTAGCCCCCAATTCTTTCAAAGTCCCCCAGAATTGGGAGATTTAGGGGGGCTTAGATCAATCAAAACGTAGACAGTTGGACTTGTGTGTACACGATAGCTCTACAAGGGGGCTGGGGGGGATCTACATTTCGAGACATAGACGGGGAGACTTGAGGCGATCAAGTGCAGAATCTATTTATCCTTAGTTCTGCTTGCTATCTTTTTCAGGTACTTGCGTCCTAGCCACAACGAACCGACTCCTAATAATCCCAAACTGGGATCGAAGTCAAGGGGAACAGGTGTAGCATCAATGTTAAAAGAGTTAAATGGACCGTTACCGTTTCGAGCAAGACCAGCGCTGAAAGTGTATGTAGATCCATTATTAATGCTACTTGTATAGCCAGCCAGTGTTGCGACACCTGTGGGGGTAATTCCACCATTTGAATTGTCTACGGTGGGCATAGTACTGTTATCTCCTCTCCACTGAAAACTATCACCTGCTGAAAAATCAACAAGCAGCCAGTACTTAGTGTTAGCTAAAAATGTAAAGGTAGTGATTGTGGGGGCAAATTGAAAAGTAGCCGCAGCATTACTATTGCTGGTTGTAAGATTTGTAAAAGTCAGAGTCTCCAAAGCAGGAGTTGTGGGGTCGACGCTACTTCCACCAGTAGTGTCTCTGTAGATCTGAAGTAATGCTGCATCTCAAGCAGTTGTATTGTAATTTTGCAATCGCAGACTAATGCTATTCAAAGTGTAGTCAGTTCCAGTAGGCAATGTAAAGCCAACCGCTCTTTGTTGCGTCGCATTTATCGTATTATTTCTCCCGTCGTTGGTAGAACTGAAATTGCCAATCAGCGAGATCGCTTCAGAGGATTGGGCTACGAGTAGTAGAGAACTCGCCGCCAATAATGTTGAACCCAGATAGTTTGGAATAGATTTTTTCATTTATATAACTTGGGGTATAGGTTTCCGACTAGAACCAAACAAGCATAGACAGCCCATTAATCATCACTCTGGTAATTAATCAAAGGCAATTAAACAGTGGCATTTTACCCCAAACATCATAATTATTCCTACATCCCTTTAGCCTTACTTAATATTTCTTCATATCCCCTTTAGCGATCGGGTAAGTTTTTAGGTTTCAGCGATCGGCATTTAAACGGAATTTCTAAAACTAGCTCAAGACTTGTCTAATAATTTAATCAAAGTAGCAGCTAGCCTTTCTAAATCGTCGATAACGAGAAATTGTTGGATGTCTTGAGTAATCAAGGCTTGTTTGCGATCAAGAACTCCAAACTGCCAAACATTACCAGTCGTCACAGCGCCATAGAGAAAATCGCGATCGTCTAGCTCTGACATGGCGATTAGCTCTACGGCTAACTGTGTAAAGCCTCTGGTGAGGTCATCTCTTTTGGCTTCAACTACCAATAGGCTATGGTCGGAGCGAAAGAGATAATCCAATTCACCTTTTAATCTTTCACTAACATTTACGGAATATTCAATGCGTAGTTGACATTGGCAAAAACGAGCAACTTCAGTAATAAGTGGAGCAATCAGAATCTCGCGTTTGGCTGTCTCCGTCGATAGCAGGGTTAATCGTAACATTTCGTGCATTTCTTGCTTTAGGGCTGGCAAGCGATCGGGTAATTTTTGGGCGATCGCTAAATCTAAGTTGTCGGTACGGAAGCTATAGCCAAACTCAGCTAGGACTTCATCGGTGTCATAGGGAAGTTCAAAATATGACCGAAAAGTATAGGATCTATTTTCTTCTAAGATCTTGCGTTTCAACATATCTAGCCTATTGATACTCTAATCACACATTCTACAGCATAGCTCCATATCGTTAATCGACGTTTAAAAGATGGGTATTCGTTTTGCCATTAACTATATTCAATCCATCTCTAACCCAAACATCGTAACGATTCCAACATTCCCTTTGCCTTATTGAGAGTTTCTTGATATTCCTTTACAGGATCAGAATCAGCGACTACACCTGCACCAGCCTGAACACTAGCAGTTCCATCCTTAGTTACCATTGTCCGAATCGTGATCGCCGTATTCAACTGTCCTTCAAAATCATAGTAGCCATAGGCTCCCGCATAAGTACCGCGTCGATCGCCTTCTAAGTTATGAATGATATCCATTGCTCGGATTTTGGGCGCACCGCTCACCGTCCCCGCAGGGAAACAGGCTTGAAGCAAATCCCAAGCATTTTTTTCGGGACGAATTTCACCGACAACATTGCTGACAATATGCATGACGTGAGAATAAAGCTCGATCGACATTAGTTCATCAACCTTGACGGTTCCACTTTTGCAAACTCGACCGAGATCATTGCGACCCAGATCCACGAGCATAACGTGTTCAGCGATTTCTTTGGGGTCAGCTAGCAAATCCTTAGCAAGTTCGGCATCTTCCGCAGGCGTGGCTCCTCTGGGGCGTGTCCCTGCGATCGGGCGGAGGACTGTGCGCGAAACTCCATCAATTACTTCGGCTTTGACCATGATTTCAGGGCTGGAGCCAATTAACTGCCAATCTTGGAAATTAAAGAAAGCCATGTAGGGCGAAGGATTAACTACACGCAAAGAACGATACAAACTAAACGGTTCACCTTTAAATTCTGTGGTTAGCCGTTGGGAAAGCACAACTTGGAAAATATCGCCAGCCTTAATATGCTCTTTGCCCTGTTCGACCGCTTGACAGAATTTCTCGCGGGTGACGTTGCTGGTATAACTGACAGGCGGCTGGGTGCGAGGATTTGTCCATGTGATTGCAGTTTTTTGACGATCAAGGGGCGATCGCAATTTATCGACTAACACCGTCAAGCGATCGCAAGCTGATTGATAAGCAAATTCGGTTGTTTGACCATCACTCATATCGGCATAGGCGATCGCCCAAATTTTCCGCTTGACCTGATCAAAGACCAACAAGCTATCCACCTGCATCCAGATCCCATCGGGCGTATCGCCATCTTGACATGGACAAACAGGTACTTTCGGCTCAATCCAATTAATTAATTCATAGCCCCAATAACCAAACAATCCCCCCAAACTCGGCGGCAATTCTGGCAAATGTACAGGATGAATTGGCGCAAGGCAATTATTTAAATGCTCAAAGGGATTACCCACAAATTCCTTGACTTTGCCATCACGAAATGTTTGGGTAGTGCGATCGCCTCTCGCTTCTAATACCCATAGCGGATCGCAACCGAGCAAACTATAGCGCCCTAGCCGCTCGCCGCCCTCGACTGACTCCAATAAAAAGCTATAGGGCTGACCTTGACATACGCGATACCAAGCCGACACAGGCGTATCGAGATCGGCAACCAGTTCCATGTACACAGGTACAAAGTTACCTTGGTCAGTACCATTTCCAGCAAGCTCAATAAAGTCAGAATACTCAGGGAAAATCATGCGATCGGAATTTTGAAAAAAATTACTGCAACTAGACTAAGATCTTAGCGCAAGTTAACCCGCTACTGTAGCGGGTTAGACCAAGCCAGAAAATTAGTGTAAGTACTGCTTGAAACTGAAAGTAGCGCGATAAGTTTAGCCCAAAAATAGCTTATAGACAGGATTTTGGCTTTCGTCCCAATAGTGATAACCAAGACTATCGAGAAACACTTGCCAATCTTCCATTTCATCTGGTGGAACTTGGACACCAACAACAATCCTGCCATAGTCCGCACCGTTATTACGGTAATGGAACAGACTAATGTTCCAATTAGGACTCATCGAACCGACAAACTTCATTAATGCACCTGGACGCTCAGGAAATTCAAAACGGTACAAAAGCTCATTATGGGCAAGGGGTGATCGCCCACCGACCATGTGACGCAAATGTAGTTTTGTAAGTTCGTCATCAGTTAGCTCGATCGCTGTAAAGTCATTCTCAGCAAAAGTAGTTGCTAGTTTTGCCGCATCGGCACGATTGACAATCTGTACACCGATAAAAATATGCGCGATCGCTTGATCGGCAATACGATAACTAAATTCAGTCAGGTTACGACTGCCTAATAGTTCGCAGAACTTCCGCAAGCTACCCGCCTGTTCAGGGATCGTCACTGCAAAAATGGCTTCACGACTTTCGCCTAATTCCGCACGTTCAGCAACAAATCGCAAGCGATCAAAGTTCATATTCGCGCCACAGGCGATCGCCACGAGGGTTTGTCCTGAGATCCCTTCTCTAGCTATATAAGCTTTTGCCCCAGCGATCGCCAAAGCTCCCGCAGGTTCCAAAATTGAGCGCGTATCTTCAAAAACATCTTTGATCGCCGCACAAGTGTTATCGGTATCCACCAGCAAAATCTCATCGACATATTGCTGACATAGCCGAAATGTTTCTTCCCCAACTTGACGCACAGCGACACCATCGGCAAAGAGTCCAACCTGTTCTAGTCTGACTCGATGTCCAGCCTGTAGCGATCGCGACATGGCATCAGAGTCCACTGGTTCTACACCAATAATTTTAATTTCAGGACGCAGGCGCTTCACATAGGCAGCAATTCCCGAAATCAGTCCGCCACCACCAATCGCCACAAAAATGGCATGGATTGGCTTTTGATATTGGCGCAAAATTTCCATAGCGATCGTTCCCTGCCCCGCAATCACATCGGGATCATCAAAGGGATGAATAAAGGTTAAATTTTTCTCAGCTTCGAGTTGACGTGCATAGGCATAGGCATCATCGTAGGTGTCACCATGCAAGATCACTTCACCGCCACGCATTTTGACAGCGTTCACCTTCACCTGTGGCGTGGTTACAGGCATAACAATAATTGCGGTTGTCCCTAACTGACTGGCGCTGAGAGCCACACCCTGAGCATGATTTCCTGCGGAAGCGGCAATCACTCCTTGAGCAAGCAGTTCTGGCGGCAGTTGCGCCATTTTGTTATAAGCTCCGCGCAATTTAAAAGAGAACACCGATTGCATATCTTCTCTTTTCAACAAGATCCGATTATTAAATCTTGCGGATAGATTAGGCGCAAATTCTAATGGTGTTTCTTTGGCAACATCATATACGCGAGCTTTGAGGATTCGTTCTAAATAGTCAGATTGCACAGCGACATCAACTTAGTGATCAAATTTAGCGAGATCTAATTCTACTGCTATATTGTTTACAATTGATCGTGGTCGGGTTTAGGGTAGATATCAGATTTAGATAGGTATGTGTGTATTTTATGTTTAATGCAACTGAACTACTGATCGGTAATTTTGTTGACCAATTGAAGTTAGGCTATCGCCGTACCTATGGCGGCTATATGCATGACTACGAAGATATCATCGGTTGGGCAGGCAGCATGGCTCTAGAGAATATCGCCAATAGTGATGCCCTGTATCACAATGTTGAACACACAATATTAGTAACATTGGTTGGTCAAGAGATTCTGCGCGGTAAGCATATTCGAGAAGGGCGTGTCTCTCCTGAAGATTGGTTGCATTACATTATTTCTCTGGTTTGTCATGACATTGGCTATGTCAAGGGTGTTTGCCTTCAGGATGGTAATGGTAAATATGCCACAGGGATCAATGATGGCATGGTGGAGTTGCCCCCTGGGGCTTCGGATGCAGGGCTAACTCCCTATCATGTCGATCGCGCCAAGCTATTTGTGAATCAGCGCTTTGAAAATCATGTTTTGATTAAGGCGGAAAAAATTTGTCGCAATATTGAATTGACAAGATTTCCAGTACCAAAAACTGGGGATCATCAAGACACCTCACATTTTGCGGGACTAGTGCGATCGGCGGATTTGATCGGTCAACTCAGCGATCCCCGCTATCTCAAAAAAATTGGGGCGTTGTTCTATGAGTTTGAGGAAACTGGTGTAAACACAGCCCTTGGCTATGCTCACCCTGGGGATTTACGTCGTAACTATCCTAAGTTTTATTGGACGAGCGTATATCCCTTTGTAAAGGATGCTTTGTATTATTTATCCTTGACACAGCAGGGGCAAGAGATTGTGGCGCATCTATACTCCAATGTGTTTGTCGTTGAACATGAAAAACCAGAGTATCAACTATCAGTTCCCAATCTAGCGATCGCTAAGCACTAATCCAATACCAAAATAGTAAAAGCCCCTCATTGCGGGGCTTTTATGCTTGTGCGATATCATTCATAAATTCAAGGAAAAAGCAAAAAGTTTGTTTTAAGATAAGGCTAATTTTTGCGAATTGGTAAAATTCTTACCTTCGATCGCTGCATATCAATAGAAACTAGCGCACCAGCTTCAAGCTCTTCACGAAACACCGCGATACCTGCCATTACCACATTTCCAATTACACCAGCAAAAGTTTCCTGAGTACGAATTTGCAACACGCTAGGCGCATCAGCCTGAGTCGCCGCCAGAATTGCCCCAAAATCAAGATCGTGCGTAAACACGACAAAACCATTGACTAGAGCATATTCCATAATTTCTCGATCCTTTGCCGATGCGTTACCTACTCTTGACCAATGTATCGCCTCTATTCCCTCCTCTGCAAAATAACTTACCCAGTCAGGCGACAAATTCATATCAATCAAAATCTTCATGCGGACACCAAAGCAACCTCAAACTCCTCAGATCGCCAAGCAGCATAGGACAACGCTGCCGTAATGTCCTCTTTCTCTAAATAAGGATAAGCGTTTAAAATTTCCTCAACCGAATGTCCAACCGCCAATAGTCCAACCAATGTGCCTACAGTTACCCGCATTCCGCGAATACAAGGTTTACCACCCATCACTTGAGGATCAAAGGTAATGCGCTCTAGATATTTCATTCTTAAGAACTCACTAAATTACTGTCAAGATTGTTCATTTATTATCTCATAGTCACATTTGTCATTATCACTGACAGAGCCAAGTACCCCACATTAATCTTATGTAGTGGCAATTCATAAATCGCCACTACATCTTTTACGTCACCCTAACCGAACTATATTAAAGGGATAGAGATTGAGGATTTGTTTCGATTAGTTTTGCGAGATCCTGTAGGAACTGGGCAGCGTGAGCGCCATAGATAACGCGGTGATCGGCGGTGAGATTAACCTGCATTTGGCTACTGACCTTAATTGCCCCATCTTTAGTGGCGACAACTTGAGGACGCGATCCACCGATCGCCAAAATTGCACCAGTACCAGGGGGAAGAATTGCATCAAAGCGATCCACGCCAAACATCCCCAAGTTGGAAAGCGTAAATGTGCCAGAGTTGTATTCATCGGGCTGCAACTGTTTAGCACGAGCGCGTTCTACCAATCCTTTCCAATCGCGGGAAAGACTATACAGATCGGTTTGATCGGCATTCTTGAGTACAGGCGTAATTAAACCACCATCATCCATCGCTACAGCCACGGCGACATTAATACTGCCCTTGTACTCGATCCCGCGATCGCTAAAACTGGCATTGACCAAAGGATGCTTTTGCAAAGTTACAGCTACCGCTTTAGCCAAAAGTGCGGTCATGGTCACGCCCTTAGTTTTGACTTGTTTATAAAGAGCGTCAAGAGCATCAGTGGTAATTGTATAACCAACATGGAATGTCGGTACGGAAAGGCTCTGATTCATATTATTGATCACCGCCTTTTGCAAGGTGGTTAGGGCTTGAGCCGTACCTAATGCTGGTGCAGGTGTAGATGATTTTGCGGCAGGTGCAGCAGTGACGGATGGTGCAGGTGTAGCGACCTTGGCAACAGGAGCAACAGCAGGCTGTAAAAATGCTTCGACATCAGCAGCCGTGACTCTTCCATTTGGTCCTGTTCCTGAAATCTTAGCTAAATCAACGCCGTTATCTTTAGCAATTCGTTTAGCTCTTGGGGATACGATTTGGCGATCTGATGTTGGTGATTGGGTTTTGCGTGGCGAGGATACAACGACATCAGGGATCGAGGCGACCGAGGCGACTGTTGGAGCCGAAACTAATTTAGCGGGAGGCTCTTCAGATTTTGGTGCTGCGGCTCCGCCAGTTTGTCCAGCCGCCTTTTGCTTGGCTTCGGCAATTTCTTCTTTGGTTTCAGCAACATAGGCGATCGCGGAACCTACGGGAGCAGACTCACCTGCGGGGGTAATGATTACGCCGAGATAGCCTTCATAAAAGCTTTCGACATCCATGTCAGCTTTGTCAGACTCTACGACCACGACAGTTTCGCCTTTTTCTACCTTATCACCAGGGGATTTCACCCAAGAGGTGATTTTTCCTTCGGTCATGGTGGAGCTAAGCGCAGGCATGAAAATTTCGTAAATCATAGGAAATTTATAAATATCTAAATATTAATATGTAATCAATTTGCATGTAGAACTAACAAAGTCAACGTCTGAAGTCGAAATGTGATCTCGAAACGCAATCTCAATAAACCATCATAAATCTTAACGTGTTTTGGTCGTCTATTGGCGATCGCATCTCTATCAATGACTTCTAAAATACCTCTAAAAAATTAAGGCTCGTAACGTGAGTCTGTACTTTTAGTTAAAATCGAGAAGGTTACAATCAAAATAAAGTGGCAAAAGTTCCCCCGCATGGTAATCCAAGAGTGTCAGATTGACATCTTAGTTTATGACGCAAAAAATGAGGTAATTGTCAAATGGAAAATCTAGAGAAAGTCCAAAATTATCGCACGATCATCAAACAAATTCTCAACCAACATGCCGCTTATAAACCCTCACACGGCGAATTTGAAATGCAAACCCTCTTTGATAACGAACAGGATCGCTATCAAGTACTAGCAATTGGTTGGAATCAAGACAAACGTATCTATGGCTGCTCGATGCAACTTGATATTAAGGCAGGAAAAATCTGGATTCAAGCCAACAATACAGAAATAGATATTGCTGAAGCCCTTGTTGCTCAAGGAGCCCCAAAAGAAGATATCGTAATTGGCTTACAGCCTGACTATTTGAGGCAATATACAGGATATGCGATCGCCTAGATAAGATCGCCCATGTTAGAATTTCTTCTAATCTCTACCAGAAAATTATAGATATAAAAGAGGATCGCTAAAAATGCCATCACCCTTCCCTGGCATGAATCCTTATTTAGAAAACGCCGAATTATGGTCGGCTGTGCATAGTCGATTGATTGTGGCGATCGCTGATGTCCTCGCTGACACCATTAGTCAAGACTATCGGATTGAAATAGAGAAGCGCACCTATTGGAGTGATGAAACGGGAGAGGAAATTAGCGAACGCTATCTTGAAATTCGTGAAGTCCAAACTGGAAAAGTGATTACTGCGATCGAGATACTTTCTCCTAACAACAAAAAGACAGGTGAGGGACGTGAAGCTTATCTCCGCAAAAGAAGGCGAATTTTACAAACCCAAACTCATTTTGTGGAAATTGATCTCTTAAGAACTAATCCATCCTTTTTACAAGGACAACTTCCTGCGTCTGATTATCATATTTTGGTCAGTCGCAGCCACGAGCGTCCTGCTGCTGATTTATATGCGTTTTCAATTCGCGATCGCATTCCTAATTTCTCTATTCCCCTACGCTTAGGTGAATTAGAACCGACGCTAGACCTGCAAGTTTTAGTGGATCATGTTTATCAGCGCGGACGTTATGACTTAGCGATCGACTATTCTCAATCCACGCAACCACGTTTGAATAGTGAAGATGAAATTTGGGCAAGCAGCCTTCTCACGAGCAGCTAACATTTGCCGCAATATCGAAAACTCAACATCCATACTTTCATAAGCCGCAAAAGTTTCAGGATTGGATAAAGCTTTAGCTTTTAGTTCAGCATGATTCATTATTTTTAACCTCCAATAGACGCGATCGCAACATAATCACCATAAAGAGCGATCACACCAACCATCATCTCAAAAACTTCACACAACAGCTATTTTTTGATAAAAACAACTTTGCTTAGAAAAGCACCATTGTTAGCTCTTTTAACTTCAAAACCCACTTGGCTCAAATATTCATAAAAATCTGCCGTAAAACATTTCCCACTATCTGAACAGAATCCTCTAATATAAAGATTGAATTTTTCATTAATGGAATCAACACCGCGCCATTTGTAACCTTTTTTGATCCAATTTTTTATAAAATTAAGAGCCTCTGGCTTTAAATATTCAAAGTCTTCTTGACTAATTCTCTTCTCAAGCCATAAAGCAGGATAAAGTTCATACTCTAAACATTGCATAGATTGACATATTTTTTCTATCCATTTTCTTCTCGTTGCTTCTTGAATACCTTGAGGTGGATGATCAACAAGTAGCATCATCTTTTTAATTATTCTAGAACGAATATTTGTTTTCTGACTCAATTCGATAGGTGATATGCCTTTTTCTTCCATTAACTTTCCTAAATTCCAACCATACTCACTATCTAGATCTGGATAATTTAAGCAATGAATTTCCATATTCCACATGGGCTGAAAATGCCAGATAAGTTCTGTTTCAATAGCAATCAAATATTCTTTGTTACATTTGTTACATATGTTAATTTCATGCCAGTAAATATCGATAATACAATTATTTTTTTCGAGCACTCGCCTAATTTTTTTGATATGATGATGACCTTGCCAACGTTTCTTTAAATTAATAGTTTCTCCGATGTAAAGTAGATCTCCTCTCTCTCTACTTATATTTTCCCAAACAATTACAAAATATATCCCGATAGCTGCGGGAATATTTCGAGTCTCTGGAAACTGAATGTAAGGCAATTCAATTAAATCTTTAAGTTTATATTGAGAGATTACATTCTCTAAGGTTGAACTTTCAGAAATATCAATGTCATTCAGTTTAATCATCGCTAATTTAGAACAAAAAAAATATATATGTGAATCTATCTTCTCAAGCCAAGACATTTAAACCCTAGACATCTAGACTTCTGAACAAAGCACTTATTACTTTAGAAGTTTCTTGTAGAACTTAAATTAACCCGATTTTCATACTCAGTCAAAGCGATTACTCCTAGCCCTCATATTCTAAATTTGGGCATAGGCAATTTAAGCATGAAGATCGGGCGGAGCAAAATCAAAGGGAAGTTCGTTATTAATTGCTTGAATTTGCTGAGCCTCGTAAGCATTAACTTCATTAATATGGGGAATTAAAATTTGCTTGAGCCGATCGCGATAAAAGCGGTGCAAACTGTAATTTGGAGTCGCAGGAAACCCACGCCGCTTTTTATGTTGACCACCCGCCCCTGGGTCAAAGCGTTTAATCCCTTGAGCGATCGCCCATTCGATCGGCTTGTAATAGCAAGCATTGAAATGTAAACAATCAATTTCTTGCACACAGCCCCAATAACGTCCAAAAAGTTGATCATCCTTACGAATGCAAAAAGACATCCCCACAGGTTGCGGATGATCCTCAATTTCACCTGCCACAAACACAAGGCGATCGCGAAAACTGTGAGCTAAATTTTCAAAAAACTTGCGATTTAAATATTTGCTACCACCCCAAAACTTATTGCAATGATCGTTATATAGCTCATACATATATCCATAGAAATAATGAGGAATCTCTTCACCTGTATAGACTCGCATTGTGATCCCCGTACTTTCGACCGACTTGCGCTCACGTTTAATATTGCGGCGTTGATTAGCATTGAAATTTTTTAAATAATCATCAAAATCCGTAAATTCTTGATTTTCCCAAACATAACTGTGGTGCATCCAAGTCGTGAAACCCCGTGACTCCAACTCATGCTTCCAACTGGGATCAACATACAGGAAGTTACAGCCTGACACTTGATACTTGTCGCAAAGTTTGTCAATCTCGGCAAGCATCAAGTCATAGATTTTTGATAACTCATTGGGATTCTCCGGTAAATCAGGATGCACCAAAAAGCGATAGCCCACCGCAGGCGTAAAGGGAGCCATCCCCAATAATTTCGGATAATATTCAATCCCCAACCGATAGGATAAGTCCGCCCATTGATGGTCAAACACAAACTCGCCTTGACTATGCCCCTTCAAATACAAAGGCGCAGCCGCCACCAATACATCCCCTTGCCATACCAATAAATGACTCGGTAGCCATCCCTGCTGAGCGATCGCACAGCCCGAAGTTTCTAAATTCGAGAGCCATTCCCATTCAAAAAAAGGAGTTGCTAAGGGCTTTGCCAGAACATTCCAAGCCTCAGCCTTGACCTTATTTACCGTATCCACCCAAGTCGTTGTATAACGCGGAGATTGTTGCAGCATAAAAGTCTTGGCAATATTCCAGAGAAAAATTTTGTATACATATCTTAACAGATACCTATTCTTATCCTGTCGCATATTTCGCCCAGACCTGCTTTGCAAAATAGAAAATACGATCAGATAAAAAATCTATTTTAAGATTTGAACCTATTCTCAGATTAATTAGTCTCAACTAATGCGATCAATACAGATGGCAAAAAAACTCAAAAATAGCAGGATAGGTAGGGAATTGTTATGAAAATTGGAATCTGCACATTAGCTCTTGGTTTACTGCTTGCTACTCCAGCATGGGCTGATGAAGTCACGCGAACTTTTACTGGCGAGAATGGTAAAACCACCACTTCTAACACCACGATTAATAGAAATCGAGAAAACAAATCGGGCGATCGCTTCACAACGACAACTTATCCCAACGGTAAAACCACATCTACTAACAGCACCTACACCCACACTCATAACGGTAAAGGTAATAGCAATTACACGGGGACTGTTACCCATACCAATCGCAATGGAGAAACCCATAACCACAGTGTAAATGGACAGAGAAACCGCACCGATGGCACTGTAACGAAATCTGGCACTGTAACTGGCGCTAATGGCAACCAAGGCACTTACAACAATACTCGTACTTGCAATAGCGGCGAATGCACGTTTAATCGCAATACCACCTATCCCAATGGCAAGACTCGCAAAGTAAATGGCACGGCAACCCTTACAGACAAAGGAAACTATTCTGGCAACGCAACTGTGACAGGACGCAACGGTAATATGAGATCGGGTAGCTTTACTCGAACAGGGGTTAGATAGCTGTTGCAGGCTTGCCCGAACATTGGTTTAAAACTCGATGTGCCTCTTCAGTACAACAACCGCAGTCTTTACCCAATAGCGTCAATTCCGATAGCATGGCGATCGAGCAAGCCCCTTTGTTTACAGCTTTTTGAATATCTTTTTCAGTTATTGCATGGCAAATACAAACGTACATCTGGGTTCCAACTCCATTTTTGAGACTAATTTTTAATTGTAACAATCATACTTAATGATAACTTATTGCAATTAATTATCATTATTGTTGCCTAGATCGGTTAGATTAGTCAAGTCAATAATTTTCAACATCGATCGCTATGCAAGGACACCTGAACGTAAAAAGTCAGTTAAACGAAGCGCTAAAAGCCCAACTGACGGCAATTAACCAATATTTTCTCCATGCTCGCATGTGTAAAAACTGGGGGTTAAATCAGCTTAACGATCGCGAATATCGTTACTCGATCAAGGCGATGAAGCAAGCGGATGAACTAATTGAGCGAGTACTTTTTCTAGAAGGGCTGCCCAATTTACAAAGTTTAGGCAGTTTGAGGATCGGCGAAGATGTACCTGAGTTGCTACAAAGCGATCGCACTCTATGTATGGAAATTCTGAATGGATTGCGATCGGCAGTATTAACCTGTGAGACACAGCAGGATTATGTGAGCCGAGATTTGTTTGCCAAACTCATCGAAGAGACTGAGGAGCAGATTGATTGGCTAGAGTCCCAACTTTGGCTGATTGAAAATTCAGGCTTACCCAACTTCTTGCAGTCGATGGTTTAGCTTTTTTGACAATGCTTGCCATTGTGGGCTATAGATTACTTAAAAGATATAAGTGAGAGAATCATGAAAGGTAGTGACAAAGTTATCCAACAGTTATCGAAGTTGTTGAGTGGCGAGTTGGCGGCGCGAGATCAATACTTCACCCATTCCCGTATCTACGCTGATTTGGGATTGAACAAATTGTATGAACGCATTAATCATGAAATGGCAGACGAAACCCAACATGCCAGTTGGTTAATCGAGCGGATTTTATTTTTGGAGGGTACACCCGATCTGTCCCAGCAAGATGGTCTCAAGATTGGGAAAACAGTTCCAGAAATGCTGAAGAATGATTTGGATCTCGAATATAAAGTAGTTGGAGATCTAAAAGAGGCGATCGCAGTTTGTGAGAGTGAGCAAGATTACCAGAGTCGTGATGTTTTGCTCAAGATTCTGATCGACACAGAACAGGATCATGCTTATTGGCTGGAGAAACAGCTAAAGCTAATCGATCAACTCGGTTTACCCAACTATCTGCAATCGCAAGCTTAGTTAATGGAATGAAAAAGCTAGTCAGTCCAAATTCTAATGTTGATCTCGACTAGCTATTCTATTTTGGATATGTACGAATATATGTGCGATACAACTTTCGGGCTACCAACATTTTACGGCTGCCACAAATAGAAAATACGAGAGCGATCCATCTCTATTGTACTTAAATCAAAACACTCTTTAGCTTTAGTCGAGGCTGGATTCACATCGCCAATAAGTAATGCTTCTATTTGTTGAGAGTAAACATTACCTTAAATTTGATAATTACTATCATTAATAGATCTGTCCTGTGCATAAGCAGGTAAACCTAGCAATGATGCATTAGTAGTAAGCCATACAAAAAAATTAGACTGGGGTTTGCGATCGCGCTGCAAAACTCATACAAATCCTCACATAGAGACATAAATCTTTCCCTGAGAAGCCTTGAGGCTAATAAGGGATAAAACCTTATTATAATTAATTATTAATTACTTGAGAAAATATACCAAGAAAGCAATCATTAATGCAAGATATTTGCAATAATATATTGTAAGATTTTTTCTAAATTACTCTTTAAAGTTCAATGTCCAAACTGTTTGATACCCTAGTCGCAGGTGGAGTAACGATGATCCCCCTCCTGTTCTGCTCATTTTCAGTTGTTTCTCTCGCGATCGAGCGCTCAATTTTTTGGTCGCGGGTCAGAAAGAATCAAAAGCGCGTTGTCAGAACAGTTCAGCAAATTTATCAAGAAGATCCTGCTCAAGCGGAAGAGTTTCTGCAACATCATTTCGATTTAGCGATCGCCCGCATTTATTTAGAAGCGATATCAATTCCCAATGCTACACCCACCGAATTTGCCCTTGCCCTTGATGCGCGAACTCAGTCGGAATTACCTAATCTCAGGCGTTTCAATATTATTTTTGAAGTCATTGTGGGGCTGGCTCCTTTACTAGGCTTACTTGGGACGGTAACTGGACTGATCACCTCCTTTGGTTCTCTCACTTTAGGTGATATCGGTGGCTCAAAGTCCCTCAATGTTACAGGCGGCATTAGTGAAGCGCTTATTTCTACTGCGATGGGATTGATTGTGGCGGTAATGGCTTTGATTGCCGCAAGTATTTTCCGATCGCTTTATGCTCAACAGCTTGCTTATTTTGATGAATGCTGCACTCAATTAGAACTAAAGCATTTGCGATCGCTTCGTCAACAGGCTCATCAACAGGTAAATATACATGTCTAGAAGACTACGTCGCCGATATGAGGCTGAAATGGCAAATCAGCCCCTAGAGATCAAGAACCTTCTACCACTTATGGATGTAGTTTTTGCACTGTTGACATTTTTTGTACTTTCTTCATTATTTCTGAATCGCACCGAAGGCTTACCTGTAGATTTACCCAAAGCTCAGTCTGGCGCAATGCAAAAAACACCTGCTCGTGCAACGATTAGTGTCAATGAAAAGACAGAAGTATTTTTGAACAAACAAAAAATTGGAATTGCTGAAGTTAGCGATCGCGTCAAACAATTATTAGAACCAAATCAAGATCTTGTAGTGGTTCTCAATGCCGATCGCACTGTCCAGCATGGCGATGTCGTGCAGATCATGGATCAACTGCGTCAGATACCCCGCGTTAAAATGGCGATCGCCACTAAAAGTTAAGAAAAAAGCCGTAAAAAAGTAAGCCATGAATAAGATGAAAAACATATCTCAACTTGTTGATATCCAATCAAAAAAAGAGAACCGAGCTTTAGCATCCCTATTATTTATCGGTTTTATCGGTTCCGCTTGTGTTCATGCAGCCTTGATGATTACACCAGTACCAACTTTATGGAAACCTGTTAGCAAAGACGATGACACTATGGAAGTTGTCGTAGATATGACCAAAACACCTGAAGAGAAAGTTGCGGAAATTCCTAAAGAGCCAGAACCAGTTGTCAAACTTGCAGTCAATCAACCTAATGAAGAAATTGCACCAGCAGCGATCGCCCTAGCACCTGAAACTCAAACTTCCTTAAAAGAAGGTAAAGATGCGGCGGCTCCTGATAATCTGAAGCCTTTGCTCACCACAGGTACTAGCGACACCAAAATTCAGCAAGGCGGCGGTCCAATTATTACTAAAGATGGAATTGGTTCTGGTTTTGGCAATGCCAAAATTCCTACGGGATTTGTACTAGGCGGCAAAATTAATGGCAATCCTAACGGTAAAAAAGATGGAGTGGTTGGCGGAGTAGTCGGTGGTGTAGTCGGCGGCAACCCAAATGGAAAAGGAACTCAAACTAGCACATTACCTCCTGCAACGAATCCACCCATTGAGTCTAACGAGAAAAGACCGCCAAAACTTGAATGTCTCAGTTGTCCAAAGCCCCAATATCGCGGTAAAGAAGGAACGCCCAGAGTAACCTATGATATTGCTCCTGATGGTCGAGTTACGAACGTGCGCTTGCGTCAATCTAGCGGTGATGAGCAGACCGATCGCGAAACTCTCGAAGCAATGAGTAAATGGCAATTTAATCCCCAAACCATACCTGAAGGTGGGCGTACTGATGTCAAAGTAAGAGTTACCTTTCAAGAAGAAGGTTCTCAATTTCACCGCCAAAATGAAGAGCGGCGGCGTGAAGCGGAAAGACTAGCAGAACAGGAACGTCAACAACAGGAGGTCGTGAGATCGCTACCAGCCCCCACCGCCGTCACACCTGTTAATAATCCATCCAATAACAATTCCATTCCAGAGCGATCGCCATCAATCACGACCACATCACCAGTAGTTGATACGCCTCCTCCCGCGCCCCAAGCTGCACCAGTAGTTAACACCCCACCTGCGCCAATTGTTGATGCACCGCCCGCACCAATTGTGGATACACCGCCTCCCGCAGCCGCAATTGTGGATACACCGCCGCCACCACCTATAGAATCCACACCTCTTTTACCACCGCCCCCCTTGCCTACCAGTGGCAAGTAGCATTTGCCGATAGTTATTATCACAAAATTTGATGGCCCGTTAAAAGCCTCACACAGAAAGACTTTTAGCGGTCTATTTTAATGTTCAGTAAGGCGATCGCCATTGGGAATGTTGAAGACTGAAAATATAAAGCCGATGGATTAAGTTTTATTAAGATTCTAATGATATTAATTCTCAATAAGTAACTTCCTAGTAAGATTAAACAAGAAAACTTATTGCGAGTAATTCTTATTAGCTGCGATTAAAAAATTAAAATTCTAGTCATTGTTTACCCCTCTAAAATAACTATGCAAATCTCTGAAAATCCGAACGTTAAATCTGATTGGTGGGCTGGAAATGCTCGTTTTGCCGATCTGTCTGGTCTTTTTATCGTTGCTCACGCTCAAGCCGCATTGATCGCATCATTCACTTATCTAGCCAACTTTTGGGTGCTAATGGCGCTAATCCAGAGATAAATATATAAAGGACAAATAAAACTATGGCTAAGATTGGTTTGTTTTTTGGCACTCAGACTGGAAATACTGAAAGTGCGGCTGAAGAAATTCAGAAAATATTTGGTTCGGGACTTGTGTTGGGTTGATGATAGTTCAGAAAATTAAATTTAATCATTTGTTGTTGCGCGATCGCTTCCTGCCCACGTTAGTTCTATTGACGATCGGATTGCTAATCACGATGGCAGTTTCTCTATGTCAAGGAGCCGTACCGCTTAGTGGTCAGCAACTCTGGCAAGCAATCTGGCATCAAGGCGACTCGATCAATCAAACGATTATTTGGGAGTTGCGATTACCGCGCATCATTGCGGCGATGGTGGTCGGTGCGGCGCTAGGAATGTCGGGCGCATTGCTACAGGGAATGTTGCGAAATGGACTTGCTGATCCCTTTGTGTTGGGTATTTCCGCAGGTGCAGGGCTAGTGGCGATCGCCATGATTACCCTCGGCGTAGTCCAGACTTTAGTTCCCATAGGCGCTTGGATTGGCGCGATCGCCACGGCAATTCTCGTTTATACCCTTGGCTACTTGGGCGGAGGTTTATCCGTTGAGCGTTTGATTTTGGCGGGTGTGGCGATTAGTTCTATGTTTGGCGCAATCCAAACTACGCTGCTACTACTTGCTGATGATGGCAGGATTCAGTCGGCTCTCAATTGGCTGATTGGCAGCCTGAACGGGCGCGGCTGGGCTGAGGTAAATAATGTTGGTCCCTATGTTGGTATGGCTTTAATTGCAGGTTGTCTATTAGCGCGTCCGCTTAATTTGCTCAATCTCGGTGACGATATGGCTTCGGGATTGGGAACTTCGCTGGTGCGATCGCGTTTAGCAATTGGTGCAGTGGCAAGTTTGCTAGCAGCAAGTGCGGTGAGTATGGCAGGACTAATCGGTTTTGTCGGTTTAGTTGTGCCTCACGGCGTTCGCCTTTTAGTCGGTTCTGATTATCGTTGGATTTTGCCCTGTTCAGCGATCGGTGGTGCATGGGTGCTGACGTTGGCGGATTTACTATCGCGACTTGGCACGGTGGAATTACCTGTGGGCGCTGTGACAGCGTTGCTCGGTTCACCATTATTTATTTGGTTGCTCTATCGGCGTGGTCAGAGAGGTTAGTAATGGATAATCATGATTCCTATAATCTTTCAGAAGCTTTGCTAGAGGTCCGAAATCTAGTCGGTGGCTATGGCAAGCAGACAATTTTGCAGAATGTTTCCCTATCTCTCCATAAAGGAGAATGGTTGAGTTTAGTGGGGGCAAATGGCTCAGGTAAATCAACTTTGTTGAAATTATGCAGTCGGATTCTCTCACCTCAAACGGGAACGGTACTACTGGATGGTAAAGCCATTCATCAACAACCAGCGCTAGCTGTAGCAAGACAATTAGCGATTTTGCCACAACAGCAGACGATTCCATCAGGCTTGACGGTGCGACAACTAGTTAGCCTCGGACGTACTCCCCATCAACCTTGGTGGCAATGGGATCTGGATGCAGAGGATCGGCAAATGGTGGAAACTGCGATCGCCCAAACTCAACTCACAGAATTAAGCGATCGCCCCGTCGATCAATTATCTGGCGGTGAGAGGCAAAGAGCTTTTCTAGCTTTAACTTTAGCTCAAGATCCGCAAGTTCTCTTACTTGATGAACCAACCACATTTTTGGATTTACATCACCAATTAGAGCTATTAGAACTTTTGAAAAATCTCAATCAAGAGCGACAACTCTCAATTATTACAGTGCTGCATGACATTAATCTGGCGGTGCGTTATAGCGATCGCCTAGCGATGTTAAAGCATGGTGCGATCAAAGCGATCGGCACTTCATCGGATGTGATCACTCCTGATAATCTCCGTCAAGTTTTCGATGTGGAAGCCGTGACGATCATTACCCCTGTAGGTTTACAGATCTGTCTGCTCTCGCCATCCCAAACTTTAGTTAGGAGTCGCGATCCTACCGTTACCTGATTCGCCAGTAAAAAAAGTATGTGTTAATACGGTTGTTCTAGATTAAATTGCACCAAGCTATAAGATTATCTAAACCCATACAAGGTCAAGGAACAAATGAGCGTAACACGCAGTATATTTACAACTCTACTAATCACCTTTGGATTTATATTGTTTGTTCTATCTATATGGCTCTTTGTTACATCTCCTCATATAGCATTCATGGCTTTTTTGATTGGTGCTAGTGGATTATTTTTAAGCTGTGTAGGATGGCTTTTGAGAAAATCAACATCATCAAAAGGCTTTATACGCAGTTTATTAGCTTCTGGACTAATTGTCTCATCAACTGTATTGATTGTCTTCGCTTTATATTCATCAATGAGCAATATCCCTATTACGGCTCTAATTTTTGGCTTGCTGGGATTAGCTGTTGGTGTCAGTGGTTGGCTATTGACAAAGCCTAAGAAGCCAATGAGCCTAATCCGCAACATTTCCAGTGCTATTCTCCTCACAATCGGATTAGGAATATTTGTTTTCCCAATCTTAATTTTGACCCTATACAGCACTAATATTGCATACCAAAATATTGCAGTGATGCATTTCATTATTGGATTGATTATCGGACTCATTGGATTATCTACGAGAAATCAAAGAAGCCAATAAATATAGCGATCGCCCCGCATCGCAAATCATTCACTGGTAAAAGATCAGTTTTCAAAGAAAAAGGGCAAGCGCCAACTTGCCCTCAAAATATCGACATCAAATCGACATCAACAATCATAATGAAATTTCATCCCATTCTGCTCAAGAATGCAGCATTCTTAATGCTTAGTATTCCCATATCGCTACTATTTGTAGAATTAGCGATCGCTGAAAATGTTCCTAATAATTCAGCAATCCCCACAGAAGACAAAGAATTTAAGCCCCTTGTCCCACAAATTGCCCAAGCATCAACTGTTAAAGTTACCAATGTTCAGATTAATCCTACTAGTTCTAGACTAGAGATTGTTCTGGAAACCGCAGAGGGGCGATCGCTCCAAATTGACACTTCCAAATTTCGGATTGAAGGCAATAATCTTATTGTGGATATTCCCAATGCAGTGTTGGCGATCGCTGATCAAAAAGAATTTAGCGCCGCCAATCCTACTGCTGAAATCAGCCAAATCAACATTACCCAACTTGATGCGAATACCTTGCAAATCAATGTCCTTGGTAATGGCAAACCACCAACTCAAGAAGTGGCATTGAAAATTCAAGGACAGCTTTTTAGTCTCAATCGCGATGGTGAACCTGAAGAGGAAATTACGATCACTGGCACTAGAACTCCTAGACCAACCCGCCTCACACCCGCATCGATCGCCGTGATTGATGCCGAAAAAATCGATCAAACTCTATCTCAGGATTTGCGCGATGTCTTCCGTTATGAGCCAAACGTTTCTGTGGGTAATGATCGCCGCTATGGATTGCAGGATATTAATATTCGCGGGCTAGGTGGTAATCGCGTTCTCATTCTCAATGATGGCATTCGGGTTCCCACGCAGTTTTCTTTTGGTACACCTTCCCTTGGGCGTGACTATGTGGATATTGAAAGTCTGCAACGAGTAGAAGTTGTGCGCGGTCCTGCTTCAGCACTCTATGGCAGTGATGCTTTGGGCGGTGTGGTCAGTTTCCGTACCATCGATCCAGAGGATTTACTCAAAAAAATTCCTTCTCAATCCGTTGTTACCAGTTTATCGACCAATGTGGAAACTGTTGATCGCAGTTTTACAAATACTGCCGCGATCGCATTTCATGAGGGTAATCTGGAAGGCTTACTGGGCTATACGCGCCGTGATGGAGCCGAGGCAAAGGTTCCCAATGGCAATGAGTTTGTCGATAGTCGCAGCAATGCGCGTAATAACTGGATCGGCAAACTGGTTTATCGCATTGATCAAAACAGCAAAATCAGCTTTGCGACGGAGATTTTCCGTAATCGCGATAACTTTAGAGTTGCCCCAATTACGGCGGCGGGATTGCAATCACCGACAGGGTTTCGTGGTCAGGATGAGACTTTAGATAATAATGTCTCTCGCGATCGCTTCAGCATTTCCTATGAATATAAAGATTCCAGTAGTACAGGTTTCTTAACTGCCGCCAAAGCTCTGCTGTACTATCAAAATGCCAATGTCGAGGAAATTCGGACTCAAGACTTTGTGAGGACGGGGGCAGGGGCAGATGTTCGACGCTTCCGCAATCTTACAAATACTTTTAGCGATCGCCTGTTTGGTGGTGAAGTTCAATTTCAAAGCCAATTTAAAATCGATCAGATTCCCAACATGCTCACCTATGGAATTGATATTTCTAATACTAGTAATCAAAGGATTCGCAATGGCATTGAAAATCGGTTTAATGCCGCTGGCGTAAATATTCTGAGTACGAATTTAGTTGGTTCGGACAACTTTCCTGTCAAAGATTTTCCTGATTCCGACACTTTCCGTTTAGGAATTTACGCTCAGAATGAATTTAACTTTAGTGATACTTTCTCCGTGATTGCAGGGTTGCGCTTTGACTCCTATCAACTGCGAACCAAACTCGATGAACTCTATTTGCGAAATTCCCCCAATGCGATCGCGGCTGATTTCAGTGATTCGGCAGTTTCCCCCAGTCTCGGTTTTGTCTGGCAAACAGCGCCCGAATGGACTTTCGTAGGACGCTATGCAAAGGGATTCCGCACTCCCTTATATAGTGAAATCAACTCTGGCTTTACCAATCTCACCAGCCCATTCTTTCGCTATCAGACCCTCTCAAATCCTAACCTTAAGCCCGAAACCAGTGACACTTTTGAGCTAGGGATTCGGGCTAACTATCCCCAGTTTAACTTTGGGTTGACGGGCTTTTATAACAGTTACAATAACTTCATTCAGTCCTTCGCTAATGCGGGTGTAGGAACTGTCAATGGCATTCCTAATGTGACTCTATTCCAAAGTCAAAACGTAGCAAGGGCGAGTACCTATGGATTGGAGCTAAGTGGTGAATATCGATTTAGCTCTGAGAATCATGGATTTAGTCTCATCTCCGCTTTAGGTTTGACCATTGGCGATAATTTGACCACCAATCAACCTTTAGAAACTGTCGATCCGATCAAGCTAGTGACAGGCTTGCGCTATCGCGCTCCCGAAAATATTTGGGGTGCAGATTTGATCGCTACTTTTGCAGGGCAACCTCGACTAGCCAGCGATCGCCCTGCCAATGCCTACACACCTCAAGGCTATACTGTTGTTGACTTGACAGGATTTTACAAAATCACTCCAAGATTAACTCTCAACCTTGGGGTATTCAATCTACTCAATAATCAACATTTCCTCTATTCCGATGTCCGTCCTCTAATCACGGCTCCTGCTCCGAGCGATCTCGCCAGATATGCTCAACCAGCGATCAGTGTAAGGGCTGGATTAACGTTCGTATTCTAAATAAATATAAGCGGCGCAAAGCGCCGCCCCATACTAAAGGAGAAATTAAAAATGACTATTCAATTCCGTCACATTATGCTGATGATCCAAGATGTTCCTGCGGCTGTGAAGTTCTATCAGGAAGGATTAGGGCTAACGGTGGTCAATGCTAGTCCCAACATGGCAGAGCTAGACGCGAATGGTACAAGAATCATCATTCATGGGGCAGAAAATCAAGCCGAAGTTGGCGGCTCGCCTATTCTCAGTTTTCATGTCGCTGATTTGCTGGAAACGATCGCTAAATTAGAGTCCCTCGGTGCATCATTACAAGGTCGAGTGCGTGAACCTTCCTTTGGCAAAGTTGCCGCCATGCGATCGCCCGAAGGTCACTTAATCAGTTTGCTGCAACCTAAGCAAGCCATCACATTTGAAGAAGCGATCGCCTATACTGAGACTTTACTTGCGCGTAAAGATCTTGATGACACTCAACTGCAATCAGAAATTACCAACCTTGTCAAAACTGCTAATGGAGCCAGAGGCTTTTTCGTTACTTTCTTGACAGGTGAATGGGAACTCGCCGACAATCCCAGCCCCGCGATTATTCAAGCATTACAAGCTGAACCCGATGCGATCGCGGAATTGTTAGTCAAAAATCTCGCCATGTCCACCGCAATGGCAATCACCCATCGCCGCAATGGAAGACTCGATCAATCCGATGATTCTGATCGCGTAGCGAACCGTACTGCTCTATTAATAGAGAAAGTCGATCTACCCGAAGTTCGCGTAATTACTACTCAAATGCTGAATTCAGCAACTACCAATACTGGCGAGTATGCAGCATTCCTTGAAAAATGGGGCTATGACGATGAGCAGAAGCAGGCGATCGCTAATGTCCTAAGTAAATAGGTGTTTTTTGTGGCGCGGCAAAGCCGCGCCACAAAAAACGATTTTTAAAACTCTAACCGCTATATTAAAAAAGATGATTTATCGAGTATTTCAATTCATGCGATCGCTAAGAAACTGGTTAATTATTACCCTAATCGCCATATTTACCCTAGCTTGTAACCCATCTATCCCTCCCCAATCTTCGTCTCCAATCCCCCCTAACCCACCCACAACGGCAGAAGTTAACCCCGCCGCCTTTTCCAAGGTTGTCGCCTTAACTTCACTCTCAGCAGATATTATCTATCGCTTAGATAAAACCAAATTAGTCGGCATCCCTGGAAGTCGTTTGTTGAGAGAGAATGCGGAAATCTCCAAAATCACCCAAGTCAGTGAAGGGCAAACACCACCAAATCTAGAGAAAATCATCGCGCTCAAACCTGACTTGGTAATCGGTGCTACAGGATTCCATGATCAAATTTTGGAAAAACTGAAAGGGTTAGGTATCAAGACCATGACTTCTAGCATTACCAGTTGGAAATCATTAGAGGACTTGACTCAAGCGATCGCCACCGAAATCAAAGCCGATCCCACGGCGCTGATTCAATCCTATCAATCTTTAATTTCAGCAAAAGCCACTAAACCTGATTCCACCCTCGTTCTCGTCAGTTCACAACCAATCCTAGCGCCTAACAAAAATAGTTGGGCGGGTGATTTGCTAACCCAATTCCAAATTAATAACGCGGCTGCCGATTTACAAGGTCAAAGCCCCCAACGTGGTTACATTACTCTATCTGCTGAGAAAGTTTTAGAAGCAAACCCCAAATTTCTCATTCTGGTTGATATGGGCGATGGCGCGATCAATAAACTGAAAGAGGTTTCTTTCTGGAATAAGCTCGATGCTGTGACTAGCGATCGCGTTTACACTTTTGACTACTACGGATTAGTTAACCCTGGTAGTGTCGATGCGATTACTAAGGCTTGTAATAAATTACAGGCGATCGTTAATCCCAAGGCTTGAAAGAACAAATAAGTAAAATTTAGTTTTTTGCGAAGGAACAACTCCGTAAATTTATGTAAACAAACGGTGTCAGTCAATACTAACTGTACTAATGTATATACATGGCACAAGAGACACAGCAACTCAATCCGCAGCAAGCCTAACTTAAACTACCTGAAAGTAAGAAAGGAGAAGCCCACAGAAAGAGTAAAATGTCAATCAGGATTGACGCTTTGTTGCTCCCCACGATTCTTCGATCTTTATGGGGCAGTGCTTATTCCAAAGATCGGTGTAATATTGATAGCTTCGATAGCCTGTATTGTTAATAGGGTCTCTTAAACTTCTATCGCAATGCTCTTCAATTCCTGAAGTTCCTAGCGACGATGAGACAAACCTCCTTGGCTTAAAAGAAAAGGGCTACAGCGTATAGTTTAGTCAATACTCACACGCTCCAGTAAACCACTAGTAGAAACTTTAATTGAATTACTTTAAGACATGAGTCTGGCAGCCTTCTGCTAGACTCATTCAGTTTTTAGGGGATAACACCGAAGCTGTCGGTTCGTGACACTTTTGCTTTTAATGATCCATTTTTCGGTAAACTAAGTAACAATTTATTATTTTTATCATCCTAAATCAGGGGTAAACGAGCCTTGCGTAAAATCGTTATCGCTGGCAACTGGAAAATGTATAAAACCCAGTCTGAAGCCAAAACATTTTTCTCAGAATTTCCATCGCATCTAAAAGACACCGCATCTCAAGCGGCGATCGCCGATCAGCAAATCCTTATTTGCGTTCCCTATACAAATCTGGCGATCTTACAAACAGTCGTGCCAGCGATCGGTCAAGCAAACCTGAGTATTGGCGCTCAAAATGTCCATTGGGCAGAAAATGGCGCATTTACAGGTGAAATTTCCGCACCAATGTTAGTTGAGATGGGCATTAAGTACGTCATCATCGGACATAGCGAACGTCGTCAGTTCTTTGGTGAAACCGATGAAGCCGTTAATAAACGACTCAAAGCTGCACAAGCTCATGGGCTTACGCCGATCCTATGTGTTGGTGAAAGTAAGCAACAACGAGATGCCAATGAAACCGAATCTTGGATTTTTGCCCAACTAGCCGCCGATCTTGTAGATATCGATCAAAATAATTTGATCATTGCTTATGAACCAATTTGGGCGATCGGTACAGGCGATACCTGTGCATCCACCGAAGCCAATCGGGTAATTGGCTTAATTCGTAGTAAACTAACAAACCCTAGCATCACTATTCAGTATGGTGGTTCCGTCAAGCCTGACAATATTGACGAAATTATGACTCAACCTGAAATTGACGGCGTGCTAGTTGGCGGTGCAAGTCTTGACCCGGCAGGCTTTGCCCGAATTGTAAATTATCGTCAATAGATTACGAGTTGCAAATTGCAAATTACGAGTTGCAAATTACGAGTTGCAAATTACGAATTACTGATTAAATTAGCGATCGCCACAGCCGTTATAACCGCAAAGCTTACCAAACCATTACAATTGTTTCTTAACAATTGACTTTGTAAGATAAACTTTGTTATAGTTGTATGCTGTTGATTAGAATACACAGCCGCAGATATACCAAATCATCACTTATGCCCACGATCCAACAGCTCATCCGTAGTGAGCGCCAAACCATAATCACAAAAACAAAGTCTCCTGCCCTAAAAAGCTGCCCACAACGCAGGGGAGTATGTACTCGTGTCTACACTACAACACCTAAAAAGCCTAACTCTGCACTTAGAAAGGTAGCCCGCGTGCGCCTGACTTCTGGCTTTGAAGTCACCGCGTATATTCCTGGGATTGGGCATAACCTCCAAGAACACTCCGTGGTGATGATTAGAGGCGGCCGTGTAAAAGATTTACCAGGTGTGCGTTATCACATTATCCGTGGCACTCTCGATACTTCGGGCGTGAAAGATCGTAAGCAAGGACGCTCCAAGTATGGTGCTAAGCGACCCAAGCCTGGTCAAGCCGCCGCCGCAACTACTGGAAAGAAGAAGAAGTAAGAATCATCCGCAAAAGCTCATCCATAAGGGTTTTAGTAACCATTTAGTAAAATTAGCAATTCATTTTATAAGGTGAATTTAGTACCGAAATGTCCCGTAGAACGAAAGCTTCAAAGCGTATAACTCCCCCAGACTCGGTTTATAACAGCCGTCTCATCACTATGCTTACCCGTCGTGTAATGTCACGCGGCAAGTATTCTGTAGCTTCGCACATTGTCTACAAAGCTCTTGACACCATCGGCGAACGTACTGGCAACCCACCTCTAGAGGTGTTTGATCGGGCGATCCGTAACGCTACCCCATTGGTAGAAGTCAAGGCTCGTCGTGTTGGTGGTGCAACCTATCAAGTGCCGATGGAAGTGCGTACTGATCGCGGTGTTGCCCTAGCACTTCGCTGGCTTGTTCAATATTCTCGCGCCCGTGCAGGACGTAGCATGGTCACCAAGCTAGCTAACGAATTAATGGATGCCGCCAATGAAACTGGTCAAACCATTCGTAAGCGCGAAGAAACCCACAAAATGGCAGAAGCGAACAAAGCATTTGCTCACTACCGTTATTAAGATCAATAGTTTGTGCTGGCAACTATCAAAGTCTGGTATTTTGCTAGAGCCTACTTCGCTATACTATTCTTAATATAACTTTTCAATTCCTGACAAACATGAGGAAACTATTGTGGAACGCTCTATTGCCTTAGACAAGGTACGCAATATAGGTATTGCGGCGCATATTGACGCTGGTAAAACCACAACTACAGAGCGGATCCTGTTTTACTCTGGCGTTGTTCACAAAATCGGTGAAGTCCATGATGGAACCGCAACGACAGATTGGATGGCGCAAGAACGTGAACGTGGTATCACCATCACGGCGGCAGCCATCAGTACTAGTTGGAAAGACCACCGCATCAACATCATCGATACCCCTGGACACGTTGACTTCACCATTGAAGTTGAACGTTCCATGCGCGTACTTGATGGTGTAGTTGCTGTTTTCTGTGCTGTGGGTGGCGTACAGCCTCAGTCTGAGACTGTATGGAGACAAGCTGATCGCTATAAAGTACCCCGTCTCGTATTCGTAAACAAAATGGATCGCATGGGTGCGAACTTTTTGCGAGTAAGAGAGCAGATTCGCGGTCGTTTTGGCTCAAATGCTGTGCCGATCCAATTGCCGATTGGTAGTGAAGCAGAGTTAGTGGGAATTGTCGATCTCGTCAAAATGAAAGCCTATATCTATAAAGATGAAATTGGTAAAGATATCGACGAAATAGATATTCCTGCTGACTTAGCCGATTTAGCCAATGAGTGGCGCGGTAACTTACTGGAATCAGTGGCTGACTCTGACGATGTTTTGATGGAAAAATATCTCGAAGGTGAAGAACTCACCGAAGAAGAAGTTAGAACAGGGCTGCGTAAAGGTACTCTAAGCGGCAAGATCGTCCCGATGACCTGTGGTTCAGCATTCAAGAATAAAGGTGTACAACTTTTATTAGATGCTGTGATTGATTATCTTCCTGCCCCAAGCGACGTTAAACCAGTTACAGGTTTGCTTCCTAACGGTGAAGAAGCGCTTCGTGAAGCCAGGGATGATGCCCCAATGTCGGCTCTTGCCTTCAAAATCATGGCTGATCCCTACGGTCGTCTTACCTTTGTGCGCGTTTATTCTGGCATCTTGAAAAAAGGTTCCTACGCTCTGAACTCCAGCAAAAACAAGAAAGAACGTATTTCCCGCCTGATTATCTTGAAAGCTGATGATCGCCAAGAAGTTGATGAACTCAGAGCAGGAGATCTTGGTGCAGTATTAGGACTCAAAGACACCTTTACTGGTGACACCCTTTGTGATGACAATGCCCAAATTGTACTTGAGACTTTGTTTATCCCCGAACCTGTTATCTCCGTTGCAGTTGAGCCAAAAACAAAGCAGGATATGGAAAAACTATCCAAGGCTTTGCAATCTCTTTCTGAGGAAGATCCGACTTTCCGCGTGATGACCGATCCAGAAACCAATCAAACGATTATTTCTGGAATGGGTGAGCTTCACCTTGAAATTCTCGTTGATCGGATGAAGCGTGAGTTTAACGTGGAAGCCAATGTAGGTGCGCCTCAAGTAGCTTACCGCGAGACTATCCGCAAAACCGTCACCGATATTGAAGGCAAATTTGCCCGTCAAAGTGGTGGTAAGGGACAATATGGTCACGTTGTGATCAACTTGGAACCGACCGAACCTGGTACAGGGTTTGAATTCGTATCGAAGATCGTTGGTGGTGTGATTCCTAAGGAATTCATTAAACCCTCTGAGCAAGGTATGAAGGAAGCCTGTGAATCGGGAATTCTGGCAGGTTATCCTGTTATTGACCTCAGAGCTACCCTCGTCCATGGTTCGTTCCATGACGTTGACTCTTCAGAAATGGCTTTTAAAATTGCTGGTTCAATGGCAATCAAAGAAGCAGTAATGAAGGCTCAGCCAGTCTTGTTGGAGCCGATGATGAAGGTTGAAGTCGAAACCCCTGAAGACTACATGGGTGATGTCATCGGTGACCTTAGTCGTCGTCGTGGCAACATTGCAGGTATGAATGATACTGCTTCTGGCAAAAAGATTGAATCAACGGTTCCTTTGTCGGAGATGTTTGGTTATTCAACTGACCTGCGATCGTCAACACAAGGTAGGGCAAGCTTCTCAATGGAATTTAGCCATTATGAAGAAGTTCCTAGGAATGTGGCTGAAGCCATCGTTGCTAAAAATAAGGGCAAAAAAGAGTAGTCCTTTAAAATACTCGACCAATACTCTATAAACTAGAGTAATAATTACCGAAAATGCTCTAGTAACCTAGAGCCACAATTACAAAAGTTAAGGATAATTACGAAAAAATGGCACGCGCTAAATTTGAGAGAGACAAACCCCACGTCAATATCGGTACTATCGGTCACGTTGACCATGGTAAAACCACATTAACTGCTGCTATCACCATGTCACTTGCTGCTGCTGGTCAAGCAACTGCAAAAGCATACGATCAAATCGATGCTGCACCTGAAGAAAAAGCTCGTGGTATCACCATCAATACTGCTCACGTTGAGTATCAAACAACTGAACGTCACTATGCTCACGTTGACTGTCCTGGTCACGCTGACTATGTTAAGAACATGATCACTGGCGCGGCGCAAATGGACGGTGCAATCCTCCTTGTGTCTGCTGCCGATGGTCCTGAGCCTCAAACTCGCGAACATATTTTGTTGGCTCGTCAGGTTGGCGTGCCTCAACTTGTCGTTTTCTTGAACAAAGAAGATCAGATGGAAGGTGAAGAAGAGCTAGTTGAGCTAGTTGAACTTGAAGTTCGTGAACTGCTCTCTTCCTATGATTTTGATGGCGATAATATTCCTATCACTCGTGGTTCGGCTTTGAAAGCAGTTGAGAAAATGACTGCTACTCCTAAGAATCAACGTGGCGAAGATGCTTGGGTCGACAAGATTTGGGCTTTGATGGATTCGGTTGATTCCTACATTCCTACTCCTGAGCGTGAAGTTGACAAGCCTTTCTTGATGGCTGTTGAAGACGTATTCTCGATTACTGGTCGTGGTACGGTTGCTACTGGTCGGATTGAGCGTGGAACTGTCAAGGTTGGCGATGTTGTCGAACTTGTTGGTCTTGCCGATACTCGTACTACTACGGTTACGGGTATTGAAATGTTCAAGAAGAGCTTGGACGAAGGCTTGGCTGGCGACAATGCTGGCTTGTTGCTTCGTGGTATTCAGAAGGATCAAATCGAGCGTGGCATGGTTTTGGCTAAGCCTAATTCGATTAATCCTCATACCAAGTTTGAAGGTGAAGTTTATATTTTGACTGAGAAAGAGGGTGGTCGTAAGACTCCTTTCTTCCCTGGCTATCGTCCTCAGTTCTATGTGCGTACTACTGACGTAACTGGAACGATTGAGACCTTCACTGCCGATGATGGTAGTGCTGCGGAAATGGTTATGCCTGGCGATCGCATCAAGATGACTGTTGAATTGATCAACCCCATCGCGATCGAGCAAGGGATGCGCTTTGCAATTCGTGAAGGCGGACGTACCGTTGGATCGGGTGTTGTCAGTAAAATCATTGTTACTGAAGCTGAAGCTGCGGCTGCAAGCAAGAAGAAGAAATAAATTTTCTTGCCGTGAACTTATTTTCAAAGAATAATCGAGCTTACGCACAAGAATCAAATGTAGGGGCAATTCATGAATTGCCCTTACGACAATAAAAAAGCCTCGCGATGCGAGGCTTTTTTATTAGTTGAAAATTTCGGCAGGATCGAAGCTACGAAAGCTGATTTCCTTTGAGATACTTGTATAGCCAGCCGCAGCCCCCTAAGCAGGTGCGCTTGTCCTCTTCAGAAACATTGATATTGGTTCTTAAATATTCTTGGAGCCATTGACAGCCGCGCATCAATAAATTCTCTAGATCGAGATTCCAAACCACGATTTTGCGATCCTCGCCTGCTGACATCAAGGTTTTGCCATTGGCACTAAAGCAGACACTTTTGACTGCGCCTTGATGACCGTTAAAAGTCCGCAAAAGCGTACCATCGCCACTCCAAAATTGCACCGTCGAATCCTCGCTTGCTGAAACGATCGATTTACCGTCAGGGCTAAACTTGATACTGGTAACTTCGGCGCTATGCCCGTTTAGAGTTTTAATTAATTTTCCATCAATATTCCAGAGCTTGACACTTTGATCCATGCTGCCACTAGCGATCGCTGTACCGTTGGGGTTAAAGGAAACCGTAAACACCTCAGCGCTATGCCCATCCAAGGTTTTTAGTAGTGTGCCGTCCCAACTCCAAAGATTGATCAGTTTATCTTTGCTTGCCGAAGCCAACATACTCCCGTCAGGACTGAAGTCAATACTATAAACTTCAGCAGTATGCCCCGTCAGGGTTTGCAGCCATTTTCCATCCGCGCTCCATACCCGCACAGTGCCATCAGCGCTACAGGATGCAAAAACTTGTCCATCACATCGGTAGACAACACTATAAATTTCCGCACGGTGGGCGCTAATCGTATCAATCAATGTGCCGTTAACATCCCATATTTTAATACTGGAATCTGAACTTGCTGTCAAAATCGTGGAGCTATCGGGGCTGAAGGTGACACAGTTAACTTTGTCATTATGTCCTTCTAGGATCGCTGCAAGGGAGCCATTGGCATTCCAAAGATTGACGGTTTTATCTTTACAACTGGAGGCTAAGAATTTGGAATCAGGACTGACTGCTACAGAATAAATTTCGTCAGTATGCCCTACCAAAGTCCGTAAGGGCGTGCCATGAATTGCCCAAAGTTTGACTGTCGTATCTCGGCTTGCCGAAGCAAGGTTTTTGCCATCTGGACTAAAAGCAACACTGTGGACGACATCACCATGTCCTTGAAAGGTATACCGCAAACCCTGTTCAATATCCCAGATTCGGATTGAGCGATCAAATCCACTGGAGGCGATCGTATGATTATCGGGACTGAAAGCGACACTCCATACTTTGTCGGAATGTCCATACAGAGTTTTGATGAGAACACCATCCGATCCCCATAATTTAACGGTACGATCGCGACTGCCTGAAGCGATCGCTAAACCGTTAGAAGCATAGGCAACACTTTCGACAAAACTATCATGTCCGCGCAAATGTTTCATGGGTGTGCCAAGCACATTCCAAATAATCAGATTGCGATCGGCACTACCTGAAACTAAAGATTTATCATTGGGATGAAAAGCAACACAAGTGACCCAGCGATCGTGTCCCCCACGCAAAGTCCTGATGACAGTGCCATCATTTTTCCAAAGTCTGATGGTTGTATCTTCACTAGCGCTGGCAATCATCTCGCCATCATGACTAAAGCAGACATCAAGAATCGGTCCCTCATGTCCCCTAACCGTATTGATTGGTCTGGGGGAGAAATTACCATTGGCGGCAGGATCGCGCCTCCAGATCTTCAGCATATTGTCGCGGCTGCCTGATACTAATAAATTGCCATCGGGACTAAAAGCGACACTCGTAACCCAATTGGTATGTCCGACTAAGGTTTGCAGTAATACTCCCGATGTAGTCCAAATTTTGATCGAGCGATCGCTACTTGCTGAGGCGATAAACTTTCCATCACGCGAATAGCAAACCTTATTAACCCAAAATCCATGCCCTTCAAGGCGATTATATTCATGGATTCCATAGACAACTTGTTCTAGGGCGGTAATCGCTCGAATTTGGGTATTGGCGCGTAAATTTTCGAGCGTATCGGCATCAACTTGAGTGGTTAAGCGTTTTAGTTGCACACCACCGATCACGCCTGCAATCATCGCCTCAATATGGTTATTAGAAAGATAGAGGGCTTCAGAAGAAATTGTCATGGCAACAATTTTCTCGTTAATTTCACCCATTTCTGCAACAATTCTTTGGCGGCGTTCAGATTCCAGACTTTTTTCTAGGTCTTGGGTTAATTGTTCAAGGCGATCGGCATCGGCCGCCCGCGCCGCCATTAGCTGTTCGCGATCGCTAACTCGTTGTGAAGCTTCTAAAAAGTTCAAATCAATTCTGGACAGATCAGATTGACTTTTCGCCCATACCAAAGCCTCGACAAGTCGAGTTCCCCTTAAAAGCGCAGATTCATCCCTCTCTTCGGAGCGCTCCCAAGCCTGTAAAGCCTCAAGATAGGGGCAGTTACGCAGTTCTATAAAAGGAACCTTATTTCGTAACTTAATAACAACTATAGATACATCATCTTCGGGATATTCACGTTCGGTAAAAACATCGAGGGCTTTTTTTAATCCTTGTAAAATATCAAGAGATGGAAGATGGGCTAATTTAATTACCGTTTTGCGTAATTCAGACACACCGCCATCACTGGCTCGCCCAAATTCTTCTCCCGATGGATCTGTCGCCTCAAACAAACCATCGCTAAAGAAAATCGCGATATCGCCTTCGTTCAGAAATCGCGAAGTTGCCCTATAGCTCGCACTATCAAAACGTCCAAGGGCGATCGCAGGATTGACGATCTCTTCACAGGTATCGGTGTCCGCCCGATAAATCAATGGACCTGGAATCCCCGCATTACCCAAATGTAATTCATAGTTAACGAGATCGATCGCCCCATAGCTTAAAGCGATCGCGTCATCGGTACGGCTTTTGCATAGTAACTGATTTAAGGAATTCAGCATGGAAGCAGGATTTTGTAAGCGACCATGCTGTCCAAAGCCATCAAGCTGTCCCTTAAACAGAGCCGCATGGATAGCGCCAGCAACAGACTTACCCGATGAATCAGCGATCGCGATCGCTAATGTCCCTGATTGCTCTAAAAATTGATAGTAGTCACCACCGAGATCAACCGCTGTCCAAACTTCCGCAGCAATATCTAGCCCAGGGTAAACAGGCAAGTTTTGTGGCAACAAGCTTCTTTGAAGCAATCGACCACTTGAGAGGTCACTGGAAGTTTCATTTAACTGCATACAATGATTGGCAGAACGATCGTCAGAAGAAATATTAGCAATATGAACTTTAAGTATTTGTAAGAGTCAAACCGTTCATTAAAGCTAATACATAAAACATTAAGGACATATATTGAGCATCATAACCTTTAAAACAAGATCAAGCCGCACAAATACAGAAATTATCATTCACATTCAAGAGTATCACTGGTCAATCGCCCAGTAATAGGATTTTTCCCTTTGGCAATCTTACATAGGCTGCGGCGAACTGGAGAACGTAGATCGACATCCGTAAAGTCGGCTCCATCAATAATGACATTTTTAAAAGAAGTACCATAGGCAAATGCACCTGCGAGTAAAGCGTTGGTTAAATTTGCCTTATCTAAACGAGCATTATCAAGGGTGCTATTGCTGAGATTTGCGCCTGTTAGGTTGGATTCTTTCATGTTAGCGGCAAAAAAGCTGACTCCCTGAGCGTCTGCACCAACAAACAGAGCCTTTCGTAAATCCGATTCATTGAATTGATAGCCTTGAAGCGATCGCCCTGAAAAATCTGCTCCCGCAAGAAAGGCTTTGACATATACATCAGCCCCAACAGATCTAGGCTCACTTGTGATTAGCACAAAACAACATAACAAGCTCAAAAATATCTTGATAGATTTGACCAGCAAATTGCGTAAAGGGGAAACGGGTCTTTCCATAATCATGTTTTTATATATCAATGAGCCTATCATAAGCATCTATGGCAATATGACAAAACAAATTGGCAATCGCGGTGAAATTCTGGTAGCGCAACTTTTACAAAATAATGGTTGGCAAATTTTAGAAACTCAATGGCATTGTCGGTGGGGTGAGTTGGATCTAATTGCTTGCGATCGCCAATGGTTATTATTTGTTGAGGTTAAGACCCGAAGCGATCGTAATTGGGATGCTGGCGGCAGTCTGGCGATCACACCTAAAAAGCAAATCAAGATCATCAAGGCCGCCTCAATATTTTTAGGACAAAATCCCCATCTAGCTGAGTTAGCCTGTCGTTTTGATGTAGCTCTAGTCAGACGAATCGGTAGTGATTTTGAATTAGAAACTTACATTGAGCAAGCTTTTGATACATAAAATAAAGAGTTGCGACGTTTCGCGCCACAACCCTCTGTTGTATAGAACTACAAATCAAACAGTAGTGTATCTCAGATGATTTTCTGGAATCCCCTCAAAAGAGGCTTCAGCAATTCCTAAAGCTTCAATATATTGGGGAACAGCTTGATCAATTGTGTACTTAGTCTCAAGCAGTTTGCGTGCATTTCGCCCCTGTTTTTGCTGCATATCAGAATTCTCGGCAAGCCAGCAAATGTAATTGGCTAAACCCTGAGCATCGTCATTGTCGAAACAAGCTCCACAATCACCGTCATTGATCATTTCGCGTAAGTAACTATCCTGAGGACAGATCGCCGCAACTGGTCGCCCCGCCGCTAAGATTCCGTACATTTTAGAGGGAGCGATCGTGTCGCCAACTTTTGGCAACATACTGACAAGAGACAGATCGCAAGCGGTTAATGAAAATGGCAAAACCTCCTTATCTTGATAAGGCAATTGCAATGCATTGGTGAGTTCGCCTGTCGCGATCGCATTTTTGATAATTTGCGCCCCTGCACCGCTACCAATGAATACAAATTGGATATCTTTGCGATCGCTCAGCAATTGAGCGCACTTTAAGATTGTTTGAGCATCATGACAGCGCCCTAAATTACCCGAATACAACACAACAAAGCGATCGGTTAAACCATACTGCTCAGCAAACCAATTTTTGGACTTAGGAATAGGAAAAATAAACTTAGGATCAGCCCAACTATGGATTACATGAATTTTATCCGCAAGCTGCTTGTTTTTCTGCATTAATAGCTGCTTCATGGGATCGCTAAGAACAATCAATGAGTCCGCTCTTGCCCATACCTTGAGATTCACAAATTCCCAAAATCTCACTACCCAATGATTTTCTGATACTACACCCATGCGTACAGCAACCTCTGGATAGATGTCATAGATAATACAGCTGTATTTATGACCGAAAATTTTGTTGTAAAACCAACCAATTAATCCCAAAAATGGTGGTGCGGAAGTTAAAACCATATGGGAACCGCGCAATCCCTTATGACGAAACTTAACTACACAACGGATCAAAAACAAGATACTCCCAAAAACCTTGTTACGAATGCGCTTAGACATGAGATTCACAGAACCAGTGCGTCTTACGAATACGCCATTGTCATTTTCTTGATGCTTTACATCAGTTTGTTTAAATGCATACCCTGGCATTCCTGTAAAAACGCTAACATCAAATCCTTTCTCAGCCAACGCCCCAGCCAAATCATATACAAACTGACCAGTTGCAGCATAATCAGGCGGGTAAAATTGCGTAATGATGCTGACGCGGTTTCTTAAGTGATATTTTGCTGCCATTACATTTCTCGTTATTTTTGTCTGAAAGTGATACAACTAGCTCCGTATCAATCTCTGTGGAGTTGCTCACCCAACTGATTGCTCACCCAATCGATCCACAAGAAACTAAAGTGATGGGGTGTAGAAATAGGATTTGCAGATTCTATATGAACACTTTTAGAAATATATCCATAGGGTGAACTCAATTCCGCATTTTTCGCTACTCAAAGCGGTTTTGACATTCTCTCATATAAAAAAGCATTCATATACATGAATTAAGCGAATATAATATAAATTAATATCCATATATTCATGATAATACAGATAGATTGTTAGCTATACAAGTCTTTTAGCCCAATTAGAAAATTTAAGATATTCAAAAAGGTTTATGTAGTATATTCCCAGGGTTGACTAGTCAAAGGGTGTTTACTACGGCTTGTATTGCTTATTTAGCAAGGAAACATGAGACTCGACCATTGTATATAGGGAGCAAATATGTATGAATCGGCTGAATATAGCAACCTTGATTCTATCGAAAAGCCTATTCATAATAATGAAATGATTTCTTGGATCAGGCTTGATTTTACAGATGACTTTCGGTTTTCAACATCCGTTTATATGCTAGCCATCCTGAAGCGATCGCCGCGATAAAAAAGCCAACTAAAAATCGGATATGTAGCACCATATCGGCATCGACGAGAGTTTTATTATTAGTTGAAAGTGCTGTAAATGCTTCGCTCATGTGATAAACAGGATTAAACTGTGTAATCAACAGTAAATCTTTGGACAAAAATGTAGTCGGGAAAAATGCACCACCTAGCATCAACAGTGGGACTCCAAATCCAGCTACGAGAGAATTAACATCTTCGGTGCGGCGGGCAAATTTGGTGGCAATTACAAAGCCCATGCCGACATAGGAACCGATGCTTGCTAAAATCACTAAAATTCCTAATGCAATCGAACCACTAAAGCGCACTTCCCAAAAAGCGGCGACTGTATAAATGACTAGAGTTTGTCCGATGCCGATCGCGGAATAAGCAAAGAAAATCCCCAGAAAATAGGAAATTCCGTTAATAGGCGAAATCAATAATCGCTTAATGGTCAGGCTTTCGCGCTCAGCGACAATTGTGGACATTGTGCCGCCGAGACAACTAAAAAACAGAGCTGAACCAATTAATGAAGCTGGGGCGGCGAGTTTAAAAGATTCCGCCGTTGTGATTTTTGAGCCTTCAGCCAAAACAAAACCATTGAGCAAGAGCATGGAAACGGGAAAGATTACCCACAGGAGCAAGGTGCGGTAGGTGCGAAATAGTTCTAATAAAATACGTCGCCCGATCGCGATCGCTTCATAACCGTAGTTCATGCCATAGCTCATGTGAATTTTTCAGTGATTCAATGCAATTATAGGCAAAGTATGTGTAAAGATACTGCTCTCTCAAAATTCTCTTTAAGTTAGAACTACAAACGTGTTGAATGATAAATCTACGTTTAGCAAATATCTTAAACGCATCGTAATTGCCGCGATCGCGGTTTATCTCGCTTTTCGATTGCATCAAACTTTACAGTTATTATTGACCAGTTTATTTTTAGCGGGAGCAATCACACCCATAATTGAGAAAATTACCAGCTTTCGAGTTAGGTATAAGGGCTGGGAACTGGGTTTAAATCGTGTATTGGCGATCTCTTTGCTGTACTTATTTTTGATGGTAATTGTAATTTTGGCGATCGCCCCTGCCCCACAAATCATGGTTGAGCTTGGTCAGTTTTTTACGAAGCTGCCAACTTTACTAGAACAAATTCAATTGCCTAAAGGTGGGCTATTAAATCTCACCCAAGATCAACTTAATCGAATCTTGCAAGCTCAACCATTAATCGATCAAGTTCAAAATCTTGGCAGAGACATTGCAAGTCAGACTTTTGGGTTTACTTTGCAATTTTTTAATGCGATCGGGCTTGGCATCCTAAGTATGTTGATCGCCGCCTATATGGTCGTCAATTCCAGTAGTCTGATGCGGCGATGTTTAAGTCCTTTTCCTAAAAAAATTCGCGAAGAGATCAAAATTCTCGTGCCACCAATTACTAGATGTTTAGGTGCTTATGTGGTTGGACGAGTTAGCACTTCAACCTTGCTAGGGTTCTGCACCTATTTAACGCTTTCGATCTTTGGAATCCCCTATGCAGGTGCGTTGGGCTTGTTAGTGGCGATCGCTAATTTAGTGCCTTATGTGGGGGGCTTGGTTGCGCTAATTGCCATTTTTATCGCCGCATGGGGAGTTGACTTTAATCGTGGTGCGATAGCCATATTTATCTGTTTTAGTTTGCAGCAAATCGAAGCTTTTATCCTTCAGCCTTGGCTAGTCGCCCCCTATTTGAATCTCGATCCTTTTGAACTACTACTTTCAATTATTGTGGGTGCAGAGCTTTTTGGAGTAGTTGGGGCAGTTCTCGCGCCACCGATCGCAGGTACTACCCGTATCTTGTTTAACCATTTTGTGGTCAGTTCGACTCACCCCGAGGAATAAAAGGGCGCTCTGCGCTCTTTAAATGTAAGAGCAATTCATGAATTGCCCTTACATTTCGTCATTCCTGTGGTTAATAAACCTGAATCCATTCATGGAGTTCATAATCTGTCCAAATGCCATTTTGCCAATAGGGATCAGCCTCTACCAAAAGCGCCGCCGCCGCCACATCAGCCGCTACATATACTGCAAATACTTTGGTTACGTCTTGGGTTGGACCCACGGTTAGCAATGTCCCAGAATCATGCAGCTCCTTGAGATTATCAAGATGAGCTTGACGAAAAGGAGCGCGTTTTTCTAGCACATTTTCGCAATAGCTGCCCCACATCACAAACTTTTTTAGTTCAGTAGTCAATTTTTTCGCGATCCCAAATATAAATTAATTATGCAAAAGGGAGGTGCTTAGCACCTCCCTTCCAGTTTAGTTAAAAAATAAGCGATCAACAATCAAAGCAACAGTTGTCGCAAACGCCGTAACTGCGATCGCTACAAGAACATTTTGTCCTTGGCTGACACTAAAACAGGCAACAGCACCCGCACCCAAACCAGCTGTAACTGCGGCAACCACAGGATCTTTAGTTGATTTATTGTACATTTTGTAAAAACAGCAATGGCTGAGTATTTAAACGAATTTTTTTAATACTCGCTAGCCTACAGCAGCCAACTAATCTCTGCGATCGTTCTCAATAATTCTTCTTGCGAAATAGGATTTTCGTAATATTCAGTTACATTTTCAAACCCGTATATAAGACCAGCGTAAGTACCGCCACTCTTTATAAGTTTTGTTTTTTAATGGGGATCGCCATAAAAATGAGTATTTACCTTGCCAAAACTATCGGGACTCTATCTGTAGCAAGATATAGCGATCGCAAATATCCCATAGCAAAAGTTGTCACCGAATATCTGTTAGATTTATATATGTTTACAAAACTAATTTAATAAAAAATTTTATGAGCTTACTGATCGTCGGTGCGACAGGTACATTAGGTCGTCAAATCACCCGTCACGCACTGGATCGGGGGCTAAAAGTCAAATGTTTTGTCCGCTATCCTAAAAAAGCAGGCTTTCTCAGGGAGTGGGGCGCGGATCTCGTAGCAGGAAATCTTGCCGATCGCGACAGCATTGATGATGCATTAGAAGGGATCACCGAAATTATTGATGCATCAACAACCCGTGCATCGAGCGGAACGCAGAGAATCAAGGATGTTGATTGGCTCGGCAAGGTCTCATTGATCCAAGCTGCCGAAAAAGCAAATATTCAGCGCTTTATCTTTTTCTCGATCCTGAATGCTGAGAAATATCCCAATGTGCCATTGATGGATATCAAAAATTGTACGGAGAAATTTCTCGCCAAAACTGATCTTAACTACACCATCCTGAGACCCTGCGGGTTTTATCAAAACCTGATCGGTGAATATGCGATCCCCATCCTCGAAAATCAAACCATCTGGATTGGCGGCGAATCATCACCGATCGCCTACATGAACACCCAAGACATCGCTAAGTTTGCAGTTCGTGCTTTAACAGTCAAGGAAACCGAGCGCCAATCCTTTGCGATCGCAGGACCAAAAGCATGGCAACCCAGTGAAATCATCAAACTCTGCGAAAGAATGTCAGGGCGCACCCGCAGAACTGCCAATATGCCGATTGGTTTGCTGCGGTTTGTGCGTAAAGTTGCTCTTGGTTTTGAATTTGGCTGGAGCTTTGCCGAGCGCATGACCTACGCCGAGGTTCTCGCCAGTGGGATTCCCCTTGATGCCGACATGAAGGAAACCTACAAAATTTTCGGACTTGAGGAAGAAGACATGACTACCCTTGAATCCTATATGCAGGATTATTTCAGTCGTATTTTGAAAAAGCTGAAGGAGCTAGATTACAAAGAACCAAAAATCAAAGCTCCTTTTTGATTGTGTACGGGAACTCTCGCATCTCAATTTTATCTTGCTATATTAGAAAGACAGCTATCTGTTAATTATCCGCTAAGTAAATTTCAATTAATCAAGTGGTAACTAAACCTAATAATTAAACACTATGAGCAAATCACCATTAGACGCTTTCTTTATTGGTAGAGCCACTGCTGAGGCTGTAATCGATCGCATTGAAGAAACCGTAACTGACACTCTCAGTGCCTTAAGTAAATTTGATGCCGAACAGCGCGAACAAGTCCGTATTTTCGTGGAAAGCATTCTCGAAAAAGCTGAACAGCAAAAGGGGAATGTAACTACCGAAGATAGCGATATCGCTCCTGACGAGTTACAAGAAACCATTGACAATCTCCGCGCCGAAATTGCTCAACTAAAATCCGAGTTACAGCAATATCGCGATCGCTAAATCCAAAAAAAGTAGGGGCTGTTCATGAACAGCCCCTACTTTTTTTGGATAAATTATCTTTGTGGAACAGGCTTCTAGCCTGTTGACGGGCAAGATGCCCATCCCACATTTAATAGCAATCAATTACTTACCGTAAAGAAGGTGAAGCTTTAGGTGTCAAGCTCGGTGAAGCACTTGGGGAAACGCTCGGTGAAGAAGGTGTCAAGCTCGGTGAAGAATTTGGCGAAGCGCTCGGTTTCACTTGGGCTGGTTCAGCCTTTTTCTTCTCTCCCAAAATACTCGGACTGCCATCGTCAAACACGCCAGCAATACAAGCAATCATCAAAGTTGCCAATGTACCAACAAATAAAGCTTTCCAGCCTAAATCTGAAATATCACGGCGGCGAGAAGGGATCAAAGCGATCGTGCCGCCCACGAAAATGCCCACTGAGGCAAGGTGAGCAAAACCTGATAGCGCATAACTAACAATAATCACCGTGCGATCGCTAATAATTCCATCTTTAGCAGCTTGAGCTAGAGCCTGATAGGGCGGGATCGCTGTCTCTAATAAACGGCGACCGATAATTACCGAAGCTGGCCAAGAATCTTCTAGGGATACTCCTGTTAACAAAGTCAAAGGATAAAACAACGCGCCTTGGATATTGGGCAGATTAATCACTTTGAAAATATCGCTGACGGTAGCGAGTTGACCAAAAATTTGATTGATTAGATCAACTAAGCCCACGATCAAAATCAAAATTGCGGCGATCGAGGCAGCCATTTTCAGACCATCCAACGCACCAATAATTGTGGCATCCATCGGACTCATCCGCTTCATCGTCTCGCCACCTGCATTTTCCAGTTCACCGTCCTCATCGGATTTAGCCGACTTATCTTCCTTGGGAATACCACCCATCGTCACAGGTACTGAGGTTTCAGGCACAAGAATTTTTGATAAAACGAAACAAGCGGGGATCGCAATAATCGAGGCTGAAACTAAGTGACCTAAGATATTTGGAAAAACTGGTTTTAAGAAACTCGTATAAATTGCCAAGGTCGATGAAGCCGCCGTCCCAAAACAACAAGCCAAAATTGCACATAGCTCACTGCGGGTCATCTTCGGTAAATATGGCTTGACCACGATCGCCGCTTCAATGCCCACGAAAATGTTTGCCGCACCACTTAACGCCTCTGCCCCACTCAAACGCATTGTCCAGAAAAACAACTTGGCAAACACATTAACAATCACTTGAATAATGCCAAGATTTTCCAACAGCGCCATAAACCCTGAGAAGAAAATTACCGCAGGTAAAGCCCTAAAAGCAAACACATAAGCTAAACGGTTGGTCGTGCAGTATTTTGCAGCAGCATTAGCCGCCGTAGTGAGATCATCAAGCAACACCTGTCCTGGGGCGCAAGTGCCATCTGGTCTTAGGGGTATTAGAGCATAAGGCTCTTGCCCCGTAGGCGGTACAAGCAAGCGTCCAAATACAAATCTCGCGCCCGTATCTGCCGAATCAAATAAAGCATTTAATAAAGCGCTAAAGTTCTGCAACCACTCTCTAGTTATGGGAAGTTGAAAAACAAAAAAACCCAAAACTAGTTGTAAGCCTATACCCCAGATAATGACGCGCCAAGGTACAACTCGGCGATCTTCCGAAAAGATCCAAGCCACAAAGCACAGTCCAAAAATGCCGAAGAAAGAAACAAAATTCAGGTAGGTCATTGGCGTTTGAGGGTGAAATTAGTCAGGGATGAAAAAGTATGTGGTTTTTATGCTTGCAAAATCCTAGCAAAATGTTAAGATAGTAGACGCTTTAAACCATGTCCGATTTCGTTAAAGGAATAAACTGTGGCAAACATCAAGTCCGCGAAGAAGCGCATTCAGATCGCTGAGCGCAACCGTCTGCATAATAAATCATACAAGTCAGCCGTCAAGACTTTAATGAAAAGCTATTTAGAAGCTGTCGATGCTTACAAGGCAAATCCTACACCTGAAGCACTAGAAACAGTTAATGCGAAACAATCTTTGGCATATAGCAAGATTGATCGCGCTGTCAAGCGTGGAGTTTTGCATGGCAATACAGGCGCACGTCGTAAGTCTAGACTTGCACTTGCACTCAAAAAAGTTACTGTCGCCAGCTAGGCACAAACTGGATTTGTCGTCTAAATTTATTAGCCAGTCTATTTATTAGCTAGTTTATTGGCTAACTTGCCTAAGGAATCGCGTATTCGGGCAGGTTGTAGAACCATCGTTTTTCCCTACAGCCATATCCGTCTGCGATCTAAAGATTTTCTCAGCCTGTCCCGCTTACACCTAAATTCTAGATGTCTATGTCTGATATTGACAAAGAAAGGTTTATAAACCCTATATTTCGGTATAGGGGTGAGTTTTCGCCCGAAAATATAGCTTTCGACGCTAATTTACAAGAATTTACAAATCGGATATCAATTATCTGCGCCTTAGAGACGGGCGGTAAAATCTCGCCAATCGAGGCGTATCAACAGATTAAAGATCTGTGGGCAGAGTTGGATCAGTCTAAAAGGAATCTTTTGCCTGAAGACTAACTTACGATTTTTATTTATTTTGAATATGCGAAAACACAGTCTCAGTAGAGATTGTTGCCTCATACACCCACTTGTCGCAGGTATAAATTCTCGAAAAGATTGTTTACAATCTTTAACATAGGTTTATACTGGATATTGAATAACAACAAAACACTGTTTTGCTGATTTCTCCCATTGCATGACCATCCAAAGCAATCTTAATCTTTGGAAGCTGAGGTTTTCATAAAAAAGCTTTTTTTTAACTGCTTAAAATCTAGGGCAGAGATGTCCTTCGGCTTTGTTAGTGATTGTTTATCCCGTGCGATTGGCAGAATAGGCGAACTGTTCGTAGAACAAATTTGCTGCAAATCTTAGGAACATCAATGCCCTCATCCTTTCTTTCTCTCGGTATTTCTGAAGCACGAGTTGCTAAGCTCGAATCCATTGGCTTTACGGAGCCAACCGCTATTCAAGAACAAGCAATTCCTCAACTACTCGCTGGAGCCGATGTACTCGGTCAAGCCCAGACTGGTACTGGTAAAACGGCTGCTTTTGCCCTCCCAATTCTGGAGCGATTGGATCTCAACAGTGATTCTTTGCAAGCATTAATTTTGACCCCCACTCGTGAGTTAGCAATTCAAGTTGGTCAAGCTCTCCGTAGCTTTAACACTAAGCCTGGTGCAAAAATCTTGACCGTGTATGGCGGCTCTGACATTAGTCGTCAAATGATTCAATTGGAACGTGGTGTCCATGTCGTTGTTGGTACACCAGGACGAGTGATCGATCTAATGGAGCGCGGTAAACTCAAATTAGAAGATCTCGCTTGGTTTGTTTTGGATGAAGCAGACGAAATGCTCAACATGGGCTTCATTCAAGATGTAGAACGGATTTTGGTAACAACTCCTTCTAACAAACAAAGCACCTTCTTCTCAGCAACTATGCCACCTGCGGTAAAGCGCTTGGTGAAGAACTTCTTGAAATCTCCTGTCACCGTCAAGGTCGAGACTCAAGATTCTACGCCGACTCGCATTGATCAACAGATTTATCTAGTTCCCTATCACCTGTCCAAAGAAGAGGCGCTATTGCCTGTTCTAGAATATGAAGCACCTACTTCAGCAATCATCTTTGTGCGTACCAAGGATTCTGCTAGTAGATTGACTGAGATTCTGCAATCCTGCGGTCACAGTGTCGATGAATATCACGGTAATCTGTCTCAGTCCCAACGTGAGAACCTCTTGCGTCGTTTCCGTAATCAACAGGTACGCTGGGTTGTGGCCACGGATATCGCAGCGCGTGGTCTAGATATTGATGGCTTGACTCACGTCTTTAACCTCGATATTCCTGATGATCCTGAGCGCTATGTTCACCGTATTGGTCGGACTGGTCGCGCTGGCAAAAAGGGAATCGCGATTACTTTGATTTCTGGAAAAGAGCGCTACAAGTTGCGTCAATTGGAACAGCAAGTTGGTATGCCTCTACCTCCTCAACCATTGCCTAATGTTGCTCAGATTCAAGAGCGCCGTATCGGTCGCTTTACTGAGCAAATCCTCGAAGCATTGACTGGTGAGCGTTTGGCTTCATTCTTGCCTTTGGTTTCCCAATTGGTTGAAGATTACGATCCCCAAGCGATCGCTGCTGCTGCATTACAACTTGCCTATACCCAACTGCAATCTGAGAAATCTGAACAAGCTGCGTTGCAGATTTTGGCTAAGCAACCTCACAGCCCTGAAGGTGGTCGTGGACGCGATCGCGATCGTGGTAGTGATGGCGGTGGTTACAACAGTGGTAGACCAATTAAGCGGGGTCAAGGCGGTAACGGCTCTCGCTCTGGTCGTGACGGCGGTGGATATGATTCGCGTCGTTCTTCTTCGGCTGGACGCGATCGCGCTCCCATTCCTGCTCCCGTTAAGTACTAAGAAGACATCAATTCGAGTGTTGCAAAGCAACACTCGAATTGAACTATTCACCCAATCGCTTGATATCGTTAATCGGTAACTTAAGCGACAATTTTAAATAAGTAATCGCAGCCCAAGCCATTTGCAGAAAGTTCTTGTAACAGGAATTCTCTTAAGCGGCTTGGGCTATATATTTTAATGGTCATATTGGGATCATATTGAGATCATGCAGTCCATCACTACTTTCTCTAACCTCGATACGAACCTACGCAAAAACCTGACTGCGGTCTTTTGGGCGGGACTATTTTTTTGGTCAAGTATGGCTTCGCAATTGCCGACTTTACCCCTATACATCCGTACCTTAACCCAGTCCTACGATCAAATTGGAATGATTATGGGTTCCTTTGCGATCGGATTATTGGTCTGTCGCTCCTATCTGGGCAAGCTTTCCGATCGCAAGGGTAGACGTTACACCATGCAAATTGGATTGATTGTGGCGGCGGTGGTTCCTTTATGTTATGCGTTATTACCATCGATTCCCTTATTGATGTTCTTTCGCGCCGTTCATGGCATTAGTATTGCTGCTTTTGCGTCAAGTTACAGCGCTTTAGTCGCCGATCTTGCGCCAATCGAGAAACGGGGTGAAGTGATTGGTTATATGAGCTTAGTTAACCCGTTGGGATTGGCTTTTGGTCCCGCGATTGGTGGTTTAATGCAAGAAGCTTGGGGATACCAACCTCTATTCATCACCGCTTCTTTACTAGCTTTTGGCGGATTGTTATTAACAACTCAAATTGAGACAGAAGGAAATGTAAGCGATCGCCATGCTGCATCCCAAGAAATCAAAAAAGCGGAATTTTGGCAAACATTTCTTAATCCTAGAGTCCGAGTTCCCTCCACGATTTTATTGTTAGTTGGATTTGCTTTTGGCACTCTCAGTGCTTTTATGCCAATTTTGATGCAGCAAAAAAATATTGCTCTAAATGCAGGTTGGTTCTATATGGCAGCAGCTTTATCTGGATTCATCATTCGCTTTCCTGTTGGTCGTCTCAGCGATGAATGGGGACGCGGGATCTTTATTTCCATTGGCATCTTCTTCTATGCGCTATCTATGGCAATTATCTATTTAGCAAGTCATGACTACGAATTTTTGTTGTCTGGAGTTGCGGAAGGGATTGGTTCAGGGATCACAATCCCTGCAATCGTGGCTTTGCTTGCCGATCGCACTGTTCCGCAAGAAAGAGGCTATGTGTTTGGACTTACATGGATTGGTTTCGATTTAGGAATAGCTTTTGCGGGACCAGTGATGGGCAAGATGATTGGGGTTGTTGGACTGACGAATATCTTTGCGATCGCCACTACATTTTGTCTCTTGGGGCTAGTGATTTTTGCTACACAGTCGAATAAAACTGTGAATGAGTCGTTTAAATTTGCGATTGGGCAAACTAGCGATCGCTATGCCATCAAAAATGTATCAGAACCAATTGAATTTCATACTTAAATTAGCTTACCCTTACAACTATGCCTGACATCAGTCAACTCAAAGTAGGAACGATCTTAGAAAATCGCTATGAACTGATTGCAAAATTGGGTGACGGTGGTTTCGCGGTGGTGTGGGAAGTTAAAGATTTAGGGGTAAATGGCGATCGTAAGGCAATTAAAATTTGCAAAAAACAAGATATTGAGCGCTTTCGAGTCGAGTTTAACGATCTTAAGGATTTGCAAAGTGATCGCATTGTCAAAGTAGAAACTTTCTATCCTGAAAATCAGCCCGATCCAGATTATTTCTTTGATGATTGGGCTTTTTTTGTGATGGAAAAAGTGGAGGGAACGACTTTAGAACAACTCATCAGAAAGTCATTAGAGAACTCGTCTAAAAGTGAAAACACTAATCAATATCTAAATTTTTGGAAAACTGGTTATCAATTTTTGTTCCATCGCTATCCGCCCTTGCGATCGCATATCTCCTATATTCAAATTGCCAATTGGCTAGAACAAATCACTGAAGTCCTAAAATATCTACATTCAAAGGATCTTATATACGGTGATCTCAAGCCTAGCAATATCATGATTACGCCTGATGGCAATATCAAAGTAATTGATTTTGGAGCGTTGAATCATATTGATGATCCATTACCATCGCCGATTTGCACTCCCGAATATGCACCGACCGAACAGCAAAATGGACAAGCAAGATTTCAATCTGATTTTTATAGTTTTGGTTATACGATTCTATTTGCACTAATGGGAATATCACCATTTAATATCGATAAAGATTGCTATTCTCTATGGCGATCGCAGTTTCCTCCCGAACTCACAAGTTTCCTCAAAAAAGCTACTGAAACCAACCCTCTCGATCGTCATGCTAATACTGAAGATTTTACAAAAGAAGCAAAACAAGTAGCGCGATCGCTACGACATCAGTTTGGACGCTGGGCTATTGCTAAACAAATGGCTGTGGTTGTGGGCATTGCAGCGATCGCCACGGTTAGCACATTGGCAATGCGCTCGACTGGCTTAATACAACCATTAGAAATGACTGCTTATGATCAAATGCTACGAATGCGTCCAAATTTTACTGCTGATCGGCGCTTACTGATTGTGGCAATCAAGGCTGAAGATGATGAATGGATGGGTGGTCGAAATGTTACAAATAAAGTCTTAACAAAAGTAATTCAATCTCTTTTGCCTTATTCTCCTCGTGTAATCGGTATTGCAATTAGAAGGGATCAGCCTGAACTAGAAGGATTTAAAGAACTGGAGAAAGTTCTCAGAGACAACAATAATATTTTTGGTTCTTGTGAGCCAAGTGAGCCAGATTTAACGGGAGGATTTTCCTTTCTCCCAACACCACAAGCTCCTCTGGGATTTGGTACAGCGCTCAAAGATCAAGATAACTATCACCGTAGACAGGTATTATTTTATCCAGACAATATTGAAGGCAAGTGTGTAGTTCAATCTTCATTTAGTTTGCTTATTGCCAATTACTATTTAGGAACAGAGCATCAAGTAGGAACAAGTATTCAAACTGGAAACTATAAATTAGGAAATAGGGTATTGACTAGATTAGCAGCAAGACAGAACGCTTATCAGGCAAGGGTAGCAGAAGAGTTTTTTGACGATACTTTCCAAATTATGATTGATTATCAATTGCTTGAGAACATTGCAACAACAGTTTCTATTAGAGATGTTCTGGGAAAGAAAATTTCACCACAACTAATCCGTGATCACATTGTCTTAATTGGACGTATTGATAAATATGCCGAACAGCCACACTTGACTCCCTATGGAGAGATGTTTAGTGTGGAGTTGCGATCACAGGTAATTAGTCAACTAATTAGTATTGGTAAGGGTAAGCGAGCATTTTTACACCCTGCCAGTTTCATATTAGACTTTTGGTTAGTTTTATTCGCTGCAATTTTTAGTAGTTTTCTAAGTTGGCGATTTATATCTAAAAGTTGGTCTTGGCTATCAATAACAGTTGGTCTATATATTGGTTGCTGGCTGATGCTATCAGTTTTTGGAATATGGCTGGGATTTGTCCCTTTTTTCATTGCCTCTAGTCTTGCGTTTGGAAGTGCATTCACCTATACTCAATACGAATATAAGCTTATGAGAATCTATGATTTCTGTAGCAAAAAGTTTGGTAAATAAGTTTTTAGGCGGAGCAAAAATTACGGTAATCATGACTCTGGCTAGTTTTAGCGGATTGATAACCAGTTTAGCTAATGGAGAGCCAATGAGTTTGATCGCTCAAAGTCCTCCCAGAGAACAGAAGCCAGCAAAAAAAACAGTTAATCGCCCCATAGGTAGCGTACCTTCAACTCCTAGAAATCCAGATTGTCCAGTAATACCTGATGGAATGCCTACACTGACAGCGCTCACACCTCTTGATGATGACGGGGTGACACGCTCACTATCACAAAGTCCCACTTTTCGGTTTTACTCGCCATATACTAGCGGAAAATATCGTTTTAGGCTTCTAAAGTCTCAAAAATCGCGGAATGCTTTATATACTCAGAATATTACTGGATATGACAAGGTGGGAATTTTTGCGGTGTCATTACCTGTGTTAGCCGCGATTCAACCTGAAGAATATTACTTTTGGGAATTGGAATATCTCTGCTCTGATAAGCCCAATGCCACTAATCCGATTGTGTTTGGTCGTCTCTATCGCGATCGCCTCACAGATGCCCAACAAATAGAATTTAATCAGATCACAAATGTTAGCGATCGCATTGCTTTTTATCAAAAATATGGCATCTGGTCAGAGTTACTTGATGAAATTGCTAAACTTTTACCCGCATCACAAGTGCTTTGGCAACAAACCCTAGATGCTGAAGGATTACAATCAGTTTCTAAACAACCATTTCTCTCTATTCAATCATCACCCAATCCCATTAAGCCATGAGATTTTTCCCAGTTATTTTTGCTTTGACCTTGCCCTTAGCTTTTGCAAGTTTTGATTTATTGCCATTGGGATTATCGGAGAAGGAGGCGATCGCTCAGTCATCTCAGATCTCAAAATATAGACCATCTAATCAATCTCGATCAGCCTATGGGATTGAGCTAAAAAAGCTTCTAGAGGCAGGGGAAGCTAGTGTTGGACAAAGTGCTTTTCAAAATGCGATCGTTACTTATCAAAAAGCTTTAGCACTTACTAAAAAAAGTCAGAATTTAGAGGATCAAAGCACAGTTCTTTCAATTTTGGGTAGAGTTTACGATCAAAGTAGCAAATATCTCCAAGCTGAAAAATCTTTTCTGGAAGGATTAAAGATCATTGGTCAAACTTCTAGCAATTCTCCCACAAAAATTTATCTCTATAGTGGACTAGGTAGAACCTATCAGAATATTGGTAAATATGATAAGGCTGCTGAAAATTTGCAACGAGCCGTTCGTTTATCTGACAAAAGTAAAGTCGATCCAGAACTTCTCTTGTTTACACATTTGGAACCAAGGTTTTATCTTGGTGAAACTTATCGAGATCTAAGAAACTATCAAAAAGCTGTTGATTTATTTCAGGAATGTTATACTCTTGCAGTGCGATCAGGCTATCTCGAACAACAGGCAATCAGTTTAACCGCATTGGGAAATACCTATGTATTAATGAATGATTTAAACTCAGCCAGAAAATTTTACAATCGGGCAAGACAATTGGGGAATTTCCCAAATAATCCATCCATAGGCGATTCATTGGCAAGACTTAATGCCCTGACTGGCGAAATGTCAGAAATCGCTCAAACCTTTGAAATATTCATTCCTGTTTTACAAAGAATGACTCGTGGACTCAGGAGAATATCAGAAGTAACTGTCTCTGATCCAAGCTTTGCCTATATTGAGCCATTAGCAAATAGATTGGAAAATACAACCCAAAAGATTACCAAACTAATTCCCCGTCTTCAATCAGGGAATATATTCCAATCTATTGGGATGATGCAAGAACTGATCACTGAAGTCATCAGTTTACAAAATGAATTGAATACTGGCAGCACCAATACAACTGGTAGTATCGCAGAATTGGATGAATCTTGTAACACCGTTAATTCTCTCGGTAATTCGTTCAAGCCTGGCGGGAAAAACCCGAACATCCCTACTAAATTAAGCCCAGAAGCCATTAATGTCATTCTAGATGTTATGCAGGATATGTGTAAAGTCACTAAGTCACTCAATGAGTTCAATAACAAAAGAAAAGAATATGTTGAAAAATTCCGTCTCAAGGAATTCGACATAAAATCTATTATTGATAGAATGGAAGAATTAGATAGGAAAAGCTATCAAAGATCTGGAAAAATTTATCTCGATGCGGCTGAAAAACAACTAGCTGTGGCAAAACAATCTGGAAATTCTCTAGACTATGGAAAAGCATTAAACGTTTTAGCGAATGCTTACAAAAACCAAAAAAATTATCTCAGGGCTGAACAATTTTTACTAGAGGCGATCGCCATTTGGGAAAAGTTGCGTGTGGGGCTAGAAGATCAAGAATCCTATCGCATCTCCCTATTGGAAACCCAAACTAAAACTTATGAAGACTTGCAAGAGGTGAGAATCGCCATGCAGAAATATCCTGAAGCACTAGAAGCGGCTGAACAAGGTCGTGCGCGAGCTTTCTTAGCATTGTTATCTGCTAAACTATCGAGCGATCGCACACAACAATACATAGAGCCAAGTGTTAAAGCCGAACAACTTCAACAAATTGCCAAAGAACAGAACTTAACTATCGTTTCCTATTCTCTAATTAGGCGCATAACAGAATTTTCAATTCAATCCCCCGTTGGCACTTCTCGACTTTATGTTTGGGTAGTATCTCCTAAAGGTGAAGTTGCTTTCCGTGATTTAGACTTAATGGAATGGGAATTTAGAAATGGTAATGAAACTCTATTACAAAAAATTTCTGCTTTGCAAAAAACTTTAAATCGTCTCAGTGGTACATACAGATCAAATTTACGCATTCCTAATCCACGTAAACCCATATCAGACGAAGAAAAAGATGACATTCCAAGCGAATTAAAGGAACTGTATCGCCTATTAATCCAACCCATCGAAGAATTTCTACCAAAAGATCCTGAATCTAAAGTTGTTTTTGTACCCCACGATGCTCTATTTCTTATACCTTTTGCCGCACTCAGAGAGCAATCTGGCAAGTATCTGATCCAAAAACATACCATATCCTATTCTCCTTCGATTCAAGTTTTATCCAGTACCAAAGAATTATCTAGCCGTCCCAAAGGGAAAGAAACATTAATCATTGGTAATCCCTCTGGTGATTTAAAGAATGCTGAACAAGAAGCGCAAGCTGTAGCCAAATTACTCAATGGCAACGCAATCATTGGCAAAGAAGCTACTAAAACTAAGGTTCTCAATCAAATTAGTCAAGCCAAAATAATTCATTTAGCGATGCATGGCAATTTTGATGGCTTAGATAGTTGGTTAGACTTTGGTTCGCAAATCAAACTTACTGCCAAAGAAGCATTAGAACTTAACTTAAAAGCAGATCTAGTCGTTCTCAGTGCTTGTAGTACTGGTAAAGGCGTGATTAAAAGTGATGGTGTGATTGGACTTTCGCGATCCTTCATCCTAGCTGGCACACCACGAATTATCGTTTCCCTCTGGAATGTACCTGATGCCGCGACAGGAAAATTAATCGTGAACTTCTATCAAAATATACAGAAAAATAGCGACTATTCTCAGTCCTTGCGCCAAGCAATGTTAACCACCATGAAAGAATATCCCCATCCCCGTAATTGGGCAGCCTTTGCGCTATTTGGAGCATCTAACATCTAATTAGTGACTATCAGAAAACCAAAGAACTTAGGTATTTTCGTTGAGCAATGCTTTTAGGTATTCTCTGAAGTCTTTATAACCCTCTAATGGAGCAAGTGCGATCGCAATACTTCTAATCCTAATTGAATTACCGCTATCAATAGCTACGCCAAGCTTTTCCAGTAACTGTAGCTTATAATCATTAATATTTTTGGTGTTTTCCATCTCAACTCTTAGTTTGTCCGCCGCCGCTCTTTCTTCATCGGCTGAGCCTCCAAGATTCCATATTGCACCGATAATTCCTTCACTACCTTGTGGTGTGATACGACTAAGACTAAAGAAACAAATTCGACTTGTACAAGATGGGACGGTCAAAGTTCCATTAAATGTTCCATTATTAATTTGAACTCCATTACTATTATTTTCAATTGCTGCTGGTGTCGTGCCAGTTAAAGCAGATCCTTGACCAGTGGGATTTGCTAGAGAGTCTTGGGCAATAACTTTCTCTACAAATATACTGCACATAATCCCACATAAAATGACAAGCCAAATTTTTTGCATAGTCACAATTATATAGTTAGTTTATTAGTTTAATCTAATAGTTGATTTTCAAACTGTGATTCAATAGAAAGAGATCGCACTTTATGAGATAAAAGGCGATCTCTTTATGTTTTGCATTTTAACGTGCTATCTATCGACGAACATTGGAAGAGCGAATAGTTGTGCCATAACGAACATTCAACAAGTTGATCCCATCAACAATGGGATTGTTAGAACTAACGCCAAAGTGTAAATGGACTCCAGTACTGCGAGCGCAGGCATTGTTAGGACGATCCGCAGCAACAGTACCAATTAGTTCTCCTTGTCGATATGTCTTGCCAACAGCAATATTAGATGTTGTTACGTGAATTAAAGAATAGAATGTTGAACCAGAACGCAACTTGATAGCGCGATGGTTATTGCCTGCATTACAAGTAGCTACTACTACAGAATCATTAGGAGCAATAACCGCAGAACCAGCCCTTAAGCCAAGGTCAATTGCCCGTAAGCCATAACCATCAGAATGTGCAGACTGTGTAACAGAAGCAGATCCCGTAAAAGGCATTTTGGGGTTTGCTGAAGCTTCTGAAGCTATTACAGTACCGAACAATAAAGATACTAAACCAGAAAACAAAAAAGAGGCTTGTGCTTGCTTAGAGAATTGTTTGAGCATAATGATTCAAGTTTACATTGAGTTATAAATTTGCTGTAAGGTTGATTGACTGAATTTCCTACTATCAACCTTTTTTCACTCTATTGGATTTCCCTTGTCTCTGTCTAGAGTTTCCTTTCAATAAGTGTTTCTCAATGTTTCTCGCCCTACGTTTCTCAAAAGAAACAGCAATTCCAAATTCAAAATGGTAAATGGTAACAAGCAATACATAATACTAGTGTAAAATTAACACGAATCTGGAAACACAGGAGCATCACCAAGCATAAATTCGATTAGATGTTGCCAACCGTCAAAGAGAAAGTACTTGGTAAGAGAG
>JBILGV010000155.1:0-6783 GCA_044350865.1 Pseudanabaena sp. | reverse complement strand
TCCTTTGATGCAGGTCGAGAGCGAATTATCTCTCGTAAATCAATGATTCAAACAAGTACATGCGAACAACATTGTATCTTTTTCTCGTAAAGCAGCTCCTGTAGCCGCCTAAGAACCTTTTCGGTTTCGAGGTGTGATGTATGACTCCGTTAAATATGTCACTCCAACCCCCAACGGATGCTGCTTATAACTTTCTCTGGTAGGTTATTTGCTCAAGACTTTATCAGTGCATCTTTGGCTACTAGAGATAATTAGTAATTCCCTCCGTGAGGATCAAATCGGATAAACCTGTGAATGACTGGGAGGTTAGGCGCTAGTGCGGACGGCAGTTCGACTCTGCCCGATTCCATTAACCTAATAAAAAAAGGCACTTGCTAAGCAGGTGTCTTTTTTGTGTCTATTTGCTAATGTCAAGAGATTCAATCCATTCAAAAATGCGATTCCACGCCCACCATCGATCGCGATCGCCATATTCGTGCTGACATTTTTTGCTGCTGACATAACCAACATGACCACCATATTTCGTCAATATCAATTTAATAGCAGAATTTTCTTGAGCAATTTTTTTTAAATCGGGAATGATCGCAGGATCAAACATGGGATCATCTTCAGCGTAAAGAATTAAAGTTGGCTTTTGCAGATGGGGCATGAAGTATAAAGGACAACTAACATCGTAATATTCCTCAACGCTAGAAAATCCTAACTTGGCGATCGTTAATTCATGATCAAATCCCCAAATGCTATTAGCGCGTTCCACCGCTTCACTATCAACTGTTTGAGGATGATTTTTTGCCATAACGCGCGCCAGTTTTTTTAATTCACGAGCGATCGCCTTTTCCAGAAATCTACCAAGCTCATCTTTGACTAAATAAGTAAGCGATCGATTCGAGTCCACACTCGGACAAATCACCGCTCCCCCCGCAATATCATCGCTGGTAATTTCTAAATCACGCCCCCAATCAGCGATCGCTTCACCTGCCTTAATCGCCCATAGCGCCAACTGACCACCGAGAGAATAGCCCATTAACCAAAATTTGGACGGACATCCCAATTGTTTTGCAGTGTTAGCAATCCGAATAAAGTCTTCACCTTCATATAATCCATCGGAAGTAATCGCGGGTGACAATTCCGCAGTTTTACCATGCGATCGCCAATCAAATAAAACCACCGCGTATCCTTTAGCAAAGGCTTTCCGCCCTAAGATCTTCAAAAACCATTGATTCTCCAAATCCCCAGTAATCCCGTAGGTTGCTACGATGGTTCCCTTTGCTCCTGCTGGGATCGCGTATTTACCAAAAATCGGCACACCTAGCGCACCTGTGAATATATGCTCCTGATAAATCGGCTCTGGCTCAACTGTAAAATCTTCCCATTTTTTACTCACCCGCAAAGCTGTATATAAGGTCATCAACAACCCATTGCTAAGATGCCAAGGCGGTGTATAGCGCATAAAGTTCTAAAAAATATAGATCTGTAGGAACGGCGGAGCCGTGTTTACAGATCTTATAGCGCTTTGCGCTGTGATTACGGAGAGAGAGGGATTCGAACCCTCGTTAAAGTTACCCCTAAACAGCATTTCCAGTGCTGCGCCTTCAACCACTCGGCCATCTCTCCTCGCCTAACAAGACAACAAACCCTTACGAATTTGCTTGTTTTGCTGTGCGGTATTTAATCATAACAAAACATGACACATCTGCAAAATTTTCTAAGATAAAAAAGTTAGAGACGGAGTGAAGCCCTAACTCTAACTTTGGTCTTAACTTTGGAGTTAAAACTTTGGAGTTAAACAGCGTATTCGCGATACCAAGCGATCGTCTTTTCTAAACCTTGACGAAAATCTACTGCTGCGGTAAACCCAAAGGCTGATTTAGCCCTTTCGACATCAAGACAACGGCGGGGCTGACCATTAGGCTTGTCCGTTTCCCAAACAATTTCACCTTCATAGCCCATTAGCTCGGCAATTAAATGAATTAAGTCCTTGATCGAAATCTCCGAACCTGTCCCAATATTTACAGGCTCCGATTCGTTGTAACCCGCCGCCGCCATCACAATGCCTCGCGCTGCGTCATCGGAATACACAAATTCCCTAGTCGGTGTGCCATCGCCCCATACAGAAATTTGGCGATCGCCTCTTTGCTGAGCTTCATAAACCTTGCGAATCAAGGCAGGAATCACATGAGAACTACTAGGATCAAAATTATCTTCGGGACCATAGAGATTTACAGGCAATAGATAAACGCCGTTAAATCCATATTGTTGGCGATAGGACTGTAACTGCACGAGCAAAGCCTTTTTGGCTACACCATAGGGAGCATTGGTAACTTCGGGATAACCATTCCAGAGATCGCTCTCTTTAAAAGGGATAGGCGTAAAGTTGGGATAGGCGCAGATTGTGCCAACACAGACAAATTTTTGAACATTTGCTTGATAGGCAGCATGAATTAACTGCACACCCATCATCAGATTGTCATAAAAAAGTTCGGCAGGCTTTTTCATATTTAAGCCAATCCCGCCCACATGAGCCGCCAAATGGATAACTAGATCTTGACCTTGAACTACTTGTTCACAGGCTGCAAGCGATCGCAGATCATGTTCCTTTGAACGAGGCACTGTGATCAAGTCTGGGTTAGCTCCTGATGCGATTAATTGAGCAATCACATGCTTTCCTAAAAAGCCTGCACCACCAGTTACTAAGATCTTTTTATTGGTAAATTGATTCTCTGACATAAAAATTTCTAAGGTAAAGTACAAATTAAGGCGAAAGCCCTGCTAAGTAGCTGGTTGCAATTAAATATAAAATGTGTGTGGTACGGGCATCTTGCTCGTCAACAGGCTAGAAGCCTGTTCCACTATCTAGCAATTAATTAAGCCTACTTAAGCAGGGCTTAAATCTACCAAGTTGCGGTCTGTGAAGAATTGCGTAATGTGGCAATATCCTCAGAAGCAGTACCTTTGGGATTAGGCAAGCCTAGTGCCGACAAATCGGCATCAACCATTAACTCGACTAATCCTTTAAAAGTAACCTTGGGTTCCCAGCCCAGCTTTTGCTTGGCTTTAGTTGAGTCACCCAACAATAGATCAACTTCCGCAGGACGGAAATAGCGTGGATCAATCTCCACATAATCATCCCACTTGAGATTGACGTAGCTGAAAGCTTCTTCGAGAAACTCACGCACTGAATGGGTTTCACCCGTGGAAACCACATAATCATCGGGTTCATCTTGCTGCAACATCAACCACATCGCCTCGACATAGTCCTTGGCATAGCCCCAATCCCGCTTGGAGTCAAGATTCCCTAAATACAATTTCTTTTGCTGCCCAGCTACGATCCTAGCGATCGCCCTAGTAATCTTCCTTGTCACAAAGGTTTCGCCACGACGGGGAGACTCATGGTTAAACAAAATCCCATTACAAGCAAATAGTTTGTAGGATTCCCGATAATTTATGGTTTGCCAATGGGCATAAACCTTGGCGCAGGCATAGGGGCTACGGGGATAAAAGGGTGTGTCTTCATTTTGAGGGACAGCTTGAACCAGTCCATACATCTCCGAGGAACCCGCTTGATAGAAACGAATCTCTTGATCATTGCGTTGTTGATAATCACGCAGAGCTTCTAATAAGCGTAGAGTTCCCATCCCCACTGCATCAACCGTATATTCAGGAGAGTCAAAGCTAACCCGCACATGGGACTGAGCGCCAAGATTGAATACCTCATGAGGTTGTACTGCTTCTAAAATTCGCCCCAATGTCGTGCCATCCGTGAGATCACCATAATGCAAAAACAATTTTGTTTCGGGAAGATGGGGATCTTGATACATGTGGTCAAGGCGATCGGTATTAATCGTCGAAGTGCGGCGAATGATGCCATGTACTTCATACCCCTTAGCTAGCAAAAGTTCTGATAAATAAGAACCATCTTGACCTGTAATGCCTGTAATTAAGGCGCGTTTAGATTCACTCATGAAGTATGGTTTGCAAAATTCAACAAAGTTTCCTAAGCTAGCATACCTAATAAATTACAAAGATTATCAACCCTGTAATTTTTATAAGCATTTTCCATCAATCAACATTTTTTCAAATTCTAAGCTAGGTAATGGTGGACTAAAGAAATAACCTTGGATCTGATCGCAACTATGCTCTTTTAAAAATTGAACTTGTTCCATAGTTTCTACACCTTCAGCGATAACTTGTAGTGACAGAGTATGGGCTAAATCAATGATTGCTAGAGAAATTGTGGCATCATGCCGATCGCTAGTTACGTCTTGAATAAAGCAGCGATCTATTTTGAGGGTATTTACAGGAAAATGCTTGAGATAACTTAAGGATGAATAGCCAGTACCAAAATCATCGATCGCCACTTTTACACCCATTGTCTGTAACTTTGATAACACATTGATTGTAAATTCAGCATTTTGCATGATAATACTTTCCGTAAGTTCCAGTTCTAAATGTTCTGGTTCAACACCACTTTCTTGCAAAATTTTAGTGAGCATTTCTATTAAATTACTATCGGCACGAAAATGCTGAGCAGAAAGATTTACGGCAATAAATCCATAATTTATGTTCAGATCTGTCCACGCTCGCATCTGATGACAAACAGCTTCTAAAATTAACTCGGTTAAACGCAAGATTAACCCTGTTTGTTCAGCTATAGGAATAAATTTGCTCGGCATAATTAGCCCCAGATCAGGATGTTGCCATCTTGCTAAAGCTTCGGCTCCGATGATTTTGCCTGATTGCAGATCGACTAGAGGCTGGTAAAAAACACGAATTTCTTGGCGATCAATGGCGCGATGCAGACTATTCGCCAAAGCCATATACTCGGCAGATTGGGCGTTTAATTCGGGGTTATATAATTTGTAGCTGTTGCGCCCATGAGTTTTGGCGTAGTACATCGCTAATTCGGCATTTTTAATTAGCCCATCGACTTCTTGATGATCTTCAGGAAAAATCGTGATGCCGATACTACTGGTAATAAAAACTTCATGCCCATACAAATTGTAAGGACGACTTAGCAGATCTAATATTTTTTGGGCTTCAATTTTGACGTTAGATAGGCTTTTTGCATCAGAAATAATCATAGCAAATTCATCTCCCTGTATCCGCGCCACCATATCACAGGGAGCCGTGTAGCGTTTTAGGCGTTCAGCGATCGCTTTAAATAATTGATCGCCAATATCATTGCCTAAAGTGTTGTTAATAATATTGAAATTGTCGATGTCTAAAAAGAGTAAAGCTAAGAACTTATGGTTGATTTGGGAATGTAATACCGCTTGGGTTAAGGAGTCATGAAATAAAACTCGATTGGGTAGCTGGGTTAGCTCATCATGGTGCGATAGGTATTCAAATTTTGCTCCGACCGCCTTAATTTCATCGTAATAATGCTCTTTGACTAAATTATATTTTTGTAAACGCGAAGCGATCGCACCTAGTAATTCCGTAGAAGTGAAAGGCTTGGTGAGATAGTCATCGGCTCCCAGTTGCATAGCCTGACGCATATCATTTTTTTCACTCATAGCCGTCAAAAACACAAAGGGAATCATCGATGTTCTTGATTCCTTTCTTAGGGCGGCTAATGTGCCATAACCATCTAGTTCGGGCATGGCGATGTCGCAGACGATTAAATCTGGTTGGTAGGTTTTTGCCATTTGGACACCAACGAGTCCATTCTCCGCACCAAGGACATCAAATCCTTCGTAGGAGAGTGTTTCCAATATTTCTTCACGTAGAGACTCGACATCTTCAATAACTAGAATCGTTGTCATAATTTTATCTATGAAGCCTCAATAGACTGTAGCGGTAATTGCACTTGAATTATAGTTCCCTGAGCTTCAACACTAGTAAGGCGAATTGTGCCGCCGAGAACTTCAACCGAGTTTTTAATAATTGCCATCCCCAAACCAGTCCCTGCGATCATACCCACATTACGAGCGCGATAAAAATGCTCAAAAATCTTTTCTTGATCGACTAACGGAATACCAATTCCTTGATCGCAAAATTCTAGTATAAGCTGGGGATGGCGATCGCTAGTTTTAGAAATCATAAAAGTAACTTCACCACCATCAGGGGAATATTTAATTGCATTTGATAATAAATTGGAAATAATTTGTTTAAAAAACTTGGTGTCGAGAATTATACTTTCTGGAGCGTTAATATTTTTAAATATAACTTTATGTTTATCAGTTGCTAATAGTTTAGTTTGTTCTATAATTTCTAAACAAAAACTTTCCAGATTGATTTGTTCAGTCTGCAACTCAAATCTTCCCGATTCAGTTTTTCCAATTACCAATACCTCTTCCAATAAATTAGTCATGCCCTTGACTTCACGTTGAATTTTATCGATTTTTTCTAACTTTTTTTCGTCTGTCATTTTATGGCTATAATTTCGCAGTAAATCACTTGCGGCTTGGATCGTTGCCAAAGGAGTACGAAATTCATGGGAAGCTCTAGAGATAAATTGTGATTTAAGTTCATTCAGTTCCTTTTCTTTGCGTAAGGCTATTTTCAATTGGCGTAAACTCTGCTCTAGTTGTTGGGTGCGATCGGCGACCTGAAGTTCGAGATTTTTATTGAGATCCTGTACACGTTCAAATAACTTGACTTGCTGAATAGCGATCGCCACATGATTAGCCAATTGTCTGAGCAGATCGATTTCAAATGCTTCCCATTGGCGGGAAGCCGAACATTGATGAGCAATTAATAATCCCCATAATGTATCACCAAAGGAAATTGCAACGACAATATTTGCTTTAACTTGAAAATTTTGCAAAAGACTTTTATGAC
>JBILGV010000085.1:0-20957 GCA_044350865.1 Pseudanabaena sp. | reverse complement strand
CTTAATAACCGTATTAAATTGATTAAACGACAAGCCTATGGTTTTTTGAATTTTATGAATTTTCGTTCTAGATTATTAGCCTGCCTTTCTCATTAGTTTTACTTATCCCCTCAAACCCAGAAGAGCCCTTTTAACTCATTTATTAAAACTAATAGCTTTATTTCAGAAGAAAAATTTCAGATGCTTTATGAAATAGGAAAAAATGATCCAGATTACGCAATGGGTCGTTCAATTATATTTGACCTTGTTAAAAGACAAGATTGTCCTGAAGCATTAATAGATTTGGCTGCTGCTGATTCTGACTATACTTTGGCTAAACATGGACTGAAATATAAAAAACTTAGAGCAAATACTGATCCAACTACTTACTTGTACTGAAGGTAGTTAGTTTTTTTGATAAGTAAAGATAATTATGAATTATGAATAAGCTTAGTTTTTGCCAGTTAAAGTCAAAGCTCAAAGAATTGTTTGAGATAGGAGATCTTATGTCAGCAAAAGAAATTATTGAGAGTTATGATGACTTGCGAGAAATTATCTCAGATGGGAGTATCTTTTATGATGGAATCTCATCGCAAAAAACAGAAATTGTACAATATCTACTTGAGATTGGATTTAGTCCAAACTGTAATATATACTTTGAAGATGACTTTGATAGCGAAGAGAAACCATTAACTTTAGCGAGCAGATGTGGAAATTTATCTATTGTCAAATTACTAACTATCTCCAAAGCTTGCTACAAAAATGAGTATGGTGTAGATGCCATTGAAGCCGCTGTTGAAGGTGGGAATAGAAATGTTTTTGAATACTTACTCTCATTGCCTGAATTCAACTTGCCATCAAAACCTGAAATTGCACGCCTCAGAAGATATCTGAAGCAGATAATGGCTGCCAAAGAGAAAGAAGCCGAAGCTAATGTTCCTGAAGAAGTCACACAATTGTGTAAAGCGGCGGAAGTTGGCAATCTAGAGAAGATAAAGACACTCATTGAATCTGGTGTAGAGATAAACTCATGTGAATACGGATTCTATGGACATTCTCCTCTCTCTTATGCCGCTGAAAGGAAACATACTGAAGTTGTAAAATATCTTTTGGATATAGGGGCTGATCCTAATTTTAATTATCCACTCATGGCTGCTCTTGGTTCAGGAGCCTCACAAATTGCTCATTTGTTGCTAAAAGCTGGTGCAGACATAAATCAACGCGAAGACCGCGATGGTGAGACTGTTTTGATGTTCGCAACTTCATGTTACATTGATTATCTAGATCTTGCACTGATTCAGTTGATTATTGAAAGTGGGGCAGATGTAAATGCGGTAGATTACAATGGTTTATCCGTTGTCGATCATGTTAGAAAAGCAGGGAATGGTCAACATTTCAGACTAATGAAACTCTTGAAAGAAGCTGGTATAGAGGGTATTGAATAAAACCTCAAGGGCGATTAACGTAAGATGCATTGCCGTCAATCGACTGATTGAGAAGACCTTGCCCAATGATGGTTATCAATTAATAATCGACAGCATCTGTTAATAATCGACAGTATCTGTAAATTCTTAGCCGAAACTTTCCCCACCGACTTTGCCAATTGGCTGTTAGGAGAAGCGATCGCACCCTAATTGCTATCAACGCTTTACGCTATAGCTAATTACCTTTTATATACAAATGATCGAATCAAGCCTGTAAATCAGCCAAATTGGTAAAATGTAAAGATGTAATCGCTACAGCCGTTTAACTTTGCTCTTGAGAATCTTCTCTTCCACTTCATTAGTCTGCACCTCGCGTAACCGCGTCGCGTAGGCAGGAAAAGGAAAACCCACCAGCAATGGTGATGGAACTTCGGGCTGATGAATGAACATACTGCCAGACTTTAAAAGGAGCGATCGCTTTCGACAAGCACCCGTCAAAAAATTATATTCAGGGCGTTCCACTTCAGCAGAGTCGAGACGACCAACCACCCGCACCGCCGCCTGTCCGACTACGCGCCGCTCGACTTCCGAAGCAGTTTGTTGTGCGCCAATTAAGATAATGCCAAGCGATCGCCCACGCTCTGCAATTTCCACTAATAAATCTTTAATAGGGCTACGACCTTCCTTGGGTGCATACTTATTTAATTCATCGAGAACGATAAAGACTACGGGATATTGACCGCGCTTTTCCTTTTCCATAAACAGCTTTTGCAGTAGCACACCCACGACAAACTTTTGGGCTTTACTGCCGAGTTTATTGATATCAGCGATCGTTAATTGATATTCTACCGCAAGGGGATCGAGCTTATATTTCTGTAATTCTTCGGCGGGAAGATCACCGCGAATCAGATGTCCCATTTCATCGGCAATTCCCCATAAACGGCGGGTTAGAGCTTCGGCAGTGGCGGGAGCATTCCGTCCTAGCCATTTTTGATCGGGATTCTCTACCAATTTATCTTCGAGAAACTCAATCAAATCGCGAAATGTTTCGACTTTATCCTTACCATCTTCGCCATAATCATCATCGGGATCGAGACTAGTTCGCGGTAAAAATCCTAGCTTCATGTCATGTTTATCATTATCCACCGCCAATCTTGCTAGCCGCTCTTCGACAATACTTGCCAAAAAGCCAATATTTCCCCGCTCTAAATCATCGCCAGCAAACAAAAATCGAAATAGGCGATCGCGACAAAATTCACGCATTCCCCAAACATAGGCGGAAATATTATCGGAACGTTGATCGAGATGAGGTTCGATCTCTTGCGTGTTCTTCTTAGGAGCGACACAAAAACGGACATCGCGAAATGGCTCTACAGGAAGATCGAGGGCGTGATAAGTGGCTCGATCCTCTTCACGCATTTTGTTATTCGGTTTATCTAGGAAAAATAAATCTTCTCCCTTGACGTTAAAAATTAAAGCCTTCGTATTCGCTCTCTTAGCTCCCAGTGCTGTCGAATTAAAAATTGAATGGAGTAGAAATAATGCAAAGGAAGTCTTAGTTGCTACGCCAGAAATTCCTGAAATATTGACGTGAGCGCCCTTTGTACCATCGATAAATTCATAATTCAAATAGGCGGGGCTACCATTTCGCATGATTCCTGCGGAGATGCGCTGCTCCATGCCATCAAAGTTAAGCGCAAATCTGAGGTTCTCATCTTCGGCTAAATAGACAGCATCGCTCGGTTGGGGTGGTAAATATTCTTCAGGCTCGATGCGTGTGACTTGGATATGGGCGGCATAGGATACATTCACGGGCATACTGCCATTGGTGACTAAGAATGTATCCGTATCAAATTGGGTTCCTTCATGGATGGTTCGCACATGATCGACGACTCCATAAAAACTAACGATGCCTTTTTTATCGGGGCGATCGGTTTTTACCTGTACGACATCATCAAGGCGCAAGACTTTGCCATCACTCACCGCCACCCAAAACTCAAGGGGGGTAGCATCTTTGGTTCCCAATATGTAGCCAATCGGCTCGATCATGTTTCTATTTCTACTTTATTTCTAAAGTATAGCGGTTTTCCTTGATTCCAAGTGAAGTATTAGCTCACCTTAAATAAAATTTTTAGCTTAATATTTTTCTGGTAGGCTAGATCTCGTGGCTGTAACTGATGTTCCTGAAGGGGCGATGGCTTTGGGTAGTTTTGTGGTGGTTTGCTGACCGCAGAGGTGAGTGCGGCAAATTTACAGAAGTTGGGCGGATTTCTGAAGGATCGGATTGTCGGTAAGACTTTGAAAATGTCGGTGGAGGTCAAATGAAGTGGGTAAGTGAGCTTTTTATCTGTTGAGCATTTGAGTCGGAAAATTATCGCTTTTATCAACTATTTTAATGAACTTTTATCCAACCCTTTTAAATGGAAGTTCCGTGGTTAGTGTCTTGTTATTTCAGCCGGCCTGTACTAGCTTATTAACGATCATGAAAATTTTTGGAAAATAATATTATCAGCTAACTCCATTATGCCTAATTTCAGCGTCTATTGCCATAACGAATAAAGTGAAGTAAACGCTTCGGGAAATTAACAACTGCTCGCCAAAAGGCAATAACCATATTTTCGAGTTTGAGAACGATCGCATCAATCCATAAAATTACTGTCATCACAGGATTATAGGTGTAGCCCAAAATTGTGGCATTTGCCTCAATCCATGCTCGAAGAGGGCGATCGCTATTTGAATCTGGGTTTTGATTTTGATACAATAATTCTTCTTCAAAGTCTTCTCCAAATTGCCCCTCAAACATGAGACTTCCTTCCAATCGATCTTGAGAGATTTGAGTGGTTGTGGTTTCAAAATTTTGAAGTTCACTTGAAGAGTTGAGTACGCCCATATCAGGAGACTTGGCAAAAGCATGAGACTCATATTCCAACGGAAGGGGCCAAGGTCCATTATCGTCACCGAATACTTCTTCCATTGTTAACCAAGCTTCTGCGCTAGGTATGATATCAGAGGTTTGGTCTAGGCTTGGTTTTACTCTCTCTTTACCAAAGAAATAAGCGATCGCATCTTCTATGAGTTTCTGCAACCGTTGAATTTGATCGTCTATTTTGAGGGGATTAGAACTTTCTGAAGTGAAATTTTCAACGCGATTAGTTGAATTTTTGGAGCCTGTCTGGATTTTAGCGCCAAATTTTTTAGCAAGAATTTCAGGATTTTGACCTTGGATGTTATTAATCTCTTGGTCTTGCTCCACATCACCATCTAGCGATCGCTTCCCAATGAAGTAATCGATCGCGGCAGCAATTAGCTCTCGCAATCGCTCTAGATTTGAATTTTGGCTTAAACTTGCATTTTCTTTGAGTTCGTCTGCTCTTACATTGGCTGTTACATTAGCTATTGTTTTGGTTGGGGAAGATTGAGCAACATTTTTTTGAAGTTGATTCTTTTCAGAAGTTGCACCCCGAACTCTTTTGTGGCGTGACTGTGGACTGTCGGATATCGCTTCATTCACCTCTGAATCATTGATAGAAAGACCTTCCGAAAGTTCTTGATTACCAATCAAACGATCATCTTCAACATCAGATTGATTTCCAAAAAAATATGCGATCGCCGCTTCGATTAAACGCCGTAACTGCTCTAACCTTGTATTCTTACCCAAAGCCACATTTTCAGCTAAGCCATTACTTTCCCTTAGAGAATTTTGTTCACTTTCTCCCTGATCCACGCCACTTTGTCCCAAACGTTGCTGCCAGATTTCCGCAAACATGCGATTCGCAAGCAGTCTTGATGCTAATTCCGAAATTAGTTCTGAACTTGTTTCCGAACTTGTTGCGGTCGCCAAATTATCTGGTTGCCTCTTAATAATCGTGTTAATATTTCGATCTATGTTGATTTTGGTGCGATCGATCCAACTCAAGAATTTGACCAATGGACGCAAAAGTAATGGAATTTCTGGGTTTGGTAAGTCGATCTTTGGTAAGTCGAGATCTTGCTCAATTATGCTCTCGAAATTTTCAGCGCCCAGATCTCCCTCTGGCAAAAGTCCTCCCGAATCTGGCTGCGATCGCAATTTTTCCCTAGAATCTGCCTTATTTCCATTTAACGCAGGAAATCTTCGCTTGGCAGTAGAGGCGATCAGATACACAGGATAAAGCGCCGCTTTTGCAACCTGATAGGCAAGCAAACGTGGTAATTCACTAACGTTAGGGATTTGCTTGAATTGTCGATCAAGCATTTGTCTTGTCCTGCGTCCTAATTTTGCAGGCAAGGATTGATCGATCCAATTAAAAAGTCGGCTTTGAAATCGTGGCATCAGTACATCATCATAAAGTAGATCACATCAAGTTGTCACCAAATATTCTGCTCAAATTTCATCGGGGTTTATCCCCAGTTCTCTTAAATAAGTCTCCAACTTCTCTTTCTGTTGTCGTTCTTGTTGCGCCATCGCCTCAGCCTTATTAGCACGTTCATCATCAGTTAGATATCGGACATTATCGCGATCGTACCAATAGACCCACTCACGATCCCAATGATCAAGAACATTCCGTTCACAGCCAATACCCAAACCGATTTCTGGCATCCACACCACTTTTCCACCTTCTTGCAACAATGAAATTGATGGAATTAGTTCATATTTACCATCAATCAATTTATAGACTTCCAAAGATTGATGTTGTTTGTAAATCTTTCTACGACCACTAGAAGTATTGTAAATAACATAATAGAGAATCCCTAAATCTTGATACTTAAGGAATTTACGCTCATATTCTTGGTTATATTTTTTGGAGACAACTTCCAACGCTAAAATCGGTAATACCTTCTCCTGCCACAGTACATAGCTCAATCGTCCACCTTCACTTGTGCGACGATCTACACCCAAAGCCAGAAATCCATCGGGAACAATTACTTTTGATTTCTCTGGCTCCTCAATATTCGGTTCGTAATAAATTCCCATATCCACGCCAAAAAACCAATCTTGGCGATCGCTCCAAATAGATCGCAACAAGTTTAGGAGCATATTCGGAATGTCATTTTGTAATTCGTTATCCACAGGAGTTTCATCGGAGTCAGGTAGATCTTCCGCAGTGGGTAGTTGCCGATATTCGTAAGGTATTGTCACCATAACTTTCAGCAGGTTATGTTAGCGTTATGCTCTGATAGTATACAGCTTTTTGAGATTTGCAAGAGATTCACTCTGCGCCTTTCATAAATCTTTTCGGGTTGCTATAGCAATAAACTATAATTGTTCTTCCGCTTATTAATAGCAAATTCATGAAATCACCTGCCGTTTTTATTTTAGGAGAAAAGAGTATTGCGATCGCTCAACAAATCCAAACTGTAATTCCCAACGCTAAAATCTATGGACTAGCCTCGCGTACCCAATCCGCCGATCGCCAATATGACAAATTTAGCGAAACCGTTTGCGAGTTATTTAGCCAAGGACATCCAATTATCGGTATTTGCGCCGCAGGAATTTTAATTCGGTCGCTAGCGCCTTTGCTATCAGATAAATGGGCCGAACCACCCGTAATTGCGATCGCTGAAGATGGTTCGGCGGTGGTTCCGCTTTTGGGCGGACTAAATGGAGCGAATGCGATCGCTAAGGAAATTGCTAACCTACTTCAAGTCCAACCAGCGATTACAACCACAGGTGATTTGCGATTTCAAACATCACTATTAGCTCCTCCTGCTGGTTATCGATTGATAAATGACGATGAACAGGCTAAGACATTTCTAGCGGATTTATTGGCGGGTAAGTCGGTACAATTGATTGGTGAGGCGACTTGGTTAAGTGAAAGTAATCTACCGATCGCAAATCAGGCGACTCATACAATTGAAATAATTTCTAGCAAAATCGAACTGGAATCTGTTGCCTCGAAACTAAGTTCCACTTATCTAATTTATCAAATGGCTCCCATACAAGAGCCGATTAATAATGGAAAGCTATCGATTATCGGTACTGGACCTGGAGCCGCTAAATGGATGTCTCCTGAAGTCAAAGAAATTCTAGAAAATGCTACGGATTTTGTTGGTTACAAAACCTATATTAACTTAGTAAAAGAATTCACAAAAGGGAAAACAATCCACGCTTCTGATAATCGAGTAGAACTAGATCGCGCTCGCCTTGCCCTTAATCTTGCTACCGAAGGAAAATCAGTCGTAATCGTTTCTTCAGGTGATCCAGGCATTTATGGTATGGCAGCTGCTGTATTTGAGGTATTAGATACTGAACCTAATCCTAACTGGAATGAAATCAATATTCATGTTGCTCCAGGGATATCCGCCGCCCAAGCCGCCGCCGCCGCGATTGGCGCTCCCATTGGACATGATTTCTGCACTATTTCCCTCTCCGACATTCTCAAACCTTGGGAAATTATCGAACAGAGATTAGCCGCCGCCGCTCAAGCTGATTTTGCGATCGCGATTTACAATCCCATTTCTACTCAACGCCGTTGGCAACTCACCGCCGCCAAAGAGCTTTTATTACAGTGGCGATCGCCAGACACACCCGTAATTTTAGGACACAAAATGGGACGTAAAGGCGAAAATGTGCGAGTAATCACCCTTAGAGAATTAGCTCCCGAACTCGCGGATATGCAAACCGTGATTATTATTGGTTCTAGTAAAACTAAGGTTGTGGAATGGGGCGATCGCTTACGGGTTTATACGCCGCGTAAATACAATTAAGAAACAGCTAAAACCCTTTACGCTCTAGCTGTTTTTGACTCTAACTGTTTTTGACTCTAACCATTTCTAAGTTGTGCGATCGCTTCAAGAGATAGTCCAGTAGTTTGACTGATAGCAAGATCATCGAGAATATTTAGTAATTGTTGGGCGATCGCTAATTTAGCCCTTAGTTCACCCTGCTCAAGTCCCTGCTCAAGTCCCTGCTTGAGACCTTTTTCAATACCTTCCTTAAGTCCTTCCTTTCTACCTGCTTCTCGTCCCAACCGCTCTCCTTTTTTGATGGCGTTGCGTTGATCATGGATGAAGATAGCCTGATGCTCAAGATCATCTAATTCGGTTCGGGTCATGTTTGCTTGATTGGCGATCGCAAAGGCTTTTTTGATCGCAGGGACGTTATCCATGACGGTTGGCACGGATTCTAGTTTTCTTGCAGTTTTTAGGAAATATAGCCATTTGTCGGTCAAGCTGTCCAATTCTTCTAATGTTTTCTTGAACTTAGGTAATTCGATAAATACCAGTTCAATATCATAAATTGGATAATCAGTCAGATAGGTCTTCTCTTTGAGGATAAACCGCGAAGTCAGTTTTTCTAATTCGGGAAACATCTCAAAGTCGGTGATTGTTAAAGCAATTACTGGTTCTAGATCCATGTAGTCTTCACCGATGTCAAGTTGGGTAGAATAAGCTTTGCTGGCGTTATAGAGGATACGTTTTTCAAAGCCTTCCACATTCAGAACTTGCATCTCAATGATGACAGTCGTACTTTCATTCTCGTCATTGTGAATGGTTGCTTTTACATCTACATAGGTATCTTTAATACCCCGCAGTTTTGGGGCAAGGTAGGGATCAATGATTTCTATGGATTTGATTTTGTCTTGACCTTCATAGAGCATGGCATTGAGAAAGCTAATCAGAATGTCATGACTTTGCTCTGAGCCAAATATTTTTTTGAAGGCATAGTCGAGTTTGGGATTGATGAATTGCATGATGATTGGGGGATTGATGCTTTATTCTAGTAAGTCCAATGACTGGGCAAACACTGTAATTATAGATAAAATCCTTGAATTTTGAAGGTTTTATAATTGCGATTAATTTGTGATTAGGTTAGCTTTATACAAACAGAGACAGCGATCGCTGTTACGATCAGTCATAATTTCTGAAAAGGAGTAAACATTCGATGTCCGCAGTCAATCAGCAAGAAGTTTTGGCAAGCTTTAAGGTATTGGTAAGCATGGCAAAAGCCGACGGTAAACTGCTCGAAGAAGAGTTTGCTAGTCTTGCCGATACTTTTGAAGAAATTCATTTACCCGAAGGCATTACTGTTGATCGCCTTTTAAATGAGGAAGATGAGCCAATCGATACATTACTTCACCAAATTACGAGTGAAATCGCACAGGAGATGGTTTACCAGTCAGCCTATGCGATGGCAAATATTGATGGTGAATGTAGTCCTGAAGAAAAGGAAATGTTGGATAAAATTGGTGCGACCTTTACCAATTCTAAGCTTTGGGGCAAGCAGGAATGGTTGGAAAACCTAGAACGGCGCTCCACCAAGTCATCAATTTCTGAGCAAGTCCGTCAAATCGATGATCCCAATATCCGTGCGATCGAGGTTGAGAATGCCATTACCGATACTTGCTTTCTCAATGCAGTTCTGGGCGCTTTTCCTCTGCCAGGCATTGCGATCGCTTTTGATATGCTGATTTACTGGAACCAACTTGATCTTGCTCAAACAATCGGACAAAGTTGGGGCTACGATCGAGACAATGAAAATCTTCGCAAAGCTCTATTTGGAAGCTTGGGGATCACTGGTACAAGAATCGCTGTTAGTAATTTAGCGAAGCTAGTTCCCGTATTTGGCATGGTAGTTGGCGCGACTACAGCCTATGCTAGTACATGGGCGCTTGGTAAGGTTGCTAACGAATATTTCGCCTCTGGTGGTGAAATGGATGCCTTTAGTTTGCGTCAAGCCTTCAAACAAGCCCAAAAAGAAGGTGAAGCTGTCTATAAAACTAAAGCCGATGAAATTGCCGCGAAGAAAAAAGCGATCGAGCCTCAATTGCAATTGCTGAGTGAGGAGCTTAAGGCTGGCAGTATCACGCCTGAAGAATATCAAGAGAAACTAAAAAATCTTCTCTAGAAAATATTCTCTATAAAGAGGCTACGGTGTACACACAAGTCTCTCTGTCTACGTTACAGGGTTTAGCTCCCCCAGCCCTCCTTGCAAAGGGAGGAGAATAAATTAAATTTTCTTCTTCCCCCTTTGCAAGGGGGATTGAGGGGGATCTTTAGTAACTCCCGCTATAGCCAATAACTTATGCGTCAAAAATAGATCTTGGTAAACTTTTAGTGACCCATACATCTATTTCATCGGTTTTTATAGATTCAGCGATTTGATGGGCGCGATCGCTATCAGGGGCAATCGCAAACACAGTAGATCCAGAACCAGACATCATTGCGCCAATACATTCTTGATCGAGTAATTTATTTTTGAGATCGGCGATCGCAGGATATTCTGGCAACACGACTCGCTCAAGATCGTTATACAGTAATCGCCCGATCTTATTAGGTGCGGACTCGCCACCAGAAGCGATCGCCGATACCATTTGACTTGATAGGTTTTGATCCTTGACGCTGCTTGTTGCTAATAAACCCTGACTTCTAAAGGTTTGATAAGCCCATGCTGTGGCGATCGCAATCTGACGTGGTTTACAAATCACTAAGACTAAATCCTGAAGATCAGGCAATGGCGATAAAATTTCGCCGCGACCTGTGGCTAGAGCCGTGCCACCAGTGACACAAAAAGGGATATCCGAACCCAGTTGGGCGGCGAAATCACAGATCTGTGACTGTGTGAGTCCTAAATCCCAGAGGCGATCAATTCCCACTAACACCGCCGCCGCATTTCCAGAACCACCAGCTAAGCCAGCCCCCATCGGGATCTGCTTATCGATCGCGATTTCCATGCCGCCAATTTCAGGATATACACTTTGCATCAGCGCAGCGGCTTTGTAAGCAAGGTTAGTGCGATCGCAAGGCACTTCAGGATTAGTACAGGTGACTTGAATTTCCTCTGTCCCGATTTTGCGAATATCTACGCGATCGCAGAGATCAATACTTTGCAAAATCATGACTAGATCGTGATACCCATCCGAACGATTGCCTGTGATCTCTAGATAAAGATTGATTTTTGCCGCAGCTTTGAGAGAAATACGCGAGTTCATTGAGAAAAAGTTCGCTTGTATATATGTTGTAAAGTTTTTTGATCGACATCAGAGCCAAAACGACGCACCGCACGCATCTGATTTTCGACCATAAGCTTGGCATCGGCTCGTGATACAGGATCAAACTGGACACCTTCAGGACCAGTCGTGATTAGGAAAAACAACCTTTGGGCGTAGAGTGTCGTAAACAGACTACGAAACTCATCTACTTTACACAAGCGCGATAGCAAGCCAAAAGTAGGATGATTGAGATAATGTTCAGACATTTGGCGGGCTGGGCAAATTAATTGGTAAACGTGGGCGATTTTTTCTGTATCGCGGACAACATCAGTTTAATAAAATCCCGATAGTTGAGTGCTAAGAAAAAACTTAATAAATCCTAGAAATTAGGCAATACAGTCAATTCAACTACATTGCGATTACTATTTTGATATGTTAAGTGCGATTAATTAAAAAATGTTATCAAACCTTAACGGCTTTTTTGGGAATTCGGGAGCTAAATTATGCGTCAAGTTGGTTGTTTTCGTATACTTACAAGTCTTATTTTCGTTATTGCTGTGATTGTGATTTTTTGTGGTGTTCCATCTCAGGCGATCGCCGCGACTCGCCACCCTGTAATTCCTGCCAATGGTCAGCCAATTCTGGGCGGGAACATGCATGGCTCCGATTGGATTTCCGCCTCAAATGATTCCAAGCAAGCCTATTGTCAAGAAGCATTTGCCGCTTTCCGTGGCTCCGCAGCGCAAAGTTACATTATTAGCCATAACATCCAAAGCCTGAGTCCAGAAGGATTATGCGATCGCATGGATCAGTACTACAGCCTCGAAGAATATCTTGACGATCGTTTAGGATCAGCCGCCGCGATCGCCCCAATCCTGTTCGCTGACACGCCCCTTGGCACAAAATATAAACTTTGATCCGTATAATTACTCATTAGATATCTTTATATCTATACAAAAATATACATAACATAAGCTAGAATCTGATGCATAAGTGTTCGATGCAAATTACATGCATTGAATGCTTCTAATGTTCTCTTTGGTGTGATCGTAACGTTTTAAAAACGTTTTATAAGGAAGTATGAGCAAACAAACTGAAGCCCCAGCAAAAAAAATTTCAACATTGAACGTAACCGCTAAAAAGTTATATTCCGAAGAAGTACAAGCCGAGTTTGCAGAATTGCAATCGGACATTGACGTTCTTTTACAACAATTGCAAGGTTTGAGCCGTCAACGCCTCACCACGGTAGGGAGTGCTTCTTAGTGGTTGCCATACAAAACACCTCACACACTCTCACATCTGAGACAACTCTCCGCGACATCATCAAGACTATTCCATCTGAATACTTTGAGAAAAATCCTCTTAAAGCTTGGTTGACGGTTTTGTTGTCAGTGACCGCCGCCGCTCTCGGCTATGTCAGTATCGCTTTCTCGCCTTGGTATTTACTGCCCTTGGCATGGATTTTTACAGGCACTGCACTTACGGGATTTTTTGTAATTGGTCATGACTGCGGTCATCGTTCTTTTTCCAATAAAATTTGGGTTAACGATTTAGTTGGTCATATTGCCTTCTTGCCTTTGATTTTTCCTTTTCACGGTTGGCGCTTCAAGCATGATCACCATCACCTCCACACCAACAAGATGGGCGAAGATAATGCTTGGTATCCTTTCACGGTTGAAGAGTATGAACAGGGTAAAGGGCTTATATCTGGCGTTTACACCTTAATTCGCACCCGCTTTTGGTGGATTGGCTCAGTTATTCATTGGGCAAACTTGCACTTTAATGCAAGTCTCTATCCTGAGCGTCAGCAATCACAAGTCAAGTTTTCCTATCGCTTGGTCATCGCCTATGCTGCGATCGTGTTTCCGACTTTGATTGTTACCACAGGCTTTTTCGGATTTGTTAGCTTTTTTGTAATGCCTTGGTTGGTCTATCACTTCTGGATGAGTACCTTCACGATCGTTCACCACACGATGCCAGATATCCAGTTTAAAGATAAGGATAAATGGCAAGCTGCTAACGATCAGTTGACAGGAACCGTACATTGCGACTATCCAGCATGGGTGGAGTTGTTATGTCACGATATTAATGTGCATGTTCCTCACCACGTTTCTACTGGTATTCCTTCATATAACTTGCGTCTAGCTCATAAGTCTCTTGATGAGAATTGGGGACAGTATTTATACAAGACTAAGTTCTCGTGGGAATTGATGAAGGATATTGGCGATCGCTGTCATATATATGATGCGGAAAAATGCTACAAAACTTTCGCTGAAGTCGATGCTGCTAAAGCATGATAAATAAAAAAGAATAAAAAAGAGGGTGCAACGCACCCTCTTTTTTTGTTTGGATAAGTGCCAGAACACCTTTTTCCAGTCATGCTAAAATCGACTCAATGTACCTCTCAGAGTTACTATGCAAACTACCCAATCTCCAGTTAAGTCCACGCCTCTTCTAACTCAAAACTCAGCAATCCTACTTCCTCCTCCCGATCATAAGCAACTGCCAGACTCAGACGGAACCTTTGTGAAAAATTTTCAGGAACATCCACAAAGTATTGTTTTAACAAGCTCGATCACCCCGATCCTCGAAAAGCTGCATCCTGATGGACGCTATTGCATCGGTCAGGATAGTGGTATTTATTGGCGCTTGATGGAACCACCTGAAAAAGGAGCCGAAGCACCCGATTGGTTTTATGTGCCAAATGTATCGCCGCTTCTTGATGGTGAATATCGCCGTTCCTATGTTTTGTGGAAGGAATTTGTTGCGCCATTGATTGCAATCGAGTTTGTGTCTGGCAATGGAGCCGAAGAAAGAGATGCAACGCCACCTAGTGAAACTGAGAAAGCGGGGAAATTTTGGGTTTACGAGCAAGCTATTCGGATTCCCTTCTATGTGATTTTCGACACATGGAGAGATCATCTTGAGGCTTATCAATTGATTAATGGTCGCTATGCCAAGATGGAACCTAATCAACGCGGACATTACTCTATTTTACCAATGGCGGTAGAAATTGGACTGAAACTAGAAAATGACATATCTTGGCTACGTTGGTGGGATGATTTTGGGAATTTGCTGTTGACAGGTGATGAAAGAGCGATCGCTGAAAAACAGGCACGATTAGATGCTGAGGCGGTCGCTGATCAACAAAAGGCGATCGCTGATCAACAAAAGGCGATCGCTGATCAACAAAAGGCGATCGCGACTCAAGCAACCTTAGCCCAACAACAGGCTGAGGCGATCGCCGATCAAGAACGTCAACAAAAAGAAAAATTAGCAAATTATTTAAGATCATTAGGCATTAATCCCGATGATCTTAAATAATTTCTTATAGAACACGCAAGATCGTGGGAATGCTGTGTAAATTTGGTAAGTCGTGAATAGTAGCGATCGCCTCTTGGAAATTCAACTCGCTTACTTTTTGTGTAACTACCACGATTTCGGCTAAACCATCGTGAATGGTATTTTTTTGCAAAATTGCATTCAAGCTCACATCATGTTTACCAAAAGCTGTGCCGAGATCGCCAATTACCCCTGGTTTGTCGTGGGTCAGCAATCGCGCATAAAACTGTGTCACTGTATTTTCAATTGGCGCAATTTTGGCATAATGTTCGTGGGAACAGCCCATCAATTGATTGACCTGATTGGGGATTGATTTCAGGGCAGCTACGACATTGATAATGTCAGCAACTACGGCGCTGGCTGTCGCCCCTGCTCCTGCCCCAGGACCTGAAAATACGACTTCGCCAATGGGATCGCCCTGAATCATTACGGCATTGGTCACGCCATGAATATTGGCAAGGGGATGCTGGAGCGGGATCAATGTGGGATGGACACGGATTTCAAGACTGTTGCTATCTTTGATTTCAGAGCGTTTAGCAATTCCTAAAAGTTTAATCGTGAAGCCAAGCTCTTTCGCATAACCGATGTCTGCACTGGTAATCGAACGGATACCTTCGCGATAAATATCCTCAAGTTTGATGCGATCGCCAAAGGCAAGACTAGCTAAAATCGCCATTTTGTCGGCTGCGTCATAACCATCAACATCGGCGGTGGGATCGGCTTCGGCATAGCCCAGTTGCTGTGCTTCAGCTAGGGTTGCATCAAAATCTGCGCCTTCAAAGTACATCCGACTGAGAATGTAATTGGTTGTACCGTTGACAATGCCCGTTAATTCACTGATGCGATTACCACCCAGACTCTGCTTCAGAGCTTGGATCACGGGAATTCCGCCGCAAGCCGCCGCTTCTAACATTACATATACGCCTTTTTGTTTGGCTGCGGTAAAGATTTCGTTACCATGTCTAGCGATAACGGCTTTATTGGCTGTAACTACATGCTTGCCATTAGCGATCGCTTTTAAAATCAAACTTTTGGCTGGCTCAATTCCGCCGATTACTTCTACGACAATATTGATCGCAGGATCATTAACTATTGCCTCTAAATCGTCTGTGACAATATTGGGCTCGATCTCTATATCTCGCTGCTTATTTAGCGATCGCACTCCAACATGGACAATTTCGATATCTGGCAGTAGTGGGTGGCGACCATGAGGGTCTTGGAAGATTTTGGCAACACCTGTGCCAACTGTTCCTAATCCGAGCAGTCCAACTTTATATGTCACAGTCTTAATTTATTTAGATTTTTCATCATTTACTATTATCCCTATTGTAGTTTTTTTCGGGACTTTAGGACATATGAGGCTTTAATGATGTTGAACAAATGCTTGGTTTATGAGTTCGGAGCTAAATCACTATTTGAATAAGTGCAGTAAAGGCGATCGCTAATCTTGCAGCCTATCTAAAAAGTCTTGATATTTTGTCTGTTGCTTTTCCTTGGTTGACCATAACTTCACTTTTTTAAAATCTATCGGATGACGTTTTGCAACCATGACTGCTTGATCGAGACTTTGGCGATCATTCCAGTGATAGAAACCTGCAAGGCGATCCATGACGCATAAAGTCGGGGTGAGAATGTGTAACGACACCGCCACCCTTTAGCACGGCGATAATATTTGCTTTGGTAAGCGTATCTGAGACGATCGCAGCGATCTCAGCTAGGGATGAGGTTTTGTGTATTTCCAAGGGGTTTATCAGCTTTGCGAGGGCGACGGCGTTGGCGGTAGTAGGTTTTGATTTCTTCGGGTGGGGTGACTTTGAGGCGTTGGGCTAGTAGATTTCTAACTGGTGTTACAAAGGGCGATCGCGGATTCCATGTATAGAGGCGAGTTTTGCCGACTAAGCGACTAACTAATAATCCTGAGTCTTCAAATTTTTGCAGTTGTTTCTGTACTGAACTCAAGGATATCTCAAAGGTATCAGCGATCGCTTTGCCGTAGCCTTCTTCATAGTTTTCGAGATATAGCAAAACTTGTTCGGGTGTTTTACCGCCAAAAAGTTCTTTTAGCATAGGTTTTAAGTCTAAGACTATCTACCTATTATAGAGGTTATATAGTTGTTGTTGTAGGTAGATCGCTATTTGCTAAAAGTAAAATCATGATTAGAAGGGCGATCGCCTTAAATGATGTTAAACAAATATTTAATTTATGAGATTTTAGCTAAATCAATATTTGAATAGTTGCTTGAAATTTTAATAATGGTAACGAATTTGAACTAACAAAAGTGTGTCATTTTCTATTTTGTAAAGAATCCTATGCTCATCGTCAATTCGCCTAGACCAATATCCTGATAATCCATGTTTTAATGGTTCTGGTTTGCCTATGCCACTATGGGGATTGCGTTGGATATCTTTGATAAGGTTGTTAACTCGATTGAGAATTTTTTTGTCTGTTTGTTGCCAGTAAAGATAATCTTCCCAAGCACGTTCTGAGAAAAGTATCTTCACTCGATTAGCTCCCGTATAGTACCGCCGCCAGATTCTAATTCAGCGATCGCCTCAAAAATGCGTTTGGCATTATTACGACTCTTTAAGAGGTAAGCAGTCTCTGTAAGGGATTCATAATCTTCAAGAGATAGAAGGACTGCTGATGGTTGGTGATGGCGCGTAATGATCACAGGATCGTGACGATCGCATACCTGATCGATCATTTTTGCCAAATTACTCTGTGCATCAACATAAGAAACTGCATTCATAAAGTTGTCGATCTGCTATTGCTTGCTAGATTGTTAACGATTATAGCTTTTACCTAAATCGGCGATCGCTATTTGCTAAAAGTAAAACCGCAATGATCGCTTTAAATGATGTCAAACAAACGCTTGATTTATGAGATTTTAGCTAAATCGCTATTTGAATAAGTGCAGTAAAAGCGATCTCTGTTTTCTGAAGTATAGTGACAACCGAGGTTATAGTGTAAATTTTCATAAATAAATAATCCTATGAGTCAAGCCTTAAAAACGTCTCTATTTCAAGAATCTCTCACTGCCATAGATGCTTTGTCTTTAGATGATCGCTTTAGCAAACATCTCAGGAGTCACCTCTGGACAATTAGACAAATCAATATTCTCATCATTTATTTTCTCTAGTTTTTCCAATCAATTAAAGGTTGCCTCGAAATAGACTTGTTATTCATACTTAGTTGTCCTTCTTACGGAAATAATACGAATAGTGTCTTGGAGATCAGTGTGAACGACTGCCACAACCAATCGCTTGATAATAAATGTGATCGACTACTTGTCGAATCAGTCTAGACTTTATATAATGCCTACAGATTCGGTTAAGTGTGTCGATTAACAGGAAAATAGAAACATGAGCTTAGGTGGTTTTTTTGACAGTCTTGCTGGTAAAGCATTAAATGCTACAAATACTGGTCGTAACTTATATTGTAGAACTTGTAAAAAATCAAGATCACATACACCGCTTAGTTATGGAGAAGTATTTATACACACAACATCCCCAGATGCAGAAAATTTTAATCTTGGTGAGGGGATTTCGCGGATTAGTGACTATATTCCTTTTGCTGCACCAATCACGGCTGGAAATTCATATTTTTGCAATAAATGTAATCGGATTACAATAGAAGGTGGTCTGATGTCAGGTCATGTAATGACAGCTAAAAGAGCATATTATTACAAACCTTAATGTTTTGTAGTGGCAAAGAAAATTTACATAGCCTTCTCCTACTGCTACGGACGAGATCGCTTGGAAACGCAGGCAATAGTCCCAATGTTAGCGATATCTACTCCCAAAAATCAACATTTAAGCATTAAGTCGATATCACACTTCAACCAATTGATCTTGATTTTCTCGGCGTGGGCGCACCACGCAACATACCCTTAGTACTCAGATCGTCATCAAGATCCTCCCAATGAATACCATAGCCACCACCGCAGATTTCCCACTTAGCTAGCTGCTCACTAGTTCCATTCAATAACCTCGGATACCACACTAAGGGAACTACAATTATCCGCCCATCCATCAGATCGACAGCGATCGTATCATCAGTAAAGCTAACACTCTTAACTCTCTCATCGGTCTTAATCGCCAAAGTACTCATACCAAGCCTCAAGTAATTGTGAACGATATGCACCAATCCTTAAAATCGCTGGCATAACTTAAAAATAACACAGCGTAATTCTTAGCTAATTAAAATATACCAATATGCGATCGCCCTTTACTTTCACTGAGATTAAAGAAGCGATCGCGCTTTTAGCTACAATAGCGGTCAACTTGCGAAAACTGAAATAAAATAATAACTAATAAAACTGGTAAAGCTGAGTAAGTACATATGGGATGGCAAGATCGCATCACGACAGATTTATCTATCTGTCATGGTAGAGCCTGTATTAAAGGCACAAGAATCATGGTATCGGTCATTCTCGATAACCTAGCGGCAAGAGTCAGCGAGGCAGAAATTTTGCAAAGTTATCCCACTCTCACCTCCGCAGATATTTTTGCCGCAATCAACTATGCTGCTGAGTTAGCCCGTGAGCAGATTGTATTATTGCCAGCCCCAGTAACAGCATGAAATTTAAAATAGATGAAAATCTACCCATAGAACTTGCCAACCTTTTACAAGACGAAGGATATGATGCTTCTACTATCTATTCAGAATCTTTAAAAGGAGCGAAAGATCCTACCGTCATCTCTGTATGTCAAGAGGAGCAGAGAGTTCTAGTTACGCTAGATTTAGATTTTGCTGATATTAAGACCTATCCACCACAAAACTATGCAGGGATTATTGTATTAAGACCTTACAGACAAGATAAGCCATATCTGCTTTCCTTCTTTCAGAAATTGATCCCAGCAATTAACCAACATCCACTAAAAGGACATTTATGGATAGCAGAAGAGGACAAAATTAGGATTAGAGAATAAGCCATACATCGGTCGCGCAATAAATTCAATCTCACAAAAAAAGCAGTGACGCAAAGTGTCACTGCTTTTTTATAGCGTAATTTAATTACACATATTATTGAGATTAATAATCGAAGTCGCCGCCAGCGCCCATTGCACCGCCGCCGCCAGCGCCCTTATCTTCAGGCTTGTCAACGACAATACATTCGGTGGTGAGGATCATGCCAGCGATCGAAGCTGCATTTTGTAAAGCAGAACGAGTTACTTTAGCAGGATCAACAATTCCAGCAACGAACATATCTTCAAATTCACCAGTCATTGCATTGAAGCCGATGTTGAAGTCTTTTTCACGCACATTTTCAGCGATTACAGCGCCGTTAAATCCAGCATTAGCAGCGATGCGCTTAACAGGAGCAGAAAGAGCTTTAGAAACAATGATTGCGCCAGTTAGCTCTTCGCCTGTGAGGTTCGCAGTTGCCCATGTGTGAAGCTCAGGAGCTAGGTGAACATAGGTTGTACCACCACCAGGAACGATACCTTCTTCCACAGCAGCTTTAGTTGCGTTAATCGCATCTTCGAGACGAAGTTTACGATCCTTCATTTCGGTTTCTGTTGCCGCGCCAACCTTGATGACGGCTACGCCACCAGAGAGCTTAGCAAGGCGCTCTTGAAGCTTCTCTTTGTCGTAGGAAGATTCAGTTTCTTCGATTTGACGACGGATTTGCTCAACGCGAGTCTTAACTGCGGCTTCGTTACCATCAGCAACAATGGTGGTGCTGTCTTTGGTGATGATGACGCGACGAGCTTTACCAAGTTGATCGAGTTTAACGGCATCAAGGCGTAGTCCAGCATCTTCGGTGATGACTTGAGCGCCTGTGAGGGTAGCCAAATCTTCGAGCATCGCTTTACGGCGATCGCCAAATCCAGGAGACTTGATGGCAGCAACATTGAGAACGCCACGAAGACGGTTCACAACGAGTGTAGCAAGTGCTTCTTTTTCGATATCTTCAGCGATGATGATCAGAGGACGACCAGAGCGAGCAACTTGTTCGAGAACAGGAACGAGTTCTTGAACTAATGCAATCTTCTTATCGGTGATTAAGAGAACTGGTTCTTCAAAGGAAGCTTCCATGCGCTCAGCATCGGTGACGAAGTAAGGAGAGATATAGCCCTTATCAAAGCGCATCCCTTCAGTGATTTCCAATTCGGTAAACATGGATTTACCTTCTTCAAGGGAAATCACACCTTCTTTACCAACTTTGTCCATCGCTTGAGCGATCATTGCGCCGACTTCTTCATCGTTACCAGCCGAGATGGTTCCAACTTGAGCGATCGCTTTAGAATCTTCAATGGGCTTAGCATGGTCTTTGATTTTGCCAACCAAGAAAGC
>JBILGV010000154.1:0-6814 GCA_044350865.1 Pseudanabaena sp. | reverse complement strand
TAGGCAGTCTCAATCGCGCCACCCGCAATCGTCGTCCCCGTCATAATGAAATTGATTGGAATCGCACCATTCGCGCTAATCTCAAAAATTATCAGCCTGAATATCGCACCATCATTCCTGAAACACGCATTGGTTACGGACGCAAGCGCTCTTCATTACGAGACATTATTCTCTGTGTTGATCAAAGCGGCTCAATGGCAACCTCTGTCGTTTATGCAGGAATTTTTAGTGCCGTGTTAGCTACTCTACCTGCGGTCAAAACGAGTATGGTGGTATTTGATACTGCGGTGGTCGATTTAACGGAATTACTACAAGATCCAGTAGAAGTTCTTTTTGGCACGCAATTGGGCGGAGGTACAGATATCAATCAGGCGATCGCCTATTGCCAAGGATTAATTCGTCAGCCCCACGAAACCATTTTTGTCTTGATTAGTGATCTCTATGAAGGGGGCAATAACCAAGAGATGCTCAAGAGGATTGCGGCGTTAGTGGCTTCAGGGGTGCAGTTCATTACTCTATTAGCACTAAATGACGATGGCGCTCCCTCCTATGACCACAATAATACGGCTGCGATCGCTAGTTTTGGTGTGCCATCTTTTGCCTGTACACCTGATCTATTTCCTGATCTGATGGCAGCCGCAATCAACCGTCAAGATATTAGTCAATGGGCAGCCAAAAGTTTTCGCTAATATTACTAGAATAGTTTTATTTTTCAACAACTGTACTAGTGGTTATATTCGTACCCCAATGCTAAAAAGAGGAATGCATCGTGATGGTGGTAGCAATGCACTGGAAATGGCGATGATTGCTAAACAGCCTTCTGGTCGTTTGGGTACTGCTGAAGAGGTTGCTGAAGCTGTCCTGTGGCTTTGTTCAGACTCAGCTTCATACATTATGGGACAGAGCATTGTCATAGACGGCGGATTAAGCATCCAGTAATGGAAATAATCGTCTAAGCGGAGTTAAATATAAAACGTTCTACAGCAGGGCTACCTGCTTAACGACGCAATTCCTTACCATTGATTGCCACAAGAGCTAAGTTACCGATCAGGTAGTTACAGATATGAAAAAGGTTAGTTGCGATCGCATGGTGTTCTAGCCAATAGCATACCGTTTGATGGATTGGGTTAAGCGGCGATCGCACTTTCTAACACCTAGCAATCTAAAACTTAATAAACTTCTCCAATTCTCTGCTAAAGTCGAGCTTTTCTGATTACAAATTTAGTAATTATTATTGAGGGAATACAAACACTCTAACTACCTCATACGATAATATTCCAAGTTATAGATTATCCGAGCGATCGCCAAAAATAATGTTTAGCTTTCTAAAAAATAAAAGCGATCTGGAAACAACCGAATATAAACTGTGGCGACAAAAGTTTATGCAAAAAAGGCTTAGGCTGGGGATGCAAATCGCCTTCTTTTACTATGTCTCATTAATCGCCATACTATTTATAAATTTCTTCGTGGGACATGAATTGTCTTTTGAAATTAAATTTATCAGAGCAATCTTAACCCTAACAGGAATTTTATTTGCGCTAAACTTTTTTAAAAAGCAGCGTTCCGAGCTACAGATTTCTGTTGCTTTTTTTAGTATTTCATGGACATTCACAATATTATACCAACTGGTAAACACCATATTAAAAGATATCAATCCCGAAATGATTCTAATTGGATGGATGATCACCTTTTTCTCTCAAGCTACCTTAGTCCCAGTGCGTTGGCGATTTCATCTGGTGTCCCAATTGGGAGCTTTTGCCTATTACATAATCGTAAATAGTGCATTCGGCTTTAGGATATTGCCCACAAATATTGACATTGCCATTTGGATAGTTAATATTTTTTGGACTTGTTTGATTTGCAATCTTTCAGTTTATTTATACGAAAAACTAGCTAGATCGGAATTTTATTCTCGGAATATCTCAGAAAAACTCTTGCTAAATATTCTGCCAGAATCCATTGCTACAAGGCTTAAAGACAAAGAAAATGCAATTGCCGATAGTTTCAATAATGTAACCGTCTTATTTGCCGATATTGTTGGGTTTACAGAGCTTTCTAGTCAATTACCACCAGATTTAGTCGTGGGATTGCTCAATCAGATTTTTTCTCGTTTCGATCGCTTAGCCGAATTTCATCAATTAGAAAAAATCAAAACTATTGGCGATGCTTACCTAGTTGTGGCTGGACTTCCTTTTCCGAAAGATGATCACGCTGAAGCGATCGCAGACATGGCGCTCAATATGCAACAAGCTATCATTGCTTTCAATCAAGAAACAGGACAAAATCTTAGCATTCGTACAGGTATTAACACTGGACCAGTAGTAGCTGGTGTAATCGGACTTAAGAAATTTGCCTACGATCTTTGGGGAGATACAGTTAATACAGCATCGCGGATGGAATCCCACGGCATTGCTGGTAAAATCCAAGTTAGCGAAACTACTTATAACTGCCTCAATCAACTTTATGAGTTTGAAGAAAGAGGTTTTATAAACATTAAAGGTAAAGGAGAAATGAAGGCATACTTATTGATAGCAAAGAAAATGGTTTTGTAAAAGTTCCCGCGATCGCTTTTCCAATCTCCTCACAAAAACCGTAGGAACAATCACAAGAAAGCTCTAAATAATCGATCCAGCCTAATCAAGCACCTTAAAAATCACAGAGAGATTATTCGCTCGCATAGGTTGAATTTGTTGCAGTACTAAATTTTGGGATGCGGCGACCGCAATTACATCTTCAAGATCTCGCACTCCCCACTCAGGATTTTGATATCGCAAACTTTCATCAAACTGAGCATTACTCATACTGGTATGTTTGCAATCTTGTTTAAATGGACCATAGAGATACAAAATACCGCCCACTGACAAAAGATTTTTCGCACCTTCCATTAATCCTAAGCAGGCTTGCCAAGGTGAAATATGAATCATGTTGATATTGACGATCGCCTGAATGCCTTTATTTTGGAGATTATCGTCACAGTACCAATGAAGTGCGGTGACATCAATCTGTAAGGGTGGGGCTAAATTGTCAGATGGGTAATGCTTTTGCCAATCACTAATACTCGCGATCGCCATAGGATTAGGGTCGGATGGTATCCACTGGCAAGGATGAAAATGTGGTGCAAAAAAGACGGAATGTTCGCCTGTACCACTGGCTATCTCTAACACTGTGCCTTGTTGAGGTAAAACCTGTAAAAGCACATCTAGGATTACTTCACGGTTTCTTTGGGTTGCGGGGGCATATTGGCGATTGTCGATCATCAGTTCTAGGGGAAATTTGCCAAGATTTTAGCGCGTGTGGGTTTAGATGCGATCGCATTTTGTACGGTAAAGATAGTCAATTTATCACTCGACATCTCTTCTAAGGATCTAGTTCACCAATTACAATTACTTCGCCTTCGGCGTTAGCCTGTACCACCACAGCAGCACCCGATCGCGGCACAATACCCGTCAAAGCTGTAATATTTACCTGATGCGTCACCATAACCACTACGTCATCCTGTTGCCGATGTTCTGTTATGAGTCGGCGGGTTTGAGCGGTTTGGATATCCTCTGTACTGCGATCGCTAAAAAAGGAATTGAGAGAAGGTACTGGTTTCACTTCTCCTAAGTTCAAAAGCCTAGCTGTTTCTAAACAACGACACCATTGACTAGATAAAACCTGTTTAACAGGAATCTGCCTCCTCCGAAATTCATTCCCTGCTTGACGGGCTTGCTCTCGTCCAGTTTCCGACAAATTGCGCTGTGTGCTACAGTCCCCCAGTTGAAATCCACTAGGATCACCCGTGCCAGGGGCAAGTGCATGACGCATTAGTACGACTTTGCCTAAGCCTTTGAGAGCAGCCCATTCATCATTGACAGGAGATTGGGCAACAGATTTAAAGCTAGTTGTTGCGGACATCATCATCACACTAGCGATCGCCACAATACTCTGGAGCATAATTCTTGATAGATAGTATCTGTATTTTATCGTAACTGATTGAGAGAGGGCATGGCTATTTTTTGTTTTTCTACAACGGACTGGGACAGTAAATAATTGCTATTCTTTTAGAGTTTTACCTTTGTCTCTATAACAATTATCAAGGGAAATCAATCATGTCACAACCCCAAAACCTTTTTAACGATCCATCGGTAACTGTTGTAATTTCAAGACGGGTTAAGCCAGAATGTAAAGCCGAATTTGAACTATTTCTGTCTGGTATCACCACTGCCTGTAAAAAATTTGACGGTCATTTGGGTAGTAATATTTTCCCGCCTGTTAATTCTGATGATCCAGAGTATCGCATCATTTTTAAGTTCGAGCGCCTCAGCAATCTTCGTAATTGGGAAGCATCGCCAGAACGTAAGTACTGGTTTGATATAGCCGAATCACTCACTGTCAGTCCACCCCAGATTCAGGTATTAACTGGTTTAGAAACTTGGTTTACTCTTTCTGGTAAAGAATCAATTACACCTCCACCTCGCTACAAAATGACTATGGTTACTTGGTTGGCTGTATTCCCATTAATTACTTTTATTTCTCTAGTTCTTAAACAGCCATTATCAACTTTGCCTTTAGTACTTCGTGTGGCAATTATTACCGCGATCGCTGTTCCAACAATGACCTATCTACTGATGCCGCAAATGTCTAAGTTATTCTCAGGCTGGCTCTACCCTTCATTAGATATTGCATCACCAATAACTGATACTTCTGCAAAGATACTAGAAAGTTCTGATCTTCCACTGCCTGAATTGAATTCGGCTGAAGAGGAGACTGAATTATTAGTGAGTCAAATACTTTGATTGAGTTAATAATTCGCTACTCCTCTAAACACTCCGCCACTGCATTTAACTCAATGATCGCTCGAACTAAGCGATCGCGCAAAGCATCGTCAAGCTTGGGATTTTGCAAAGCTACCTCTTGGATGGCGGCTAACCATTGTGCGATCGGGACATGGCTAATGGCGGCGCGTAGTCCCATATTCGTGAGTATGGCAAGGTAAAAGCCTTTGAAATCATCTGGGTCGCCGTAGTCATAGAAGCCATGCCATAGTTCTAATTTTTCGGGTGTGTAGGCTTCGTATTGATCGAAGGTGATTGGGGTGCGATCGCTTTGGGGTTGGGGGAGGGGTGGTTGAGGCATGGTTATTTATCCTCTAAAGTTTTGAATAGAATTAATTCAAATAATGGATCGCCAAAGGTCATCAATCGTAAAGATGGATGCTCATCAAAGGTATCAGCATAAAAGGTAACTTGATATGATTTTTGCTGTAATTCCATTGTCCACACTTTTTCTCCTAAATCCTCAAACGTGATTCCAGATTTTTGCAGTAGCAGCGATCGCGTAAACATTTGCTCGATCGCTTCAGCGTCAAAGGGCGATCGCGGTATCGGTTTACGCAATTCCATAAGATCGGCTTCGACATCCATTGCCACAGCTTCATCAAGTGCTAGTTGTATAGATGAAGCATCAGGAGCTTCAAAAAATTCTGACAGTAAGACATCTTCTTCGAGTGGGTCTGCACTCATTACCGCTTTTTCGATAAAAGTGGGTACGCGAGCAAGGATGGGTTGTAAATTGCCGACAACGTTTTTAAATGCTTTGATGCGATCGCGTAATTTAAGATAAACCTTTGCCTCTACTGTGCCATCGTAATAAAAGTTATGGATTCTAACCGTTGCAAATTTTTGACCGATGCGATCGATTCTGCCAATGCGTTGCTCTACACGCATGGGATTCCAAGGCATATCGTAGTTAAATAAAACGCCACAGGTTTGCAAGTTTAGTCCCTCACTGGCTGACTCAGTGCAGAGTAAGAGTTTGATTTCTCCATCGCGAAATCGCCTTTTGATTTCTTCTTTTTTGACAATCTGCCATGTGCCATCGCGATTGAGTTCACCACCACGACCCGAATAACAAGCAACCTGTGAGCCGTATAGCTGTATTAAGGTATCGCGTAAATAGTCCATCGTGTCGGTGTATTGCGTAAAGACGATCGCACTATCACGCTCTAAGGATTCTTGACGTAGTTTTTTGATAAATTCAGAACGTTTGGTATCTTCACCAGTGTTGTCAAATTGCTGTAATAAGTCTTGCAGATATTCAATTTCTTTAGGATCGATAGGCGACCTATAGGACTCTAAGCCTTCGATAATCGCATCATCGGCATCGTCAAGATCTCTAAGGTCATCTTCTCCAAATAGGCTACCTTGTTGAGTCAATAGATACTCTAGTCTCCGTTGTAAAGATTTCTCGATCGCATAAAAAGAACTAGTCAAGCGCTTGCGATATAGCGTCATCAAAAAACCTAGCGCCTTGCGGTTTTCCTTTTGAGCGAGACGGTAAAAATGACGTACATAATCGCTGACTTCACGATATAAATGGGCTTCCCGTTCTGGTTCTAGGGTAATTGCATTATCAAATACCTCTCGCGTTGGTACAGATTTATCTAAGAAGCCACGTTTGTAATATTCGCGTAAGGTGTCGCGGGTATGGCGAAACATCAAGTCTTTAATCGGGGTATTGGCGGCGAGAAACTTTTTCGATTCACTGATGAAATTATCGTCAGCTAGATATTTTTGAGGATTAGTTATCTTCTGACCAGTCTGCCAAATATCTTCAATTTGGTATGACAACAGGCGATCGCTAGTTTCTAATGCTTGCTGAATCTTACTGCAAGGTTTTCCGCCATTGGCAAAGTAATCGACAGACATGGTTTGCCAAAAGTTGAGATTATACTTGTCGGCGGGTTCGGATAGGGTCGCAAAGTAATCACAAAAAGCATCGGCAAATTCCCAATGACCTTTTAAACCAAGCAATTTAATGAGGTCAAACATTT
>JBILGV010000084.1:0-21036 GCA_044350865.1 Pseudanabaena sp. | reverse complement strand
GCAGCGATCGCAGTGAGAATATCGCGATCGCCGACGAAGCCAAGATGTCCAATGCGGAAGATCTTCCCATTGAGATGATCTTGACCACCAGCCATGACAATATCGAACTTCTTCTTAATTGTGGCGCGAATCTTTTCTGCGTCCAGTCCTTCAGGAGGAACCACTGAGGTAATCGAAGCACTTGCGGCTTCGTCAGGAGCCAATAAGCCCAGATTCAGAGCCTTGACTGCTGCCCTAGTCGCTTCACGATGACGCAAGTGACGCGCAAAGATATTTTCTAAACCTTCACGTTGCATGATCTCTAGTGAAGCTTGCAAAGCCATTACCATATTCACGGAAGTAGTGAAAGGAGTGGAATTTTTTGCTGCATCTTTACGAGCCTTGCCCAAATCGAGATAGAACCTAGGTAGATTCGCTGTTTTATAAGCTTCCCATGCCTTAGGGCTAACTGCCACAAATCCCAATCCGGGGGGGATCATATACCCTTTTTGAGAACCAGAACCGACTACATCTAAGCCTAATTCGTCGATGGGAACATTCATTGCTCCCAAGCTGGTGACTGCATCAACGATGATCAGAGCCTTTTCATGGGCTTTGACATAGCGATTAATTGCAACTAAATCGTTAAGAACACCCGTCGAGGTTTCGCTATGGGTGATAATTACTGCTTTGATTTCCTTATTGGTATCCGCCTCTAACTTGACTCGGAAATCTTCGGGATCAAGAGCCTTGCCCCATTCTGCTTTGATGACTTCGGCATTGACACCATAGGCTTGACAGACTTCGACCCAGCGTTCGCCAAACTTGCCATTATCACCAACAAGGACGCGATCGCCTTTACTCAAGAAATTAATGATGCCTGCCTCCATCGCGCCCGTACCGCTTACGGTGAGAATTAATACATCATTTGTGGTTTGGTGTAACCACTTGAGCTTGGCGGTCACATCTGCCATCACCTTACTGAAATCACCGCTACGGTGTCCGATGGGAGCCTTTGCCAGAGCCAACAGCGCCTGTTCTGGCACTGGTGTTGGACCTGGGATCATCAACATCAACTTGTCTTCCATGAGTCGAAAGTTTAAATACTTGGTTAAATACTAGATCTAGCATTCTATAGCAATTAAGTTACTCATGCTACATGGAACGAATTTTCGCGTTATACTGACCTTAAATTTACGGGTGTCATCATGATCCAAGCACCAATTCGCTCGGTTATCTCTAGCGAAAAACAACCCGATCAAGACCAACATCTCATCTATTCAGGGATCACTTGGGAGCATTTTAAGCTAATCCAATCAGGTTTTGCCGATTCAACTGGAGTAAGGCTGTTCTATTACCAAGGAACTATTGAGATAATCATGCCAAGTCGCGCACACGAAACAGTCAGCCGATTTATCTGTGTTCTATTGAGTATCTTTTGCATGGAATACAATATTGAATTTGAACCCACAGGTTCGATGACTCAACAACGCGAAGGGGAAGTGTCCATTGAACCAGATGAATCCTATTGTTTTGGAACATCAAAACCGATACCTGATTTAGCGATCGAAGTTATTTTTACGAGTGGAAGCCCAAAAAAATTACAACGTTATCAAGCTTTAGGAATTCCTGAAGTATGGTTTTTGCAAGATGGCATATTTAGTCTGTATCATTTACGCGAAGATAATTATGAAGCGATCGCACAGAGTGAAATTCCCCAACTGAAAGAATTAGATATTGATTTACTGACTCGTTGTGTATTAATCGCCCAAACTTCACGACTAGAAGCCGCGAACACTTTGCGGAATTCCCTTAAAAAATAGCTCTAAAAACAATTCTTAAAAAAGTAGATAGACTATCATTACAGGTTTAGGAATGTTATCTTCCATAGCGATCAATAAAACTCTGTTCGGGTAAATTGCCCTGCAATAATCTTGTTATTACGCAGCAATTCTAAATTCAAAATTTGACGGTTCTAAAACCCTTACATTAACAGGAGTTCGTAATTCTTAATATTTCGGCGAATTGCTGAAATAGTGCAAAATCTTTCTGAATTTGCTTTATCTAATCAAGTTATGCGATATTTAACTCATACCAGTATTTATCTTGGAATCTAAAAGATGATATGTAATTATGATTCAAAGTAAGAAAATCGTTATTACAAGTATTACAAGTGGTCATAATTTGCCAAAGCGTCTTTATGCTTTAGACATTTCAAGGGGTATTGCCGCACTGTCAGTTGTGTTATGGCATTGGCAACACTTCGCGTATATCGGCAATTCGACATCTCAAGGTTTTATAAGAGTAGATCAGCCAGCATATAAGTTACTATGTTTATTTTATGAAAAAGGCAACATGGGTGTTGAATATTTTTTCCTTCTCTCTGGTTTTATTTTCTTTTGGCGTTACAGAGATTCTATAAGAGAGAATAAAACCACAGCTTGGGAGTTTGCTGTTGAGAGGTTTTCAAGACTTTATCCTTTACATTTCATCACGTTGATAGCAGTTGCAATTTTGCAATTTCTTTATATCTCCCGCGAAAACATTCCATTTGTGTATCCGTTTAATGATATATTTCACTTTTTCTTAAACATATTTTTCGCATCAAACTGGGGATTCGAGAAAGGTTACTCATTTAATGCGCCCGTATGTTCAGTATCTATAGAGGTACTATTATATGGCGTTTTCTATCTTACTACTTTATTGCGTCAAGGAGGGGGGATATTTTGCCTGTCTGTCTCGGTTTCGTCTTTCATCCTTAACAATTTTTTTGTCCAGCATTATATATTTCGTGGATTGGCAATGTTTTTTCTTGGTGGGCTGGTATTTTATTTAGCCATTCTGTTGTCAGACAAACACAAAAAATTGAAAAAACTTGTATATATTTTGGCTTTTTTCTCATGGACTTGCGTAATAATAAATTTCTATACCATTGATTTAAGTAATATGATTCTAGACATCTGGGTGCAGGGAAGAGTGTTTTTATTTGGATTTACTAGTTATATTCTATTTCCTTTAACTATCCTATGTCTTATACTTATTGAAATCGACACAGGGGCGCGATTATTAAGACATTTATCATGGATTGGAGATATAACATATTCTTCTTATTTGTTGCATTTTCCTCTGCAAATTGTATTTAGTCTTGCTGTAAGTTTTAAGATAATTGATGTTAAATTCTATTTGAATCCTGTGTACCTTTTATTTTATTTTAGCTTATTAATTCCCTTATCGTACATAGCTTTTGTTAAATTAGAACGACCAATCCAGAAAACTTTAAGGATTAAGTTACTACCAAAGAAATACTCATAATGATCACATACATTCGAGCAGCAAAAAGAGCCGCTAGTGCGATCGCTGTCTTGTAGAGTGCGTTAATGAAATGTAATACACCTTATTTTAATTTTGATATTAAGTAATCTATTCACAGCTATTTTTTGTCAGTTATAATGCTAGATAAGGCAATGATCAAGGGAAATTCACAATCATGCCAGTCCATCAACCCCGCTATAGCAAAGAAGAATTTGCCCAACGAGGCGATCTCATTTATCAAACTCAAATACGTCCACAAGTCGAAGCAAGATTGTCGCGATTGACCTTGAAACTGGAGCCTTTGAGGTTGATGCACGGGAAATAGCTGCTTGCAATAAGCTCGAAGCCCGTCATCCAGATGCATAAATCTGGATTGTCCGAGTTGGTTCTCGCCACGTTCGCCGATTTGGTGGACGGACAAAGAGAGCATTATGATCAGCTAAATCTGGAATGGAAAAGACAATGTAATCGATAAAAACAAAATTTGTTTATGGCGACTCAACTAAACTGTTATGTTGATGAGAAGTCAAACAACAATGGCTGTATTAATCATTCAAAGATAAAGCTGTTAAAATATGGCAACTTAGCTAGGTGAAAACAAAACATTATGCTAACCCTTAGTTATCCGCACATCGAAAAAAACGACTACCAGTCTGCCCGTTACAACGCTTGCCACGCATTAGAATTGCCCAAATTATCATGGACTATATTGCCTATGGTTGGTCAGTAGAAGAGATCTGTCGTCAGCACCTATACTTAACCCTAGCCGAAGCTCATGCAGCAATGGGCTACTATTTTGACCATCAAGAAGAAATTGATCAAGAAATCAGACTGGAATGGCAACAAGCGCAAGAAAACATTACTCAAAGCGCTAAGTCACCTTTCTACATTCGTATGCAAGCTAAAGGACTGCTCTAAATGGCTATTCCGTTGTACATGGATGTTCATGTTCCTCAAGCGATTACCGAGCAGTTGCGTCGCCGAGGCATAGACGTATTGACAGCATTTGAGGACAGAACTACGGAACTACCAGACGCGATTTGTTGGTTTGATAGTTCTCAGTTGATAATCATCTTCAAGTTCATAGGATTTACCTGTAATACTAAACTCTAGTCTGAGTTTAGTATTACTCATCCACTCAGCACGGATAAATGATGGCTTTTGAGTTAGTTCTGGTTTCATCTCATATTCAAAAGGATTAATATTTCTATTAGCACACAATAGTTTCTCTAGTTGTAATTTGGTAAAACCTCTATATTCAAGAGGAATACCGAAACATCCTGATATTTTTCCCGCAAACTGATATTCGCTAATAATCTCGCGAACACGATTAATTGGCAACATTCGGGACGAGACAAAAAACTCAACTTGTGAGAGTAATTTTTCTTTAGTTGCATGTATGGTAGGGCGGTAGTCATGAACTTCTGCAAGTAAATCTTGAATAGCTTGACACTCGCATAAACCCCCAAATCTTTGATGAGGGGCGCATATTCGCTATTAACCTTAGTTGATATCTGCGTTGCTGCCATATTTGCCTGTCTCGCCAACGAAAATGTTTAAGCTGATTACCGAGTTCACTTAATTATACTCATAGAAAATAGGTCAATATGATGTGCTAAAACAATTCAACACATCATAATTGTAGATTGAGCTACGCAACTACAAAATTTACTAACTTGCCAGGAACGGCAATCACCTTCTTAATCTCCTTACCTTCGAGATACTTTTGCGCCGCCTCCGAACTACGCGCATATTCTTCTAATGCTTGCTTATCATTGCTGGCGCTAGATGGCACTTGGAGACTGCCGCGCACTTTGCCATTGATTTGAATGACGAGGGTAATCTCATCAACGATGAGCGCATCAGGATCATGGGTAAGCCAAGGCTGTAAATGGATTGAGTCTGTGTGACCAATCAATGACCAGAGTTCCTCAGCAATGTGTGGAGCAAAAGGAGCAAGCAAAGTTAAGAGGGTTTCGATACCTTCTAAGAAAGTAGCAGAACTCTTATCTTCAGCATCCTGCAATGCATTACTGAGCTTCATCATTTCCGAAATGGCGGTATTCAGTTGATAACCTCCATCAAAATCTTCAGAAACTTCCTTAATCGCGATGTGAATGGCTCGGCGGAGGTTCTTATCGATTTCTTTAGAAACACCATTCTGCTTAGTTTCCGCAAAACTGGACACCAAGCGCCACACGCGATTTAAGAAGCGTTGTTGACCTTCGACATCGGCATCTTCCCATTCCAAGTCCTTTTCAGGAGGAGCTTTGAAGAGCGTGAACATCCGCAAAGTATCGGCTCCATATTTAGCGATCGCTACTACAGGTGATACACCATTGCCCTTAGATTTGGACATCGTGGCATAGAGCGCTTGCAAGGGTTCGCCCGTTTGCGGATCTTTAGGATCTTGGGGATTGACCTGTGTTGATGGAATCCATTTGTCCTTGCCGCCTTTGTTGGGATTCATGTAGGTTAAGCCCTGTACCATGCCCTGAGTCAACAATCTTGCAAATGGCTCATCGAAATTGAGTAAGCCGCGATCGCGCAAAACCTTAGTCACAAAACGCGAATAAAGCAAGTGTAAAATCGCGTGTTCTACGCCGCCCACATATTGATCGACGGGCATCCAGTTATTGATAGCATTGCGATCGCCTATTTCTTGATCGTTCTTTGCATCGGCAAAGCGCAAGAAATACCATGAGGAATCGATGAAGGTGTCCATCGTGTCGGTTTCACGCTTGGCAGCAGTCCCGCACTTCGGACAGGGGACATTTATCCAAGATTCCTTTTGGGCGAGAGGCGATGCACCGCGCCCTGTGAGTTCCACATCTTCAGGCAAGATTACAGGTAAATCAGTATGGGGAACAGGAACAATGCCACAGGTAGGGCAATGGATGACAGGAATTGGACAGCCCCAATATCTTTGACGCGAAATCAACCAGTCACGCAAGCGATAGGTGATTTTGGCGGTTCCCCATTGTTTCTTTTCCGCAAGTTCTATAATCTTAGTTTTCGCAGTTACGGAATCTAAACCGTCAAACGCTCCCGAATTGACCATGATTCCTGCTTCCGTATAAGCAGCCTTCAGCGCTTCATCAGTGGCATTAGGTGCATGAATTACGGTTTGAATGGGAAGATTGTATTGCTTCGCAAAGGCGAAATCGCGGACATCGTGGGCGGGAACTCCCATCACCGCGCCAGTACCATATTCAAAAAGAACATAATCAGCAATCCAAATGGGAACTTCTTTTCCTGTGAAGGGATTAACTACACTTGCACCGATCGCTACGCCACGTTTGGGGCGATCATCGGAGGTGCGATCGATTTCGCTAAGATTTTTAACTTCTTCGATAAATTTGCTGACGGATTCTTTTTGAGCAGCAGTGGTCAAAGTCTCGACTAAGGGATGCTCTGGAGCAAGTACGACATAGCTCACACCGTAAACCGTATCGGGGCGAGTGGTGAAGACTGTAATTTTTTCGTCATTCACCTGTAGGGGCAATTCATGAATTGCCCCTACAGGTATTGCCTCTACAGGATTTTTGACGATCGGAAAACTTAGCTCTGCGCCTGTGGACTTGCCGATCCAGTTGGCTTGCATGATTTTGACATTAGAGGGCCAGTCGGTGAGCTTGTCTAGATCTTGCAAAAGTTGTTCGGCATAGTCGGTGATTTTGAAAAACCATTGACGCAACTTGCGCTTCTCAACGATCGCACCCGATCGCCAAGATCTACCCTCATTATCAACCTGCTCATTAGCAATTACGGTTTGATCAATCGGGTCCCAGTTAACCTTAGCTTCTTTCTGATAGGCTAAACCCGCTTCCAAAAATTGCAAAAAGATCCACTGTGTCCACTTGTAATAATCAGGTGAACAGGTTGCTAATTCACGATCCCAGTCGTAGGACAATCCCACTTGCTGAAGCTGCGATCGCATATTGTCGATATTGGCATAAGTCCATTTGGCGGGATGGGTATTGCGATCAATCGCTGCATTTTCCGCAGGCAATCCGAAGGCATCCCAGCCCATTGGATGTAATACTTCATAGCCCTGCATTCTTTTGTAACGGGCAATTACATCGGTGATCGTGTAGTTGCGGACATGCCCCATATGCAGATCGCCCGATGGATAAGGAAACATTGACAGCGCGTAAAATTTCTTTTTGTTACCTTCAGCGCCAATTGCGTCGTTATTTGCCTTGTCGAGTTGTTTCTCAGCCCAAACTTTTTGCCATTTGGGTTCGATCTGCTGGGGATTATATCTACTGTCCATCATTTATCAATGAGTATGCGAATATGCAATATGCGAATATAGAAGTGAGCAACATAATTACATCGCTCACTCTTGTTCTTAATAATACTAAATATTTTGCCCGATCAAAATGAAAGAGCCAAATTATCCAGAAAATGAGGATGTTCGTATAAGTACACTGCGATCACTAAATATTCTTGATACTAACCCAGAGGAACGTTTTGATCGTCTAACTCGATTAGCTAAACGTTTATTTGGTGTACCGATCGCCTTAGTTAGTCTGATTGATGTAAATCGTCAATGGTTCAAGTCTCAACAAGGTTTGGTTCTCTCTGAATCACTACGCTCAACATCTTTCTGTGGTCATGCTATTTTAGGCGACGATATTTTGATTGTCTCCGATGCCTTACTAGACGAGCGGTTTTACGACAACCCAATGGTGACAGATGATCCGCGAATTCGCTTTTATGCGGGAGTTCCCCTCGTTGTTCACAATGGTAGCAAGGTTGGCACACTCTGTTTAATTGACCGCGATCCACGATCCCTTAGTGATGAAGACAAAGAATTACTGCATGATCTAGGGAAAATTGCCGAACAAGAGCTTGCTGCTATCCAAATGGCAACCATTGATGATTTGACCCAAATATCCAATCGCCGTGGCTTTAACTCCTTAGCTATTCATGCCCTAAATCTATGTAGACGACTAGATAAACCTGCATCACTATTCTTTTTTGATCTCGATTTATTTAAAGAAATTAACGATCATTATGGACATGCTGAAGGCGATCGCGCCTTAATTGGGTTTAGTACCATTTTAAAAGAAGCTTTTCGGGAGTCCGATGTGATTGCCCGACTCGGTGGCGACGAGTTTGTGGTTTTATTGACCAATGCTGATTACGAAAAAAGTAAGTTAATTTTGAATCGTCTTGAGCAAATTAGACAAAACTATAACCAAACTGCTGCTCGTGGCTACGATATTCTCTATAGTGTTGGTATTGTTGAGTTTGACTCCAAAAAACATCACACAGTTGAAGATATGTTAGAAGAAGGAGATCGCTTAATGTATGCCCAGAAGAAAAACAAACGCGCAAAGTCTTTACAATAAATCGATATAAATCAATAAAAAATAAAAAATCATGTCTCCTGATTATATAAAAGCTCAATTAATCTTGCTTATTTCGATTGTGGCAGCGATCGCTTTTGTTGGTTGTATTTACGAAATATCCTATGGCGCACCAGATTTTGGGTTTGCAACGACTTGGGCGATCTTGCTAATCAGCGTACCTGTCGGTGTCTATAGCTTTGTCAAGGCAGTCACCCTCGCCCGTAAGTCTATGCAATAAACTGATTCAGCGCTTTGCACTTAAGCTCAAACCAAGAAATTTTGTAAAAATTTTGCAAAGCATGACTTTTACAAAATTTTTTGTGGTTCGATTAATAAAAAATTTTAGATCTCGTTTCCATCACCAAGATATAAACTCAAAATTGCTTGTAGACAGCCAATAATTTTTTCGACTTCATTGATGTAGTAGCGATCGCTATCAATGCTCACAACTTGATCGACTAACTTGAGAAATTGCCAACGCTCACCCGTAGTCACACATCCGTAGATAGTATCAATCTGCTGCTGGTGATTTTTAAGGTTAACTAATTGTGCGCCATACATTTGAGCAATACATTGTCCTAGCCCTGACTCCACGTCATTTTTCTTAGCTTCGACTAAAGCAAAAATAGGTGTTTCGAGAGTATAGGAGATCACCCCCTTACTGAGAATAAAATCACATTCTCCCGTCAATCCTCTCTCCTTATCAGCGTCAAGATTCTTGCCAGAATAAATAGCAAATTTGCAATCATTAATTCTTTCCATTTCTAGCAAAATTGGCGCAACAATAAACTCTGAACGCGCCTTTTCACTGCCAGACTTCAAAGCAAAGTCCAAACTAAGATTGAGAGTTTCAGTGAGCCATTTACTAGGCTGAATTGGTAATGAATTCTCAAAAAGTCGATGATTAACCAAGTTTAGGGATAGCTTTTCACGAACTTCAGTCAGACTAAAATCACTGTATGCCATACCATTTAAATTCCCGCTTTTATAAAAAATTGTTCGGAAGTCATTGCCAAATTTGGAAATAAATCATCGGTTAATAGGCGATCGCCTCGATAAGTCTCAGGAGGGCGATCGGCAAAAAATACGGTCAGACTTCGCATCGGAGGATAAACAACCCAAACGCGATCAACTCCTGCGCTCAAATAATCCATCGCTTTTTGGGCTAACTGATTGAAAGTTTGATCTGGCGATACAATTTCAATCACTAATTCGGGTAGCACGGGACAAGGTGCATCCTCACACCAATCTGAGGGGAGACGCTCATGGGAAACATACAGTAAGTCAGGTACAGGAACCCAATCTTTTCCTCTTCGTTTTAAAATTACTGACCATTCTACTCTTACACGCCCAAAACCATCACACCATGCTGACAACTCAACCCAAAAAACAGTCGTTAAGGAAGAGTGAAAAAATTTAGGTGACATTTTTTTAATTGCTGATCCTTCAACTAGCTCATAACTTTCGTCTACATCGGGTAACTGTAAAAACTCCTCTAAGGTTAAAAGTTGCTTTACCTCTAAGTTATTTAAACTTTTAGTTACAGTGTCAGTTACAGTTTTTTCAATAGCGATACTGGTCATATTTTCGACTCCTAATCAAAACTAGACAAGTTATGTCTTAATTTAGCAAATTGGCGATCGCCTCAACTAAAAAAGGGACAGCATCCGCTTCCCAAATCCCTTCAGAGCGCCGTCCAGTTAAAAGCTGTAAATGTAAAGTAAACGCATCGGGAAACCCATTAACTTCAAGGCTAATGTCTTCAGTTTCTTGCGTACAACAAATTTTTTCGGCATCTGACAACTCGGTTGCCATAATCTGCATCGTCTCAGCGAGTTGTGATGTTAATTTACAAAAATCTTTAAATTCAGATTCAGTTAGCTCGATCGCCCAACTATCAGCCCCGACTAAACCTTTATATACATCTACATCGGAGCGCCAGCCAATGCGCCAACCTTCACCGCAGAGTAATTTTTTAGGTGAATTTTGATCTGTGAAATCTAACATATTTACCTAGATGAAATAGCGGCGCATCGCGCCGCCACTCCTAAACCTTTCAGTCGCTCAGAATCTCAGGTTGAGAAATTTCGTCGGACATTTCCATAATTGCTCGTAAAATCGGCTTCATCATGCGATCGTCATAATCGTCATCTTCATAACGTCTGAGCTTGGCTCGGTTCGCAACTTGTACCGTGATCCGATAACGGTTAGAAGATGCGTTAATTAGTTCTTCGACGCGACGAGTAATTTGCGCTGAATCAATGGTGTAGCGTTTTGCCATAAAACCGAAAGAAAATGGATTTTTCTAGTCTAACACCAAAACTATGCACAAAATTTCTCGACACAGCGTACAAAAATCTCCACACCAGTAGCCAAGGCTGCCTCATCGAAATTGAAGCGGGGATGATGGTGGGGATAGGCTAACCCCTTATCAGGATTTGCGGAACCGAGAAAAAAATAGCAACCAGCTACAGATTCCAAAAAGAAAGATACATCTTCTCCACCCATCGTTTGACAGTTAGGAACAATACCAGCGGGAGTCTCAATCACATTTTCAGCAACCGATCGCACTAACTCTGTAATCGCAGAATCATTAATTACGGGTGGATAGAGTTTGGTATATTGCAACTCATAAGTAGCTCCGTGAGCAGCGCAAACCCCTGCGATCGCTTCTTCAAGACGCAAGGCTAGTTTTGCGCCCACTTCAGGATTAAAAAAGCGTACAGTGCCACTGATTTTTGCGGAATCGGCAATAATATTTGTGGCTGAACCAGCATGAAACTCCCCAATACTAATGACGGCGGATTCTAGAGGACTCACATTACGCGAGACGATGGTATGCAGCGTATTTACAACTTGAGCCGCTACCAAAATCGAATCAATCGTTTGATGGGGAAGCGCACCATGTCCCCCTCGACCAATAATTTTGCAATGGAAGTATTCCGTAGCCGCCATCAATGCACCGCTTCGCACACCCACAGTGCCAAGGGGAAGATTATTCCATAGATGTAAACCGATTAAAGCATCAACTTGAGGATTTTCCAGCACTCCTGCTTCAATCATAGGTTTTGCGCCCCCAGGTCCCTCTTCGGCAGGCTGAAAAATAATTTTGATAGTTCCACTAAAATCAGCGCGATGTTCCCATAAATATTTAGCCGTTCCAAGGGCGATCGCTGTATGTCCATCGTGACCGCAAGCGTGCATGATCCGATCTATTTGCGATTTATAACTAACAATATTTTGTTCTTGAATGGGCAATGCATCCATATCTGCACGGATGGCGAGGACTTTATTCCCACCTCTTTTTGTCCCTGCGATTGTGGCGACTATCCCTGTTTTCGCAAGCCCTGTTTGGTGCGGTATTCCCCATGCGGTTAACTTTTCAGCGATCGCGGTGGATGTGCGCTGTTCTTGAAAACCAAGCTCAGGAAACCGATGAAAATCTCTCCGCCATTGGACAAGGCTAGGTTGGAGATCGCGAATATCATCACGAATTTTAAAATTGGTATGAGTGGGTGAGGCAGTGGTGGCAAAAGTCATGGAAGTATGAGGTATTGATGGGCAGCACGACGATTTCTAACACAACAACCTCTAATATAGCAAGTTCATCGAGGTCTAATAATGTCCTAATAATACCAATCCAAAAGCGATCGCCACCACTCTCATCTGTTCTCTATCGGCTACTACTGAAACTCTATAGGGTCGTCGAGATCTTTACAAAAATTGAACTTAGCAGGGACACTTTCGCTGCCATCAGCAAATGTAGCTTTTATAAACTGGTTACAAGAATCGTTATTTGTAGAGCCACTCCAAACCAGTTTAGTCTTAACCCCTGAAGCAATCCCCGAACCAATGTCAAAATAGCCCCAATTACCATTTTCAGTCTCCGAGACTAAAAGACTCTTAATTGCGGAACTACTATTGTTTTTTACATAAAAATACCATTGCTCGGCAGAAGCAGAGGCGACATTGTGAAGCAATCCAAAGGCAAGCAAGCTGGCTGATATCAGAAAATTACGTTTCATCAACATTTTTCAACCCCAAAAAACAGTTTGTAGTATGACTATAATCCACAAAGTCTTGTTTTCGCTATATGGTATATAGTCCTAGAAATCAAGTGAGGGTTTCGTAAAGATCGCTGATCGCCTCATCTGAAAATAGCCAGCCATGAGGAATAGTCAAGAATATTTGTGTATTTAGTTCTATACCCATTTCCGTAACCATTTCCGAATTCACAAATCGCACCCATCCTCTTTCTACATATTTTTCTAGGCATTTTAGAGCGCGATCGCATAGAGCCGAGCCATAGATTTTTTGCAAAGCATTTAAGCTCAAACCTTCAGCCAAACGTAATCCTTGCATTAAGGTATCCATTAACTCTTCCATATCCGAAAGGATCGGAGCAGTAAACCCAATTCCTTTTGTTTGCCATTGGGAAATCGCATCTAGATATGCACGCATTTTTTGAGGTCGATCAATACGCTGGCGATCGATATAACTGGTTGCGCCCATACCCATACCGTAAAATGGTTGATTGTGCCAATAGGTCAAATTGTGCCGTGATTGATAGGAAGGTTTCGCATAATTAGAGATTTCATAATGTTCATATCCTGCGGCAGGGAGTATCTCATGGGCTGCGAGATACATCGCGACTGTACTTTCATCACTGGGTAAAGGGCGATCGCCTGCTTGATATCGTTTACCAAAGGCAGTTCCCTCCTCTATTGTGAGATCATATATGGAGAGATGCTTCGGTTCTAAAGCGATCGCTTTGTGAAGAGAATCTTGCCAATGTTCCATCGACTGATTTGGCAATCCTGAAATTAAATCTAACGCGAAGTTCTCAAAGCCAGATCTTTTAATCGCATCTACAGCTTCATAGATTTCGGCAACACTATGCCCACGTCCACAAACATCTAATAATTCTTGCTGAAAAGCCTGTGCGCCCAAACTAACCCGATTTACGCCTAAATCTTTATAACCGCGTAAACTCTCTACAGTCACCGTCCCAGGATTTGCTTCCAGTGAGATATCGGCATCAGGGGCGATCGCAAAATACTTAGCGATCGTTTCAAGTATTTGCGCGACTTGTTGCACAGATAGTAAAGATGGCGTGCCACCACCAAAAAAGATTGTTTGTAATGTCGCAATGGGGGGGATTTGAGCAACTGTCAACCTAATTTCTTGACATAGCGCATCAACATATTGTTGTCTTAGGTTCTCGCCACCCGTTGTAATTGCGAAATCACAATAAAAACAGCGTCGCTTACAAAATGGAATATGTAGATACAGAGATTTTGGAAGCGGCTGATTCATGTACTGTAATTAAATTCAACTTTTAAAATCAAAAAGGCTCGCTTTGCGAGCCTTTCTAATTATGCGTTCTGTTTCAAGATTTCAACTTTATCTAGACGCTCCCAAGGTAGGTCTAAATCATTGCGTCCCATGTGACCATAAGCCGCAACATCTTGATAAAAACGACCATTGCGATCGCTTGGTAGATTTTGCAAATTAAAATCTTTGATAATTGCCGCAGGGCGTAAATCAAAATGATCTTTAACTAAACGGAGCAGAGTTTCGTCATCGACTTTACCCGTGCCGAAGGTATCGATGTGCATACTGGTAGGACGTGCAACACCGATCGCATAACTGATTTGTAATTCACACTTGCTAGCAAGTCCCGCCGCGACAATATTTTTGGCAGCATGACGACTGGCGTAAGCAGCACTGCGATCGACCTTTGTGGGATCTTTACCTGAAAAAGCACCTCCACCATGACGAGCATAGCCGCCGTAGGTATCGACAATAATTTTCCGTCCCGTTAGTCCTGAATCCCCTTGAGGACCACCGATCACAAATTTACCAGTGGGGTTAACGAGATAGCGGGTTTGAGCGTCTGGCTTAACTGATGTATCAGCAAAGCTAGGTAGAACCACATGAGTCCAGAGATCAGCTTTGATTCGCTTTTGAACTTCAGCTTCATCACTAATACCATCGATCGCTGCATCATGTTGTGTCGAAATCAAGATCGTATCGATCGCCACAGGCTTATTATTTTCATAAACCACCGTCACTTGGGTTTTACCATCAGGACGCAAATAGGGCAATGTGCCATTTTTACGCACAACCGATAATTGACGGGCTAAGCGATGAGCTAAAGCGATCGGCATGGGCATAAACTCAGGCGTTTCGTCACAGGCAAACCCAAACATGATGCCTTGGTCTCCAGCACCCACCGCTTCGAGGGCAGCCTCTTCTTCAGCGCCAGTGCGGACTTCATGGGCAACATTCACACCTTGGGCGATATCTGGCGACTGTTCATCAAGGGCGACCATCACCGCGCAACTATTTGCTGAAAAGCCATTGTCAGCATTGATATAACCAATTTCGGCAATCTTTTTTCGAGCAATATCAACATAATTGACATGTGCTTTTGTGCTGATTTCCCCTGTGATCAAGACTAGTCCTGTGTTGACCACAACTTCGGCAGCAACACGAGATCGCGGATCTTGAGCCAGTAAAGTATCGAGAATCGTATCGGAAATCTGGTCACAAATTTTATCAGGATGACCTTCCGTGACCGATTCAGATGTAAATAAGAAGCGACTAGCCAACTATGTTTCCTCCTAGAACGCAAGAAGTGTAAGGCGAATTTTGTATTTCTTAATTATTATTTCTTAAGATTTGTCTATCATAGTACAAAGTGTTTCGTCGGGGCGTTACCAATCTTTATCTTACAAATTTAAGGCTTTCGGTGTTTTTAACAAAGAAATCTGTGAATAGGCTAATCACGGTGCGATCGCGTATTTTGATATTTGCGGTGAGCGACATACCCGACTGCAACCGAATTTCTCGACCATTAATGATGATGACTTGCTTCGCGATCTGCACCTTTGCAGGAAAGCGATAGGTGGGATTAGCTTGATCTGGAGGCAAGGCATCGGAACCAATGGAAGTTAAAGTGCCTTTGATATCGCCAAACTCACTGAAAGGAAAAGAATCTAAGCGTACATCCACGGGCATTCCTTCTTTGACAAAGCCGATATCTTGGTTCGTAATATAGACCTTGGCAATTAGCTGATCATCGGGAACGATTTTGAGAACACTTTCCGAAGTATTGGTATTGGCGACATATCCCAGTCCTGCTTTGAGTTCAAAAACTGTACCTGAAACAGGGGCGCGTAGTTCTTGATATTGCAGCGCCACTTCCGCTTGTTTGATTTGTCCTTCGACTTCGGAAAGGCGTTTTTCATTGTCGGCGATCGCCTTGCTGAATTGACTATCGATTTCGGCAATGCGTTTGGTATTGTCACCAATCTGCACAGTTAACTCTTTGCGCGTGGTGTCAAAGGTATTGGTGAGTCGAGATTTACCTTCAGCGATCGCCGCTTTGATCCGCAATTCCTCCTGTTCTAGTTGACGGATTTCTGACTCAGTATTTAGCACTTCTTCCTGTTGCTTGAGAAACTGAATTCGAGAAATCCCTCCCTGTTCAGCAACATCTTTAATATCGTTCAGGATTTTTCTGTTAATTGCTAAGGATTCTTGACGACCCGCACGTTTGGTTTGAATTTGATTTAGTTGTTCAACGGACTGAGTGATACTGGCATCGGCAGCTTGTGATCGCGAACTCAGTTCGGCTTGATTAGCAGTGAGACGATCCTGTTGATCGATAGAAAGAATTGCGCCACCGCCACTAACTTGCATCCGATAAAGTTGTTGTTCTGAGATCAATGCATCACGACTACGCGCAAGGGCTAAGACCTCGGCAGGAATTGCCGCCACTGTGGATGTCGCGATTGGAGCGCGATCGCCATTGAGAAGCGATCGATAAAATTGGCTTTCATCTTGGAGATTTTTACGCAGTTTTTTGAGTGAATCGAGTTGGGCTTGAGCCGCAGTGGGATCAGTCCGCAAAATTACTTGGTCTTTGGTAACGCGCTCCCCTTCTTTGACCAAAATTTCCTTAAGTACGCCATTGGCAGGGGCGCGAACTTCTTTAACTGCGCCCTGTGGTTCGAGCTTGCCTTGGGCAGGTACAGATTCCTCGATTTTGGCTACTGAAGCCCAAATCAGTCCAAAGGTGACGGAGCCAACTAATGTCCATAAAATCGCTTGTGTCCATTTCGGTGACTGCCGCAAAACCAAGGGTTGATCGAAATTTTGTGAGGCGATCGCCCCTGCTTTGTTTTCGACTAATGCGCTAGTATCAGCACCTTGCACAACGAGAGCATCGGATTTAATTTGTCCTTTTAGTACTTGTGGAGTTGCTTCTGGATTTGTACCGTTATCATTTGAATTGTTCATTTTAATTCACCTTTATAGTCTTTCTGTCTACGTTTCGTGGTTTAGATCCCCCCCAGCCCCCCTTACCGAAGGGGGGAGAATCAATTTTCTTATCTTCTTCCCCCTTTACAAGGGGGATTGAGGGGGATCTTATGATTCGCCAGCCGCCTCTTGTTGGCGATAGAGAGTGTAATAACGTTCGCGCATTGCCATCAGATCTGTATGTGTACCCTGCTCCGCAACCCGTCCGCTATCCATCACTACGATCAAGTCAGCGCTGTGAATTGTCGCTAAGCGATGGGTAATAAAGAAGACCGTACGACCGCGAAACTCTTCGGCTAGATTTAAACAAACTTGACGCTCCGTATTGTAATCAAGGGCGCTAGTTGCTTCATCTAAAATCAATAATTGCGGCTTTTGCAATACAGTTCGGGCGATCGCAATTCGCTGTCTTTGTCCACCAGATAGAGAAGCACCGCGTTCCCCAACTCTTGTTTCATAACCTTGAGGTAATTCCATGATGAAATCATGGGCGCAAGCAATCCTTGCAGCATCAATAATTTCTTCGGGCGTAGCATCGGGATTAGTCAGAGCAATATTTTCTTGAACAGAGCCATCAAACAGCAAAGTATCTTGAAGCACTACCCCAATCTGACGACGGAGGGAATATAGTTCCACTTTACTTACATCATAGTCATCGATCAGAATTCGTCCCGATTCAGGTTCATACAGACGTGAAAGTAGTTTCGTGAGCGTACTCTTACCTGCGCCACTGGCTCCGACTACACCGACAAACATGCCTGGAGGGATTTCTAAACTGACATTATTTAATTGCAAGCTACCATTTGCCACAAAGCGGAAGTTGACATTTTCATAACGAACAGCCCCTGTAATCGCGGGCATGGGAATATTTCGTCGTCCCGCTTCTTCTTGCTCTTGGGGATAGTTGATGATGTCACTAAGCCGTTCGAGGGATAGCGCCGTTTCTTGGAAATTTTGCCAAAGCTGAATTAAGCGTAGTAATGGAGTGGTGGTGTAACCCGCAATGATCCGAAAAGCAATTAACTGTCCAAGCGATAACTGATTGTTGAGTACCAGATATGCGCCAACCCAAAGTAAGAGCAAGTTAGAAAGTTGATTGAGAAATTGACTGGTCGAGCCTGCGGTTGTGGAAGTTACTACGGTTTTAAAACCATCGGAAACATAACGAGCATAACGGCGTTGCCATTCCCAGCGTGATTTTAATTCGATGCTTTGAGCTTTTACGGTCTGAATCCCTGAAATTACTTCTACTAAATAAGATTGCGTAGAGGCATTGCGCTCAGCCTTGCTGCGTAACTGGACTCGGATGATTGGCGCAACAATAAAGGTTAACAGCGCAAATAGTGGCACTGTGCCGAGAGCAACCAAGGTCAGCAGCCAGCTATAGCAGAGCATGACGATGATATAAATCACCGAGAAGACAGCATCTAAGACTACCGTTAGGGCAGTGCCTGTCAGGAATTGACGAATATTTTCCAGTTCTCCAATCCGACTAGAAAGTTCACCAACCGATCGCTTTTCAAAATAACGCAAAGGTAATCGGACAAGGTGATCGATTGTTTCCGAACCGAGAGTTAAATCGATGCGATTGGTGGTGTTGACGAATAGATAAGTCCGTAAGGCGCTGATGATTGCTTCAAAAATAGAGATGGTAACTAGCAAAATACCGAGGGTATTCAGCGTCGCAGGGGCATTTTGAATAATTACCTTATCGATAATTACCTGCGTAATTAAGGGATTTGCCAAGCCCAGTAACTGCACAAAGAATGATGCAACTAATACGGTAATTAAAGTGCCTTGATATTTTTTTAGGGATGGCAAAAACCAAGACAAACCAAATTTTTCTTTGGGTGTATCTTGGGTGGGTTTGATCAATAGAATCTGTCCCGAATCGCCCCACAAGTCGGCAAACTGGGAAGTTTTTTTAGTCACAATCCCCTGCTCTGGAATCCCTAAAACTAATTCCCGATCGCTAGCTTTGTACAAAATTGCAAAGGTATCTTGCCAAGGCAACATGGCTGGAGTGGGGACTTGGGCGATCGAACTCGTGGGAATTGTCACCAATTGACCATTTAATCCCATTAGTTCAGCGATCGAGCCACATAGTTGTAATGAAAGCTTGGGCGATCGCGCAAATTGGCTGTCGATAGCGCGTTTGACAACATGGCGATAAAAAGGAATTTGCCAATATCTGGCTAACATCTGAAAACAAGCAAGAGAGGCATCAACGGGACCCCGCCCATAAAAATGCGGAAAATCTGTACCTTTAGGATCGGGGCGATCGCCTACCGATGGTAAATCAGGCGCATAGGGAATATCCATCGCCGATAATGCTGTTGGCTCCTCAACCACCTCAGCCTTGACCGCAAAAGCATCGCGTAAACCAAGTAGTCGCACATAACTGCCCTGTGGCACTTCGAGTACATCGTCATCTTTAACTGACTCAATGCGACTACCGACAGGCGCAGCGAACTTACCACTGCTATCACTACCACTGACTAGCCACACGAAATCGCGATCGAGTTTTGATAATGCTATTTTTCCTGCATCTAAGGTCATGACCACGGAATCTGGCAGAGCTTCCCGCGCTAACTGAGCCAGATTGTTTGGTGCTTGCGCCCGTCGATCCATCTCCATCGCCAACAGATCAAATACTTCAACTGAGACGGCTTTAGTGGCAAAGATAGCTTTTAAAGCAGGATCGCGATCGCAAAATTGTAAAAAATCTGATACTTCTAGCGCCAAGCAAGTACTTTCGACTGAAGCAATTACGGTTTCACAAGACACATTGCGAATTACACTGAGCCAACCAACCATTGCCCCAGATTTGAGAATTTCTAAAGTTGTGGGTGCTGGTGACTTGGGAACCTGTCCAATTAATCTCGCCTGTCCCTCCATCAAAAATAAAATCTGCGCTGGCATCGTTTCACGGCGCAAAATCACCTGTCCCATTCGATAACGCAGTGGCTGAACTCGTTCACATATTTCTTTTAAAGTAAGAGGATTAAGACCCTGTAATTCTGGTACAAGGCGCAGAAAATCGAGAATGGGATCAGGTTTAGCTGTCATGAAGGCGCTTATGAAACAATTAAGATTATTTTCTGAGGCTATCTAAAGGACAGAACTGCCTTTGACTCTCACCTTAGTATAAATTAGGGTTTTACAAGTTAAGAATTCTTTAAGAATTGACAGTCTTTGCGGATAAGGTAACGACGATTCGTACAATCACTTGATGAAGCTACTCAAAATTACTAGCTGATTTTTGTTTAGCTGTGCTAGCATCTGTTGTAAGTCTGCTGGATAGTAATGGCAAAAGTCCTTGTACTAAATGCATCCTATGAACCGCTGAACATCACCAATTGGCAGCGAGCAATTGTGTTGGTCATAAAAGGTAAGGCGGAACAGGTCGAGCATAATGGCAAGATGATTTATCCTGGAATGCCTTTGCCTACAGTAATCCGTATGCTGCAATACATCAGCATTCCCTACAAAGAAATTCCCCTCACTCGCCGAAATATTCTCCATCGCGACTCTCACGCCTGTCAGTATTGTGGACATACAGGTGACGATCTCACTCTCGATCATGTGATGCCGCGATCGCGTGGTGGCTTTGACAGTTGGGACAATATTATTACTGCTTGTGTACGTTGCAATGTCAAAAAGGGCAATCGCACACCTAAGGAGGCAGGTATGCCGCTAAAGAAACAGCCGCGCCGTCCCCATAGTGGGTTGCATTTTGAGGTGACAAAATATCTGCGATCGGGTAACCACAATGAATGGGAGAAATATATTATCAAGTAAAAAATATCAGGTGAAAAATGATTTTGGGCGATCGCTCAAAACCATTTTTTTGTACAGTATCTTTGCTTGTTTAGATTCTTTGCATAAAAATATTCCCAATAAAAAAGCTCCCCTTGCGGAGAGCTTTTTTATTTTTTCTAGTAAGATACTAGAGTCATCGATTGAGATTAACCGTTGATAGCAGGAGCAGCCATTGCTACAGGAGCTACATCAACAGCAGCCAAATCGAGAGGGAAGTTGTGAGCATTGCGCTCGT
>JBILGV010000083.1:0-21061 GCA_044350865.1 Pseudanabaena sp. | reverse complement strand
CCGTATTAAATTAATTAAACGACAAGCTTATGGTTTTTTGAATTTTATAAATTTTCGTTCTAGATTATTAGCCTGTCTTTCTCATTAGCTTTTCTTATCCCCTTAAACCCAGAAGAGCCACAATTAATTTCTAAGAGATCCCCCTCAATCCCCCTTAAAAAGGGGGAAGAAGACTAATTTTATATTCTCCCCCCTTTAGTAAGGGGGGCAGGGGGGGATCTATTTCATTTCAACAGCAATTGTTAATAAAAATGATTGATTTCTAAATATTTTTCATGATTATTGATATCTTAATCGCCTAGATGAGGCTATAAAGCGCGGTAATTTTTTAAGATTCAGCGATCGCTGAACAATTTATGCACACCAAAAATATTCTCAGCGCGATCGCCAGTCTTCTACTTGTTCTCCCCGCCAACGCCCAAGCCCCACCTAATCAAGCCCCATCACCAACCAAACCTGCTCCCACCACCACACCAAAAATCGCACCCGATCCACCCAAAGATCAACCAGAAGATCCATCTTTCGAGCAAATTTTTAAGCGATCGCGAACCACTCAAGGCGTACAACGCATCATCGTCCCTTGGTCAATTGATACTCAAACTCAAGGACAGATTCTCGTCGTCTTTTCGACTGACAACATATCCAGCCTGAGAGTCCAGTCCACTACCCTTTTAGCCAATCTTGCCGAAGTTATACGTCCAGAAATCCTCGAAAAACTAAAAGCTGCCATAGATGCCGAGAAAAACCTCTCCCTTAATGCATTGCGCGAAAATGGATTAAAAGCAATTTTTGATGAACGCCGCTTAGAACTCTTTATTCAAGTACCTGCGGCGCAGCGCAAAATCAATGTTTATAACTCCCAATCCCAAAACCCCGATGCCGCTAATGCCATCTTACCAAGCCAATTTAGCGGTTATTTAACAATTCGCGGCAGCGAACAATTTGTCATCAGCAATCAACTTAATGGTTCCGATACAGGACGACAACCACTCAACCTCAACTTTGATACAGCCCTCAATTGGAATGGTTGGGTTGCGGAAGGCAATTTCTCATTTCTGGAACGCGCACAGCCAGCCTTGAGTCGTGGTGACTTTCGACTTGTCCATGACGATCTGGATAACGCTTTGCGCTACGTTGCAGGCGATCTGGCTGTTCCCGTAGTGGGATATCAAAGCAGCAAACCGCTGATCGGATTAACCGTTGCCCGTAATTATGGATTGCAACCTTACCTAATTACCCGTCCCGTCAGCCAATATGAGTTCTTTTTAGAAAATCCCTCTAGAGTGGAAGTGTTTAGCAATGGTAGACTTGTCCAAACCCTCCGCTTAAATGCAGGTCAGCAGGATATTCGGAATTTATCCTTCAGTTCAGGTGTTAATGACGTTCAACTGATTATCACCGATGATGTCGGACGAGTACAACGATTAGACTTTGCCAATGCGATCGCCGCCAATCTACTCGCTCCCAATATCCAACAGTTCGCCTATAGCTTCGGCTTTCCCAATACTACCATCAATGGACAAAAGGGCTATGATTGGTCAACGCCGACACTGGTTGCTTCCCATCGCATGGGACTTAGTAATATTTTGACCCTCGGTGGTTATCTCCAAGCTGACCGCAATCAACAACTAGTAGGAATAGAAGGAGTCTTGGCAACCGCTTTAGGAAATATCGGTTGGGATGCCGCCCTCAGCAATGCAAATCAGATTGGACTCGGCATGGCGGCAAGATTGCGCTATGACTTTATCAAAACAGGAAGCAACAATCCCCTAGACCAAACCTTTGGCTTTACCGTTGAGCATCGTGGAGCCAACTTTCTGACCTCCAATTTGACTACTACCAATGGCATAAATAATTTCCCCCTCAATCCTTCTTGGCTAGACTTGACCACCTACTATCAACAAAAGCTATTTTGGGGCATAACTGGCGGCGTGAACTGTCGCTATCAATTTGGACGCGATCGCCCTGATTCCTATCAAATCGCCTTAAATCTCGGAAAATCCTTTGATAATGGCGTAGGCATGACCCTCTCCCTCAGTGAATCAGGCGATGGCGTTAATCCCAAGGAACAGAGAGCATTAATTAGCATGATCTGGGTATTGCCACAACAGCGTCAAGTCATCCAAACGTCGGCTGAATTAAATAACAAAAGTAGTCAAACCCTCCGCACAAGCTGGAGTGCCAGTTCTGCTAATTACTTAGAAGGAGTCAATGTTACTTTGGAAGCTTCATCGAATCCTAACGCCGATGATTTGACAGGTAGACTTTCCTATAACGGCTATCGTGGGAATCTAGAATTTTCTCAAGATGCGTTATTCAATCGCACAGGTCAGATTACACATACCTCGCGACTCGATTTTGGAACATCACTGGTATTTGCCGATGGTTATTTTGGCATCTCGCGTCCTGTGACTGGCAGTTTTGTGTTGGCAGTGCCTCACCCCACATTACAAGGGCGCGTAATTGGGATTAATCCCAGTGGATTCGGTGGTTATGCTGCACAAATCGACTGGGCAGGAGTGGCAGTGCTGCCAGATTTATCGGCTTATCAGATTTCTAAATTGCGGATCGATGCACCGAGCTTACCTGTAGGTTACGACTTAGGCCCGACCAACTACACAGTTTTGCCAACCTATAAAAGCGGTACTGTAATCCACATTGGTACGGATGCAACCATATTTTTGCGCGGTACATTACGCAATGCTAAAGATGAACCGCTATCTTTACAGTCGGGAGAAGTCGTTTCTCTATCCGATCCCAATTGGAAGCCTTTGCAACTATTTACCAATAAAGCAGGGAAATTTGCCTTAACGGGTATCAAATCTGGACGCTACGAGATCCGCATGTATAGCGATCCACCAGTAGTTTTCTCCATTGATATTCCTGAAGGGAAAACTGGAATTTATGACTTAGGTATAGTGCGATCGCGATAGATCTCTCGCTAGTTCCTCCTGTGCGCTAATTTTTGTGATAAGCTTTCTTCTCATGAAAACTGACACCCTATTTTATCAGCTATTCCAAACCTTCCATACACTCCTATTTGAGTTGATTGATCGCCCTGTATCCGAAGCAGAAGGCTATCAATTTCGGTCAGTAGAAATTAAAGAAAAAGCCTTTAGATTTGATGGGATTTTAGTGCCTCGCCAGAAGAACAAACCTATCTTTCTGCTCGAAGTCCAATTTCAATCAAAACAAGACTTTTACTGGGAATTTCTGGCGGAGATCTACTTATATCTCAACCAAACACGTCCAGACCAAAACTGGCAAGCTGTAGCCATATTTGCTAAGCATAGTTTCGAGCCAAAAATATCAGATCATGTCCGTGAACTAATTGATTTAAATCGCATTATTCGCGTCTATCTAGAAGATTGGCAACAGGAATCCAACTCTGTTGGGCTATCAATTGTCCAGCTAATATGTGCCTCAAAGTCGAATGCACCATTAATGGCAAGGAATTTAGGCACAAAATTACAGCAGGAAAATGATGCTATTTCACGGGCGCAGGTAGTAAAATTTATAGAGACTGTGCTTGTATATAAATTTCCCCAGTTGAGTCGTCAGGAGATCGAAGCTATGTTTAACTACAGCGATTTAAAGAAAACTCGTGTTTATCGAGATGCCAAGCAAGAGGGTTTACAAATTGGTGAACAGCGCGGTGAACAGCGTGGCTTACAAATTGGTGAACAACGTGGCTTACAAATTGGTGAACAGCGTGGTTTACAGATTGGTGAACAGCGTGGGCAGGTAGCGATGTTGCTGCGTCAGCTAAATCGTAAATTTGGCAAGGTGTCAGTGAGGGCAAAAGCGCAAATTTCTAAGTTATCTGTGGGGCAGTTAGAGGAGCTTGCAGAGACAATATTTGATTTGGAAACTACGGCGAGTTTAAATGCTTGGTTGCGAGATTGTTTAAAGGGTTAAGGAATATGATTATTTTGGCTGAATTATTGAATTGGTGGTGCGATCGCGTTAACCCTAAGTCCCTGCTAGCGATCGCAAATCTGCATCCATAAAACTACGATCGCCTAAAACCTTGAGCATCGGACCAAGTGCGCCAAACTGGATAAGGCTCAATGAGGCGGCAGGTACATCAATGCGATCGCGATATCGACCCAAGTCAATTCCCAAAAGATTACAGAGAATCACTCGAATCGTTGCCTTATGGGAAACCACTAGCACATTACCCGATGAGTACTGCTCTTGGATTTCGGCGATCGCTAACGACGCACGACTTGCCAGTTGGACTGCGGTTTCGCCACCAGTCGGCGGATTCCAAGCAGGTTCCGTTAACCAGCGTAGATAATCTTCGCTATAGTTCTCCTTCACAAACTCATTGGTTAAACCTTCCCATTTGCCATAGCGTAATTCTCGCAAGCCATCACGAAATTGCATTTCCATGCCGATCGCTTCACATAAAGGCTTTGCAGTAGCGATTGTGCGTTTCATCGGACTCACAAACACAGCATCCCAAGCGATCGCTTGATGGGCTTTAGCAAAGGCTGCTGCCATGCTCTGCCCATTATCCGTTAGCTTAGGATCAAGATCGCCACAATAGCCACCAGTGCGACTATAGGCAGTTTCTCCATGACGAAGCAGGTATAGTTTTAAGCTCATAATTCCTTATTGATTTACTCCCCTCTCCCTGTGGGAGAGGGGCTGGGGGTCAGGGTTTAATGTGGATAACGCCAGTTTACAATTTCAGGCTTATCGATGCCATGCTCGTAGGCATATTGACGACATTCGATTTGCTGATTGCGGAGAGATTCCTTTGCATGAGCGCCGATATTTTGCAGCTTCGGCACACGGTCAATTACATCGATCGCCAGACTAAAGCGGTCAACTTGGTTGCTAATCGCCAGTTCCAAAGGCGTATTGATATTACCCTTTTCTTTATAACCGCGAACGTGCATATTTTTATGATTGGTGCGGCGATAGGCAAGACGGTGAATCAGCCAAGGATAACCGTGGAAGTTGAAAATGATTGGCTTATCAGTCGTAAAGAGTGAATCAAAATCGCGATCGCTTAAACCGTGAGGATGCTCGGTATCAGGCTGTAACTTGAACAAATCCACGACATTAATAAAGCGAATTTTCAATTCGGGGAAATGTTCCCATAGTAGAGTCGTGGCGGCTAAGGCCTCAAGAGTGAGAATATCACCACAGCCAACCATGACCACATCAGGTTCTACACCTTGATCGTTACTTGCCCAATCCCAAATGCCTAAGCCCTTGGTGCAATGGATGATCGCCTCATCCATATCCATGAATTGCAAGTGCATCTGCTTATCACAGACAATCACATTCACATAATCAGTACTGCGTAGGCAATGATCGGCAACTGACAGTAAACTATTAACATCGGGTGGTAAATAGATCCGCGTTACGTCGGCACTCTTGTTAACAACCACATCAAGGAATCCAGGATCTTGATGGGTAAAGCCATTATGATCTTGTCGCCAAACTGTTGATGTGATTAACAGATTGAGAGAAGAAATTGGCGATCGCCAAGCAATCTTCTGGCTAATTTCCAACCATTTACAATGCTGATTGATCATCGAGTCAATCACATGCACAAAGGATTCATAGGTAGAGAAAAATCCATGTCGTCCCGTCAGCAAATAGCCCTCTAGCCAACCCTCTAGGGTATGTTCACTGAGGATTTCCATCACCCGCCCATCGGCAGCCAGTTCACCACCATCAGCATCTTCAGGAAGATATTCCGCAATCCAGAATTTTTTGCTGACTTCGTAAATCGCTTGCAATTTATTCGATGTGTTCTCATCGGGACCAAAGACACGGAAATTGTCCATGTTTTGACGCATCACATCGCGTAGAAATACACCTAGAGGTTTAGTGTTTTCCACTTCAATTTGAGCGTGGTTATCGAGTTTCACACCATACTGACGGAAATCAGGCATCCTTAGAGCCTTACGCACTAAGCCGCCATTGGCGATTGGGTTCGCACTCATGCGGCGATCGCCTTTAGGTGCAAGCTCTTGCAATTCGGGGATCAACTTACCCGCAACATCAAACAGTTCTTCAGGTTTGTAACTCCGCATCCAATCTTCTAGCATTTGCAAATGCGCGGGATTGTTATGCATTCCTGACAGTGGAACTTGGTGCGATCGCCAAAAACCTTCGACTTTGTGACCATCAACTTCCTTGGGACCAGTCCAGCCCTTAGGAGTCCGAAATACGATCATCGGGAACTTGGCGCGTTTGGGAATACCCGTACTGCGAGATTCCTGCTGAATGCTCCTAATTTCGTTAATGCAATGCTCTAATGTCGCAGCGATCGCCTGATGCATTGAATCTATATCAGAACCTTCCACAAAATAAGGTTGATAGCCATAGCCAATAAACAGACTTTCTAACTCTTCATGACTGATTCTTGATAGGACAGTCGGATTGTTAATCTTATATCCATTCAAGTGCAGAATCGGCAATACCGCACCATCGCGAATGGGATTGATGAACTTGTTAGAATGCCAAGCTGTGGCAAGGGGCCCCGTTTCCGATTCGCCATCACCGACCATCACCACCGAGATTAAGTCAGGGTTATCGAAGACAGTCCCGTAGGCATGGGAAACGCTATAACCAAGTTCACCCCCCTCATGGATTGATCCAGGGGTTTCAGGTGTACAGTGACTACCAATCCCCCCAGGGAAGGAAAACTGTCTGAAGAAATGCTGCATTCCTTCTTCGTCTTCACTAATATCGTGATAAATCTCAGAATAGGTTCCTTCGAGATACACAGGACCTAACACCCCCGGTGCACCATGTCCAGGTCCCGCCAGAAAGATAGCCTGAAGATCGTATTTCTTAATTAAACGATTCAGATGCGTATAAACAAAACTGAGTCCAGGACTTGATCCCCAATGTCCTAGCAAACGATTTTTAACATGTTCTGGCTGCAACGGTTCGCGCAAAAGTGGATTTTCACGCAAATAGATCATCCCGATCGCAAGATAGTTGCAAGCCCGCCAATAAGCATCGATTTTACGAAGTTCTTGAGGGCTGAGTGGGGTTGCTGCGACAGTGGATCGTGCAGTCCCGTAACAACTGATGGAATCATTAATTGACTTATTAGATAAGTCGGGATCAGCCATTTTGAGAGGAGTAGATACCATAAAATTATGAATTGTTCCTGTCGTTAATTTGTGTTTTGACTTCTCACAACATAACTTTACAGGGAATTTGTTTTTTAGAGCGTTATATACTTATTTGTTTTAGATTTTTAAATGGAAAACTTTATACATAAGTATAGACTTCTTATTCTTAATCAAAAATTTAATCTATATTTTAGTGTGAGTATATTTTCGGAAACTGCTCCATAAGATGAGCTATAAAAACAAAAGTAGGGGCAATTCATGAATTGCCCCTACTATAGAATAATGATTTCAAGGTATTGTTGCGGAATTCCCAAAAAGTCTTTAGCTACAAGCTACAGGTGCGCCAAGTTCTTTGGGTGTTGCAAAAGAAGTTCCACAACTGCAAGACTTGCTAGCATTAGGATTGCGGAAACGGAAGCCGCCGCCTAATAAATCCTCAGTGTAGTCCAGCTCCAAACCTTGCAACTGTGGCAGGTTGCTATTGTTAATCACAATCTTTACGCCGTTATATTCGTACTGATTGTCATCAGTTTCCAGTTGATCCACAAAGTCCATCAAATAAGACAAACCTGAACATCCACCTTGTTTAATGCCTAAACGTAGAGGAGCCGTGGTTGCGCGTTGACTTTGGAGATTTCTCACGCGGGCGATCGCGGCATCAGTCAATGTAATCATGCGAAATTTTCCTATATATAAATCTTGCTAAGTGCCATATTAGTCTGCTAATTAGTCTTCTAGCAATACAAGGGCAATACTGGCGAGGGAGACATTGGTGTAACCAGCAACTTTAACGGCTTTATAAAGGGGCTTGGTGAGTGGACATTTATGGACACCCAACAGACGAACACCTTGATCAAGTAGTAGTCCAGTCTTAAAGTGAAAATTGCGATGTAACTTTACAGCCTTAGCAAGTTTGGTCTTAGGGTTAAAACAAACCATGATATTTATCCAATAATTTCAACAACTACCTCTATATTATCTCAACCATCTAAAAGTTAGTATGTTGTAGTTGGTACGGTGGCGAAGCCGCCCTGCTAATTTTCTGGAATGTCACTTTATTCGCTTGTCCCTAAGTTTAAAATTTGATTAGCTGAAAGCTTTAATTCAGGAAATATCTGCGATCGCACTAGCTGATCACCCCGAAACTGCTCTAGTTGATAGGTTCGCGATTGATTCAAAGTATAAACACTGACCGTGGGTAGTTTGGGAACACCAATAAAGCGTCTACCGCCAAGGGCGCGGTAATCAACTATCCAATATTCTGCAATCCCTAAAGCCTCGTATTCTTCTAGCTTTTTGGCATAGTCATCTTGCCAATTGGTACTAGCTACCTCTAATACTAAACGGGCTGATTTTCCATTTGTGATTGTTGAAGCAGTCTTCCAGAGCGGCTCTTTCGCTAATTGTAAGCGATCTAAAATGATTAAATCAGGAACATAACCATTTAGCTCGCTCATCGGTTTGATACAGCAAGTTTTTGGCATGAACCAAGGCAAATTCAGCCGATCTATTTCACGGTCAAATCGGCGTGTTGCCAATCCAATAATTTCTTCATGATCTCCGACGGGTCGCACCTCAACTATTTCTCCGTCAATAAGTTCATAGCGCCTACCATCTTCAGGATATTGATCAATAAAATCTGTAAAAGTCAGCTTGCGTAAAATTGTCTGTACCATTTATTTACCTTACGCTTGGTCTTCTTAAGGTTTTGCTTTCTGAAAGCACTTGCCATAACTGCCATAATAATATTACGTTTCCGTATTTACGTTTCCCCAAGCTAATCCGTTAAATTAATTTGTTATGCAATTTGCCGATCGCCTTCAGCCACTCCAGTCTAATGTCTTTGCCGATATGGATATCGCTAAAAGTCGAGTCATCGCCACAGGAATTCCTGTGATTGACCTGTCTTTGGGATCGTCAGATTTGCCAACTGATGCATTTATTTTGGAGGCGATCGCTACAGCCTTAAATGATCCCACGACCCACGGTTATTCTTTATTTGCTAGTACTCTAGACTTTCGGGAGGCGGTAGCTGATTGGATTTGGCGAAGATTTGATCTTAAGGTTGATCCAGACACAGAAGTTCTGCCCCTAATTGGCTCTCAAGAAGGTACAGCCCATTTACCGCTTGCCCTACTTAATCCAAATGACATCGCCCTCTTACAAGACCCAGGGTATCCCTCCCACTATGGCGGCATCCATCTAGCCAGTGGTCAGGTCTATGGAATGCCATTACTCGCTGAAAATGATTTTTTACCTATATTTGAAGATATTCCTGATGTAGTATTAGCACAGTCAAAAATGATGGTACTGAGCTACCCCCATAATCCCACCACGGCAACCGCCACATTAGAATTTTTCCAGTCCGCCGTTACCTTTTGCAAAAAACATGATCTGGTGCTAGTACATGATTTTCCCTACCTTGATCTAGTCTTTGACGGCTCCATCCCACCATCAGTATTGCAAGCTGATCGCGATCGCCACGTGGCGATCGAATTCTTTACTATGTCCAAGTCCTATAACATGGGAGGATTTCGCGTCGGTTTTGCGGTCGGCAATCGGGACTTAATCAAAGCATTACGCCAAGTCAAAGCAGCCGTCGATTTTAATCAATACCAAGGCATCATGCGTGGTGCAATTAAGGCTCTTGCAGGCGATCGCGCCCCGATTGATCAAGTCGTTTCCACATTTAAAGAGCGGCGCGATGTGATGATCGAAGCACTCAAAGCGATCGGTTGGGAAATCCCTATTCCCACTGCCACGATGTACCTTTGGGCAGAACTACCCGATCGCTACGCCCATGATTCAGTCAAATTTTGTCTGGATTTAATTGCCGCTACAGGTGTAGCTTTGTCTCCTGGAGCAGGTTTTGGCATACATGGTGAAGGTTATGTGCGTTTTGCTTTAGTATATCCACCTGAGATTTTGCTTGAAGCAGCTATGAAAATTGGAGTTTTTTTATCTAATGATTTTATCTAAGATTTCTGGCTGAAGATAGTTGAATTTGTTGAAACCTTAGTGCGGTTATTGCTAAGCTATAACTTAGAGCATTATCTGTAACCAGCAAATTATGATCTAAAAAACCAAACACCAAGTAGTAGCGCAGGCTCGAAAATAACGGTGAGGATTGATTCATGATGTTCAATAGAAATCAAAACGGTCAGGCATCCAAAGAACCCAATAAAGCCACATCAGTAGATGAAGATGTAACTACTGTTGATTGGATGATCATGACTGATATTGGTACAAGAATCGGCAAAATCCCCAAGTCTAAGCCAGAATCTCAACCACAATCTAAGCTAGAAGCAAAATCAGATTTTAAAGACGTAACTAAACAAGAACCGAATAAATCATCAGCGATCGCCACGCCCTTTCAAGCATCCAGTAACCAACCTGCCGATGATGATCGCGAAGATATTGAGTGGTTACAATCGCTGGATTTAGATAAACCAATTGAGCGGATACTTTCCACGAAAAAAACCACGGGAAATAATCAGCAAAGTGCAACTAACAAAGCGGATGGAAATGGCAACAATGATGTTGAAAACATTGATTGGCTGATTGTTTCTGACTTGAAGACGAAAAAGATCGATTCGGGATTTAACCATAATTCCAATTCTTCGGAAAGTTTGCCAATCGCTCCGCAAAACAACGTACCTAGACTTCAGATTGCTCCACCCTCTGAGATTCAGGCGAATATTTTTGGTGATTCAAATCTAGAAAATGATTTTGGAGATTTGGGATTAGACGAATTGGAATTGATAGCAGATGATGACTTAGGTGATTTGCAATTCGATGATTTAGATGAAATGAGACTCAATGAGTTAATTAGTGGCATTGGTGTCACTGATAGCAAACTTCAAGAGCTATCTGAATTGATGGACGATGAGTTCTCTCTGGACGATTATGGTGACAGTAGTAGTGAGCATGAACTAGATACCATTTTGGGAATCTCAAAAGTTAGATATCCGAATGATAAATTGGGAATTGTCAATGATTCTTTTGAAATATCAACACAACTTCCAGAAGCTATTGTTGCCAACGAGGAACTAGATAAGGAACTAGATAACATAGATATTATCTCTGAACAACAATATCCGCAGTTTGAGCAAGACGATGCCCAAGAATATTTTGAAGTTGAGAGATTTGATAGTTTAGAAGAAGATTTGAATTTAGAAGAAAATTTAAGTGATGAAGTCAACAATTCAGAAGAAAGTTTTACGAGTTTAGAGGAGAATTTAGTTAGTGAATTCGATAATTTAGCAGAATATCCAGTTATAGAATATCCTTCTGATGATTTATTAGAGTATCCGTCTAATGATTTAGAAGATAATGATTTAGCAGATTATCCAGTTGCAGAATATCCATCTAATGATTTAGCAGAGTATGCAATTGATAATTTAGCAGATGATGATTTAGCAGAGTATGCGGTTGACGATTTAGGGAACAATGATTTAGTGGATTATCCAGTTGCAGAATATCCATCTGATGATTTGTCAGAGTATGCAATTGATGATTATTCATCTAGTGATTTAGCAGAATATCCGCTTGGTGATTTAGATGATGTAGCAGAGTATCCAGTTGCCGAGTATTCATCTGGTGATTTAGCAGAATATCCGCTTGATAATTTAGCAAGCTATCCAGTTGATAATTTAGGAGGCTATCCATATGACAATCTAGCAGAATATCCAACCAATGTAGTAAATGATTTGCCAGAAAATTTGCCAGAAAATTTAGCTCTGTCGGATGAATTTCAAGACGAATATCTAACTGAAAATATTGCTGTTACCGAAGAATTTCAAGTCTCTCAAGATGTTTTTGCCACTGATAACTTTGATAGCCTGAATCACAATCAAGAGTTTGCCAGTCAAGAGTTTCGCGGTCAAGAGTTTCGCGGTCAAGAGATTAGCACTTCAGAGCTTGTCAATCCCCTTGATGATGGCTTTGGAGGAATGCGATCGCCTATTGTTTTAGATGCCGCAAGCCTCCTTGGTGATGAAATATGGAATAGCTCAGCGATCGCTAGTTCTGCAACCGCGAATGGTGAAGATTTTGCCTCAAACTATAACTCAAGCTTTGAAGATCCATTTGTCAGTGATTGGAACCAAGCCTCCCCCCATATAAGCCCAAATATAAACCCCAATATAAACCAAGATATAAACCAAGATATAGGTAACGATCCTGTTTGGAACAGTTCCGCCAATGTTGACACTGAAGTTCTTTCATCTACAGCCATTGATAATGCGTTCGGATCGGTTGATGATTGGGCGATCGCGCCACAACTTGATTTGCCTTCTGATTTACCCATAGATTTGTCTTATGATTTATCAATAGATTTAATACCAGAAGAACATTTTTTCCGAGAATTGCAGGAAAACATTGAAGTTCCACCGAAATCCACAGTTAAATCTCCATTCACAGAACAGGAATATCTGGAATTACAGGAATATGATCGAATTTTTGCCGCAGCAGAATCCACACCTGAACCTACCTCAGAAAGTGTCCCAGAATTAGCGATCGCATCAAACTCATCTCTTGGAATTACGGTCAAAATTGATCAGGAAAACACTCAGTTACAATCTGAAATAGACTCTGAGATAGATGATTTAGATTGGAATCCTGAGTCAGATGCCCAGTTACTTGCTGACATGGGTCATGATGATTATGCTGAGTGGAATGACAAACTAAAATCTGAAGACATTCTAGAGAGTAATGATCAAAATTTAGATTGGAACGCACAAGCCAAAAGGAGTCAATCCGAAAGTGATTTAGTTGGCGAATTAGAACTTGCGGATTATGACGATTATGTAGAGTGGCAGAGTGAATTAAAGTCTGAGGAGGATAATGATACTTCTTGGCAGGATGGTTTAGATGGCTTAATTAACTCTGACCAATATCTAGATAATTTCGACTTAATTTCTGATGAAACACCTCTGGTTGCTGTTTCATCTGCAACAGAACCTGACCCCAATCATGGTGATTTAAATCAGAGTAATGATGATTTATTAGCACCTGATAACCTTGAATCTTCCATTGATTCCCATTTGTCCTCCGATTGGGATGAGTTTGAGCAACCTCTAAGCCATCAAATAAGCCATCCAACGGTGGGTTCTGATTTTGACGATGATTTTGGTGACGGTTTTAGCGATTATCAACCAACTTCATTACTAGATTCACCATCCAATAATCATATCTCTAATGATTGGAAGCCTAATGAAAATGAACCTACGGTTGTCGATGAATTGGATGAAATGGAGAGTATTATCGATGAAAATTTTGATCTAGTCGCTTTTGATGAAGATCAGTTTCCAGAAGTTCCTCTCACTAATTCCAATAGTGTCAATGTCGCCACAACACTAACTCCCAATCGTGCAACCCCTATTCCCCCAGTCGTTATACCTAACATATCCAAACCTGATATATCTAAACCTAAATTTACGGATTTACCAGCACCTGCGATCGCTGCTAAAGATACCGCTAAAGATGAACTTAGTCTGTCATCAGAAGACATGCTCTTGGAAGAAGCTTTTACAAACGATTTACTCAATCAAAACTATGACTTAGAAATAGATCCTTTTGAAGAAGCTCTGGCAAGCGATCTATTGAATGGGTATACAGCCAGATCATCTGGATTCAATCAATTAGATGATTTTGTCCCTGCGAGTGAGACTTTGCCACCACCAAATCCAACACCACCTTCAAATTTTGTCATGGCTTCCAGTAACAACGACTTTTTAGATGATTTTGATTTCGACAGTATCGAGATTCAAGATTTTAGTGGCAAGAATAACTCTAAATTTCCCGCAATTTCTACTGGCTTAACTCCACCATCGCCAGCAAGTGAGCCAATTGCCAAGCCAGAACCGCCTATCAATAATTCCTTCCTGACTCCCCCAGCCTTACCACCACTCCCTCCCAAACGTAATACTAGTCAAGGACGACCTGCTTCTTCTACTACCCAAAATCGTCCTATTCAACCACAGAATATTCAGCCAACTAGAGATTATCTAGATAGTCTTGACGAAGACAGTAATTTTGATGGGTTTCATATTCAAGCTCATCAAGATAAATCTCAAAATAGAGGGCTAAATCAAACACAAAATCAAGGGCAAAATTCAGCGCGTAAGTCGATTAATTCAATTGATGAGAGTTGGTCAGATTTATTGAATGCTGATACTGTCATATCGGGTGTGTTACATTCACCGCCCTCCAACATGAATCTAAATGTGTCTACAAATGTGTCAACACCACAAGGTTTAGGCTCAGGAGGTAGAAATTCACAGGGTAGAGATGGTCGCGATCAAGCTTCAGCAAGGAATAGTTTTCAACGTCAACCCAGTAATCTCCCAGATTTTACCGCTCTCGGACTAGAGATTCATGATGATAATACTGATTGGTCAGGGCTGCTGGACAGTGATGAGGCTAATGATAGTATCACATCTATCAGTAATCAGATGTCGCCATTACCAAGGGCGCAGGTCGATATTTCGGCTTTCAACACAAGCATTACAGGGAGCAGTGCAACCAGAGAAATACCTCGCGATCGCCGCCAACCAGTAGCAAATTATGGTGACGCAAATCAGGTCAGAATGGGTACTACTCCCGATCAAATGAGCTTTAACCGATTTACTGAGGATAATTATAATTCTTATGGCTCTGGTCAAGGTGTAACCACCCAAAATCAGAACAAACCTCAGTTCAAAACTTCTACCCTCAGTTTGGAGTCTCTCTGGCAAAGTTACCTAAAAATCCCTGTGATGGGACTAGGTGCGATCGGGGCAGCCTTTCTACTCTATACCATAGCCAACAAACCAATCTTCGATTTGGGCTTGCGCTGGGGTATGTTCAAAGATGCTAGCGGGAGGGATTTCAAGGATGCAGATTTTAGAGGAGTCAAGTTAGATAATGTTAACTTCAGTAATGCTATTCTCACTAGTGCAAAGATGCAGGACGCGAGTCTTTCGGGCGCAAATTTTTATGAGGCAAATCTTAATGGGGTGAACTTCACTAATGCTAATTTGAGGGGCGCTCGATTAATTAGGGCAAGTGTAGTTTGGTCAGAGTTTAAAAACACGCAAATGAGTCTTGCCGATCTCGCTGAAGCAGATCTCACACGATCAAATTTTGCCACGGCAAAGATGGAAGGTGCAAACTTAAAAGATTCTAAAATAGGCGCTCAAGGAACTGAGGCTGCGACTATTTTTAGCCCGACCACCCTGCTAGCTTGGCAGATAGTCAATGAGCCGAAAAGTAACCGTAATTTAGCTAATCAAAATTTAGCGGGTTTAAATCTTAGTTTTACCAGTCTCAAAAAGGCTAACTTGTCTAATACTAATCTCAATTTTGTAGACATGACTAATACGGATTTAAGTGGTGCAAATCTCACTGGATCTCAGGTTAATGGAACTAATTGGAGTGGTGCGAACTTGGCTGCAATCAACCTCTCTAATGTTGTTTTTGATAAGAGCAAATTACCTAAAACTAATGAGACAACGACTTGTCCTAATGGCAAAAAAGGTCCTTGTAAGTTCCTGTAAGATTAATCAACGGTAATATGCTCATAACTAATGACTTCTCTCCCATCATGCTTCTGACTATCCAAATTATTGCTGTGGCAGTTTGGCTAGGTTTGGTATTTTTAGCTTCAGAAATCTTGCATCGTTTTAAGCAAGATCCAGAGCTAGTTCGCAAGGTCGTCCATATTGGGACTGGACATGTGTTGTTGATTGCTTGGTGGTTACAGATCCCGACATGGTTGTGCGTGGCGGCGGGTGTGACATTTAGCGCGATCGCTTTAGCATCTCACCATACAAATATTTTGCCAATGCTGAATGATGTGGGACGTAAGACCTACGGGGTATTTTATTATGCTTTGAGTATTACGATTTTAGTTGGGCTTTTATGGGATCACCACCCACAATATGCCGTAATTGGTGTGATGGTCATGTCGTGGGGAGATGGCATGGCGGCTCTCATTGGTAAACGTTTTGGCAAACATACTTTTATCTATATGGGAAACAAGCGTAGTCTCGAAGGCTCTTTAGCGATGTTTGTTACCAGTTTGATCGTTATGCTGGGTATTTTTGCTTCTGGTCATAGCCTTTCACCGCGTGATGTCGGTGTTGCCATACCTGTAGCAGCGATCGCGGCTATACTTGAAGCATTTTCTCCTGGTGGTACAGATAACCTTTCAGTTCCGCTAGCCAGCGCTTCTCTGAGTTATTTTCTACAAATTTATACGTTGATATAGTGATTTTGCGATCGCTTAAAAAATGAAAATGAAAAAGTAAAAATTTAGAAATAATGGCAAGAGATTTATTTCATAATATCGTTAAGCAATCGCTCCAAGCAGAAGGCTGGGAGATTACCCATGATCCTTTTCCTGTTGACTATGGTGATGTGCAAATGCAAATTGATTTAGGCGCGGAGCGTCTATTTGCTGCCGAACTTGAAGACAAGAAAATTGCTGTTGAAGTCAAAAGTTTTACTAAACCATCGGCTATATCAGAATTTCATACGGCTATTGGACAATACTTAAATTACCGCTATGCTTTAAGAAAGAAAGAACCTAATCGAACATTATATTTGGCTATTCCTTCTGCCACTTACGATGAATTTTTTAGATTACGCTTCATTGAAGAAATTGTCCAAGATCAGCAAGTTCTTCTTTTGATTTATAACGTTCAAACTGGTGATATTCAATGGATAAACTAGATGTCTACCGACAAATTGTTCAAGAAATTCTGACTGAACATGGCAAGGTTCAACCAGTATATGGTGAAATTTCAATGAAGTTGCTATTCGATGTTGAGCGCGATCGCTATCAATTGCTTCGTACTGGTTGGCAAGGCGATCGCCGAGTTTTTGGCGCTTTAATTCATATTGATTTAGAGGATGGCAAAATCTGGATTCAATATGATGGAACGGAGATCGGTGTTGCTAATGAACTCACAGAAAAAGGCATTCCAAAGACAGACATTGTGTTGGCTTACCATTCGCCGTTTATGCGTCAATACAATGGTTTTGCGATCGCGTAACAAGGAAAAAGGTAAAAATTTATTGGGTAAGTTCTAAGCAACTTACTAGTTATTTCCCCTACAGCTTTGAACAAATTACCAGTATGTCTTTTCCTGAGGATATTGATTTTATCTAATCGCGACAGTAGGCGATCGAGGATTGTTTGGCAAAGGGAAAATAAATTTAAAAACTCAACCAAATATAATGTTTGTCAAAAATGTAGTTGAATTTTCTAATTAAATAATTTAAAGTGTCACCAATTTGACTCTGCATTTGTTTTGCACTATCTCCTGCTATGCCAACACATCTTGTGTCACTATAAAATCTTGCAAAATTTTTCTTAGGTAAATACTTTAGTTTTTGATATACACACATATCTATATTTACCCCCCTTCTATCGTCAGATTCTTGATAAAGCTCAATAAAATTTTGCTTGTAAAAGTTTACCGTAGTAAAAAACAGTTCGACCCCAGCTTGGGCAAATAAATATTGATTAATTATTATTTGTTTGTCCATATTTTGTTGACACTCTGCCCATATCTTATGAAATTGTGGATATAAGTATCTGCCAGTAACCTTGATAAAATAATCAATCGAGTCGGTTTCGGATTTGAGCCATCCATCCAACATCTCAAATTCTTGAAATCCTTTCCCCTTTTCTGGAAATGAAGACGGAGGAAATTTCCTAATAATTAAATTGGGAATGTTCTTAAATTCATCATCATCATCAAGCGGATATGAGGAGTTTTCCAAAAAATACACCTTAGAAAATTTGGTGTAGAAACAAATACATTCTAAATACTCTTTCCTTCGTTTCTCAGCATTATTATGTCTAGAATTTATAGTCACATTTGGAACAATAGTTCCAGTCAATACGATGGCAATATGAGGCGAACTAGTTGACATATTTTGGTAGATCTCTTATATTTTTCACTATTATCAATCTTCTTAATACATAAGTATATAGCTTTCTTGATCGGTAAAATTTCGACAAAAAACTTATTTATTAACCTTACAGCCTGTTGAGGAAATATACTTACCAACAAATTGACGATAGCAAAAGAAACTTATTAACACGCAAATCTCGGTCACACATGCATTGCCAAGCGATCACAATAGCGGTGTATTTAAATTAAAAATATCCACTAAAACGACAATTAAAAGAATATTTAGTAAGGTTAGTAATACTCCTACAAATAAAAATCTGAAACTACGTTGTCCCCAAAGTTTCTGAACAATTTTTTCTAAAGGAATTTCTATAGGATTTGGTTTTGGCTTTTCACCCATGTTTGGCTCAATTAAGATTTTTTCTTTTTGTTTTTATTTGAACCAAATCCTTTGGCAGCAGGTTTTTTAGGTGTAAGCGATCGCTTTTCCTTTTCTTCAATATCACCGAGCTTAGCCAAATTATCAATTATTTCACGAATTACGCGCATATTTTTTGGAAGCTTCGGAGCTAACTCCTCAGGTGAAAAATCTGACTCTTGTTTTAGCCCCAGAGATACCTGTGCTTCTGCCCAAGATCCTGTACACCACTCATCAAGCTCACGATTGGTAAATACTTCCTCTATTAGATTTACCGCTTCTACAGCTTTTAATTGAATGAGATTGCTCACCAATACTGAATTGAGATAGTCCCCATCCTGAACATGATAATTCTGTAATTGTCCCATCAAAGCCTTGACACAAGCATCACGAGATTCTGGATAAGTTTTCCCAATTTCCTCCAATCCATTAGCAAATGTCACTCGCAATCGTTCATCTTGATTAGGATCTGTAAGCATTTTACTAAATGGCTCGATCGCGATCGCTCCAGCATTGCGACTAATTCCATCAACTTCTTCATGGAGCCAATCATCTTCGGGAAACTTTTGTAATTGAGCGATATAGAGTTTAACGCCTTCTTCTGGAGCGATCTGAACTAAGGCTCTTAAGACATGAATTTCACAGAATATTAATTCACCATCAGCATCCACAAGTTCGTCATCGGCAATAAGTCGGCTCAGTTCAGGCAAATCGGCTACGCTTAGACCAAATTGACTTGCATAGTCTAGCCAATGCTTGTCATCCCATCTTGTCTTTTCCTGTAAATTAATCAGTTTGGCTACAGGATCTTGATAGTCGTGAATGGTTGACATGGCTCTAAGGTATTGAAGTTATTGATTAGGAATGTGGGAATTAGCGATCGCCAATAGTTACATGATCGTATATAAGGCGATCGCTATTTGTTCTGAAGTAATTACCAACGCAGTAAATTAAACTGCTCCATATCCACGGTGTCGCGACTGCGATAAATCGACAGCACGATCGCCAGACCAACGGCGGCTTCAGCAGCAGCGATCGAAATTACAAAAATTGTAAATACTTGACCGCGAATACTTGCGGAATCGAGATAATTCGAGAAAGCCATCAGATTTATATTGACAGCATTTAACATCAATTCCACAGACATCAGTACGCGCACAGCATTACGACTGGTAATCAAGCCATAAATGCCAATACAAAACAGCGCGGCGGCGATAATCAAAAAAGGTTCTAAAGACATATCTGTTTACGATTATTTTCTTGTCCCCCTCTCCTGCGGGAGAGGGGCTAGGGGTGAGGGCTTAATGAACTTACTTAGAAGCAACAAGTTGCTCTTTTGGCTTTTCTAATAACTCAAGTGTGTCTTCCGATGGTGCTTGACCGACTTGGACTGGTTCAGGCACAAGTTCACGGCGAGCTAGCACAATCGCTCCAATTAGCGCCACCAGTAATAAAACTGAAGCCAATTCAAAGGGGAGTAAATAATCGCTGAAGAAATGCTGACCGATAACCACCATTGTCGATGGTAATTTAGCGATGCTCGGCGCGATCGCCCAATTTGTAGAAGTGACAGTGACACCTAAGAGCGCAAATAGTCCTAAACAGACCACGCCTGTAACGACACTGCGTAAAGCGCCATATTTGACATCTTGGTAATCTTGACGCTTATTGACCAACATGATCGCAAACAAGATCAAGATATTTACAGCACCGACATAGATCAAGACTTGCGCTGCCGCGACAAAATCGGCATTTAGCAACACATACAAACCCGCGACACTGATAAAAGTTGCGCCCAGTAAAAATGCTGCATAAACGATATTTTGCAACAGCACCACACCCATCGCCGAAGCAATTAGCATCGCTGTTAACACAACTAGGGATACGGTTTGTGAACCTTCGCCCAAACCAATATTGTTAATCATAAATTTTCTTATCTATTATTTATTTTCGGCAGCAGCTTCGGCAATTTCTTCAGGACGCAAGCCCGCACGTCTTGCTGTATGAGGCGCTTCATGTCCTTCGATTACACCCTTGGGCAAATAAGCAAGCTCCCGAATCGGGGTGACAAAAGGATCTTCAGTAACCTTGGTGGGCATCCGTCCAAGCGCAACGCTATCAAAGTTTAATTCGTGGCGATCGAAGGTGGAGAGGTCATATTCTTCGGTCATCGATAGAGCATTGGTGGGGCAGTATTCCACACAGTTACCACAAAAGATACATACTCCGAAGTCAATGCTGTAACTCTTGAGTTCCTTTTTCTTGATTGCTGTATTAAATGTCCAATCGACTACAGGCAAGTTAATCGGACATACGCGCACACAGACTTCACAGGAGATGCACTTATCAAACTCAAAGTGAATGCGTCCACGGAAACGCTCGGAAGGGATCAACTTTTCGTAAGGATATTGGACGGTGATCGGACGGCGGCGCATATGGTCAAACGTCACCGACATACCCTGTCCGATATACTTGGCTGCTTGAATAGCATCTTTGGTGTATGCACCAACTTTATTGAGAAATTTCAGCATGGTGTTGGATTGTTGTAGAAAATGTTGAATTGAGGCTGTTAGCTATTGGCTTTTAGCTGTTAGCTATTTGAGTAGATTTAGATAATGCCAAATATCCTA
>JBILGV010000012.1:0-61645 GCA_044350865.1 Pseudanabaena sp. | reverse complement strand
CCAAATTTACAATCTGGCGATAATCCCAAACAAATTGCGGCAAATTATCTCAATCTCCTGATAGTAGATGATCCCCTGACTTGTGATGAATTTCTGAACTTGCGATCGCCTGCGGTATTATTGCCAAAAAATCATGCCAAAAATCATGCTTACACTCGCATTGTGGCGGACGGATTGACGTTGGAAAATCTCAACTTAGAGCGCTTCTCGAACATCTTTATTCAAATCTTCAGTCGTGGCAATCCATTTCGTGGCAACACCAATTTGCATGAAAAGACCCAATTTTTAGTAACAGAATTAGTCGCTAAGCATAAGTTAGAAGCAATAGTTGTCTATGGTAGTCCCTATGCTTTAGATAGTTTGTTGCCTTTATTAACAGAGGAAATACCTTGGGGTTTTGCCTATAGTCAGCAACCCGAATCCCAGTCAGCAGTGTTACAAAAATTGGGATTCTCTGCATGAGAAATTTCCGGCGATATATATTACGGTTTGTATTGATTGCGGCGATCGCTCTATCAACCTCAATAGCCTGTAATTTTAGTCCTGAACCAGCCAAACCATCTTTGGTCAATCCCTCAATCTCCGCAAGCCCAAACAACGATCCTAGAGCTATTGAACCAGAACGGACTCCCGATGCACCCCATTTACAAACTCCCCATGAAATTGTCTCGAAAATGTTGACAATGGCAAAGGTGCAAACAAACGATCTTATTTATGATCTTGGTAGTGGTGACGGTCGGATACCGATCGCAGCCGCCCAAAAATTTGGAGCCAAGGCGATCGGTATTGAGATTGATCCCGAATTAATTCGGGACTCTAATTTAGAGTTAAATGCAGCGATCGCCAAAACTCCAGAAATTCGCGATCGCATTAAATTTATTCAACAGGATTTTTTTAAAGCAGATTTGCGTGATGCTACCGTAGTTACTCTGTATTTACTACCAAAAGTAAATTTACGGGTGCGTTCAGAAATTCTGCCGAAATTAAAGGCGGGAACGCGAATCGTTTCTTATGAGTATGATTTAGGAGATTTACCTCCTACTCAAACCGAAAAGGTTATCGAAAAAAGACAAGATGGCGATCGGGAACATACGATTTATTTATGGATTTTATAAAACTTTTCATGTCAGGCAAGCTTGTTCGTGTTTTTTTATTTGTTGTTTCACTGACCACGACATTTCCTGTTTACGCAAATGATCGCGCAAATGACCGCATCTGCCCCGCTCAATTACAACAGGAAATCACCAAGATTGCCCAATCGCCAAAATTGCAAGCAGCGCGAGTGGGCGTATTTGTGCAAACTAATGACCCAAATCCCCAAGTTTTAGCTAATCTTGATGGCGATCGCTATTTTATCCCTGCGTCCAATGTGAAATTATTCACCACGGCGATCGCTTTAAAAAATTTGGGTGCTAATCATCAATTTCATACGCAATTACTAGCTGAACGACAGACCCCGCAAGGAGAAATCAACAATGGACTATGGCTTTTTGGTGCGGGTGATCCCAGTTTTAGTTCCGCAACGGGTTTAAAATCTCTCGTCACTCAGCTTAAAAACAAAGGAATCAAACGCATTAATGGTGGAATTGGGGCAACGACAATTCGCAAAGGGACAGGACTGGTTGGAAGTTGGGAATGGCAAGATTTACAAGAATATTACGCCGCGATCGCTTCGCCATTTACAATTAATGAAAATTCTCTAAATTGGACAGTTCGACCAAGCAAAGTTGGTGATCGCGCAATTTTTGAATGGGAAACTCCTGCCTTGGCTAGTGACTGGCTGGTAGAAAACACTGCAATTACGGTCACTGATGATGCGGCTCTATATAACTTGCCAGACCATGAATTAAAGATTGTGCGTCCCTATGGACAGAAAAAATTAATTATAAGTGGGCGAATTTCCGAAAAAGCCGAGCCTGAAGATGGCGGCGTAGCAGTTCCCGATCCTGAAGCTAATTTCGTCGATTTATTACGGCGCGAACTTATCAGCCAAGGAATTGAAATCGCGATCGCTCCGCAAAAGCCAAAATATCTAACCCAACTAGCTAATGTCAATTCACCACCGATTTCGCAACTAGTCGTTACCACGAATAAAGATAGTAATAACCTCTACGCTGAATTATTACTGAGAGCTTTAGGTGAAGAATTTTATGGCAATTTATTAACTAAGCCTTTAGGAATTAATTTCCATCAGTTAGTGGCTCTAAATGATGAAAACGGTGGACTATCTGCCATCAATGCATATTTAAAATCAGTGAATATTGCTGCTGACGATGTATTACTTGCCGATGGTTCAGGACTATCACGCCATAATCTCGCTAAGCCAAGAGCGATCGCCCAATTTTTGCAGGTCGTTGATCGCGATCGCGATACTGCCCCATATTTTCGTAAATCTTTACCGATCGCAGGGGTTAACGGCTCATTGAGGAACCGCTTTAAAGATACAGATGCTCAAGGACTGATTCAAGCCAAAACTGGGACATTAACAGGGGCGATCGCTCTATCTGGATATGCAAATCCAAAAAATTATCGCGAAGTCATTTTCAGTATTATGATTAACAATGGCAATCTCCCAACCAAGCAGTTACAACAATATGTCGATGCGATCGCTTTGACATTAATCAACCTTGACAGATGCCAATAGAACTAGCAAAAAATTTAGCCCATGAAATCTAGAAACAAAAACTTAAGAGAACAGAATTTTCAGGTAGGAGTTTGGATAACTAGTTCGATTCTATTGCTATTGGTTTTATGGATAGGCACAGGTTTTATATTTACTGACATATCATCTATTCCCTGTATTGATCGCAAAGAAATCGCTGTTGACGCTAAAATTTATAAAGCCAATCCTGCTAGGGTCGTTGTCGAGCCTTGGCGAGGTGAACATAATGTTTATGCTCTATTTGTTTTACCAGATAAATATTTAAAATCCTTTAGTGAATATCACACTCTAGTAACAGTGCGCGGTTCAGATGAACCACTTGAAGTAAGAGTTGCCGATCTGAGTTTATTCAAAAAGGTTGAAATACCCGAAGGTCACTTTGTCGTTATCTCATATTTTTGGACACGCCAAAGTATTTGGATGATGCTCCAAGGAAAGCATAATGAACTCCAATATCCTTGCAGTTGGACGCTTTATTTAAGTGAAAATCGGTAACTTCAAGTGAGATGGATATTCAGCACTATAAAAAATTTGCTGTGTTGCCTCCACAAAATCACTGACTGTCGCTTCTGATGGAGATTTTTTGGTATTAGAATGTCTCTCGATCGCAGGAAAAGCGGAACTAGCGATCGCGATACCAAGACGATGCCCTCGCGCAAAATTTTGACAGGTTGGGCGCAGTTTAATCCGATATTCATTCACCACATCAGATTCTATCCATTCAGTCTCAGTCCATGATTTACGGTATTTTGCGCGTAAAACTCCCATCGTCACCAACATTTGCTTGCCATCGGGATAAATATCTAAAAGCTTAATTACCCAATCGGTGTCAGGGGCTGTGGTTGCGGCATAGAGGATAAATTCAGGAATACCTGCGATCGCTAAATCATCTTCTAATTCATCACTTTGATATACCAACACATCCCATCTTTGATGCAGATGACGTTGATCGTAAAATCCATAGGCTGTAGAAGAGTTAGGATTGCGCGGATCGTAGACGTAAATATCGGGTAATTCTTGATTGCTGGGGTGATTAGTGGGGGAATTGGTGATTGGTGATTGGGATTTTAGTTGCTTTTGGGATGCGAGATAAAAATCTTGAGTAATTGGATTTTTTGGGAATTCGGGAAGATCTAGCCAATGATTTTTTTCCATTAGAAAAAGCTGTACAGGAGCGCGATCGCTGATTCCATTCTCAATTCCTTTAAGCCAAAAATCAAACCAATCAATCTGTAGTTGATCGATTTTAGAAACCGCAGCTTCACCAAAATCTATTTCTCCGACTTTCGGTAGCCAAGGCAGATGCTGCCAAGGTGCAACGATCAGATGTTGGGGTTTCTTAGTCGCTAATTTAGCTTGATGATAAGTGTTAATCGTCGCCTCAATAAAAATATCTGCCCATCCCGCAATATGTAACGCGGGTAAATCAAAGCGATCGAAATAGCTGAGAGGATTTAGTTTCTGCCAATATTCATCATCGGCTTGCTGATTCCCAATCCAATCAAAAAAGAACTGTCCGAATGCTTGATTTTTGGCTTGATCTTGGAATTGATCTTGGGATTGCTCTTTAAATAATCTTATTTCGCTCAATGGGGCAGATTCCAACCATTTTGCAGATTGTTTTTGCGCCTCAAAAAGAGATGTGGCTTGTGGCTCTTGTTTTAAATACCATGCGTGATTTTGCGCCAATTGCAAAGCCCAATTTAAATCAAAATCTAAACAAACCGCACCACCAAAATAAAACCAGCCATGATACAAATCTGCCGTTGCCATGCTCGGACATATTGTCACTAACCCTTCTGGTTGCTGCACTGCGGCTTGAAATTGAGTTACACCCTGATAGGAAAACCCATACATTCCCACCTTACCGTTACAGCCTTCTAGCTCCTTCGCACACCATTTGACCGTATCAAATCCATCATCATACTCATTCCGAAATGGATAAAAATCACCTTCCGAAGTGCCACAACCGCGCACATCTTGAATAACGACTATATAGCCCTGATTGGCGTACCAGCTAGGATGAGCGTAAGTGCAGGTAGAAGCGATCGCTCGACCATAGGGCAGACGCATTAATAACACAGGTAGAGCGGTATCAATTCCTTTTGGTCGATAAATATCCGCCGTCAAGTTCAGGCGATCGCGCATGGGAATTTTAACTTGACGCTGGACATTAACTTTAGAATGGAATGCAGTTAGTTTTGGAGCCATTGTTATCTAGTCCCTTCTAGCCCTGTTGCCAATCAGGAAAGATCTTTCTGATTTCAATGAGGAGATCATCAAGTTCTTCTAAGGCTTGAATGACATCAATGCTCAATGTACCCAAATTATCTTTGAGCGACAGTTGCACTAATAATTCACGCTTGCCAGCGATCGCTACAAATTTTTCTTTGAGAGCTTCAGGTGTGGACATATTAAGGGATTATGTAAGTTTTTATGGGAAAATCGCTATAGTAGCTTTCTCTCTAATATTAACTCAAAAGTCACAACTTCCTGATTTGAGTCATGCACAATCTACGATCGCGATTACTCGAATATCTGGAAAAATTAGTCATTGAGCGCAATCCTTACTATGCCTCAGCAGGACATTTATTTGCGCGTGAATATATCCGATCGCACTTTGCCAAATTTGGTGAAGTAGTCACCCATGAGTTTGAAGTCAATGGCAATAAGCATCAGAACTTGATTTTGCATATTGCTGCTAATTCTAGTCGAGAGCGATCGCCGATCATCATTGGCGCACATTATGATACGGTTGCTGGCTGTGTTGGTGCTGATGATAATGGCTCAGGCGTTGCTGTACTGTTAGAACTTGCCGAATATCTTTCGATAAATCCCATTAAATATCCTGTTCAGTTAATTGCTTTTGATATGGAAGAATATGGCTTGTGTGGAAGTGCCGCCTATGTCCAGCAACTCAAGCAAGACAAGCAAAAATTGCGCCTAATGATTTCGTTAGAGATGCTAGGTTATTGCGATCGCACTCCCAATTCGCAGCGATATCCCAAGGGCTTAGATAAGTTCTATCCCAACACAGGCGACTTTGTTGGCTTAATCGGCAGTATCCCCACAATTCCCGATCTAATCCATTTACAACATCACATAAAATCAACTGTCCCCTGTGAATGGCTGCCCGCAGGTTGGCGTGGCTTGATGATACCTGATACTCGTCGCAGTGATCATGCACCCTTTTGGGATGCTGGTTACAAAGCTTTGATGGTGACAGATACCGCAAATATGCGAAATCCTCATTATCACAAAAGTAGCGATCGCTTAGAGACTCTAGATTTAGAATTTCTCACCAACGTCTGTCAAGGACTAATTTCAGGTATTGCTAATCTGTCTTAGTTATTGATTCTAAATTAGAGACACAGCTACCTCAACTTCAGCGCGGCGGAGAACGCGATCGCCTAACATATAACCTCGCTTAAACTGAGTCAGAATTGTGTTTGTGGGATGGTTATTAACCGTGTTTTTCTTCTTAACTAGTTCGTGAATATTGGGGTCGAAAGTTTTACCAACGGTTTCAATACAAGTTATGCCCGATTTTTGAAGTAGGTCAAGTAATTGCTCTCGCATATATTGGTAACTCGCAAAAATTTCGATATCCATCCCCGCCTTGGCAATAAGTTCGCGATTCGAGAAATCTAGTAGATCTAAAGTGTCAACAATGCTCAAAAATATTTCTTCAGGATCGAAATTCCTAATTCCAAGATTTGCAACTGAACTGATGGAATCAAGATTTTCACTAGAAGTAGAAGTAAGTTGACTTGTGTTAAATTCTTTCTCTTCTGGTAAAGCCGTATCTGTCACCATCCGCGCAATATCCCCTAAGCTGGTGTAACCCTGTTTAAGTAAATCGTGACTATAGGCTAAAAGTGTTTGCATACCAGCATCGATCGCCATTTGTCTGATTTGAATTGGTGCTGTCCCTTTGGCAATTTCGCTCCGCAAATCATCGGTAATTGGCATAATTTCAAAGGCATTAATGTGGCGTTGATAATAACCCGTTCCCTTACATTCACCGCAGTAGCGATCGCCTTGTATTATGGGATCGAAAATTTTGGCGCGATAACAGATCGGCTCAGTTTTGGGATCGAGTTTAAAAGCCAATAACTCCTCCTTTGTAGCGCGATCGCTGGCTGCATAAATTCTCAGCGATCAATCGAATACGCGCATCGACAATCACAGAATCCATGAATTTCCGCACCGTGACGTTATCGAATATTTTGATCGCAACTTTTTCGCCAGTGGCGATCGGCAAAGTATTAATATGGAAATTAATTCTCCGATTTTTGAATAGGCGTTGAAATTTACCAAATTGAGGGATTTTATGTTTTGCAATATCTAAATCGGCGATGATTTTGCAACGGTTGATTAGCGCTCCAGCGATTTGGGGTGGTAACTGTGGCTCAAAATCTTGCAACATGCCATCAATCCGAAACCTCACCCGAAGTTGGTTTTCCAACGGTTCAATTAATATTTCTGGAGCTTCTTTAATTAAAGCTTGAGTAAGAAGTTTATTGACTAAATTGATAATCGGAGCCTCTTGATTACTGAAATCAGCGATCGCCAAATCATCTGGAACTTCATATGGTTCAGACTCAAATTGCCGATCCTCTGCTTTTTTAAATGGGCTTCTCATAAGGCAACATCCCAGCTTGTTAAAAATAAGCTACCCAAATATTTAAGAGCGATCGTCAGTTAATCAATAAAAAATTAAAACTGTTACGGATCAGAAACAACGTAGGGGCAATTCATGAATTGCCCCTACGTTTGGTTGGTTTCTGGTTTAAGGATTAGGTGGACACCAGAACAAATTTTGGCTAGAAACATCCAGAGATTCGAGAATCTCCTTCATCGTTTTAGTACATTCCATCCAATAATCTTGGCTGTCATACATCCAGTCGGGACTGAAATGCAGATCGTAATGGATTAAATAGGGAATATTCACAAACTCATCCGATGTTTGCTTGGAAATCAGCAAAACTCGAAAGGGCTTACCTTTGCACTTAATCTTTAATTTCTCAATTAAATCTTCGACATAGCCGCGATTAGTGACACCAGTACGCACAAATAGAATCTCATCGGCATGATCGAGGGTATATAAAAATCGTTTTGCTCTTGCCGAATAACGAGTTCGCATCCTCTCAAATATCGGCTGCATATTGTTGATCGGATCTTCCGAATCCTCAACTTCATGGGCAAACGATAGTCCAGACCATTTAGAGTGATAGATCCTTCTCTCCTGTGAGTTGTAATGTAAATAGGCAGGATTCCACATATCCTTGAAGTCATTGACGACTAAATCCGCGACATCGCCTAAATTAGTCGATCGCGTTAAGTCAAAGGGAAATGCAGGTCCATCAAATTCCATTTTATAGAGCAACATCCGTGCTGCACAGCGATCGCCTAACGGTAAAATGGCAATGCGATTAATCTCTGATAATTTACATTTGTATTTGAGAACCATCGTTGATTTGACAGGGGCTTTGACCCGACTTTCCAAACCGCGATCGCCGATCATCATCGTCCGAAATGGCGCTTCTGGATTCGCCTCATCGATATAAACACCCGATGGCATGGCGGCAAGTGCAGCCCGTATTTCTTTCCACATCGGATGAATATTGTATTCTTCGTCAGACTCATTGATAATCCGAATTGTGCGATCGCCTTCCTTGAGAACTCCTAAATGTCCATCGTAGTAAAGAATCTCCGAATTTTTTGGGGAAAAATATTTGAGAGCCGATCCATATTCCAATTTAGCGCCAACAGGAATTGTAACCGTATTCTCAATTGCGCCATCAACACCAACAGCTAATAATGGCAATGTTCCTAATTCATCGTTTTTGGCGATATAGGTTCCAAAATTTAATTCGGCTTTGAGCCTTAATGCGGCTTGTAACACCTTCCAAGTGGGAGTGATATTGTAGGGATATTGGGAATTGTTAATAATCCGCAATGTTTGGGTGGCGGGGGAAGCAAAAACTTGAAATCCATATTTGTCTACATAGACTGGAATTTCACCATTCTTTGGATTAGATAGCAATGCGGAAATAGGTGCTACTGGGGCTTTCTGAAACCGCTCCAAAGCGATCGCCTCAAACATCAACTTATGTCCAAGAGTATTGGGATGGGCGACATCTAGCCATATTCCTGACTTCCAATTGCCAGAACCATTGTCTAAAACATCTAGCCAATCGAGCATATCTACACCCCATACGAGCATTCGTGCATGGGTATCGCGCAATAGCCAATTATGCTCTGGGGTATAGTCGTTGTGGGGGTATAGTCCACCGATAATTGGGACTGCTCCAATATCTTGAGTCATTTTAATCAGTTGCAGCAAGCCACTCTCAAAACGGCGTTGGACAGCACGGCGATCGTGGGGGCGACAATAGGCTAAACCCTCATTTCCTAATGAGAGTGCAATCACGACAATATCAGGCTTTTCGGGAACGACCACTGAAGCAAAGCGCTCAATCGTACTGGTGACATTTGCCCCTAATTGCGATCGGTTGATTAAGGTATGCCCGTATTTTTCTTGTAATGCTGTCTCCAAATGACTCGCCCAACCCTTGAGCAACCATGCACTACAGCCCATCGCCACCGAGCTACCAATTACTAATACTTTCTTGCCATTGTGAGCAGAAGAATTTTGTTGGGTAGGTGTAGAAGCGATCGCCTGTTCAAGATATCCGTAAGGAAAAGGATTAATCACTCCAAACGCGCCATCATCAACGATCACTGTCGGCTTTTGTGGAGAGAGATAGTCGCTTTCTATAGGAACCCAGCGATTTACAACACTCTCAGATTCCCATTCTATGTTGCCATTTGCGTCAATTCGCACATACTTATATTCGAGCTTAGACTCATTTTCTTGTCCTACATCAGATAAGTCATCAGATAAGTTCAAAGCATCAATTTCGAGATCTAGCCACCAAATGGGATAGCGATCGCCAGATGTCTGCAATGGCAAATATTTCTTGATATTCCACAATCCCAATTGCGGAGTCGAACCAACTAAGCCAATCATTTCGCCACTTTGAGTGGGAGCTTTTACCTGAAATCGATACATAGAGATGCTTTCTCTGGATAGGGAGTTGAGTAATTCTACTTACTTGCTTGTTTTGCAACTGTCTTTAGTATGAATTATTTTTTAACCTACCATTAATTACCCATTAAGTCTGTTTTAGAAATTACAGCAATAAAAAACGTAGTGGCAATTCATGAATTGCCACTACGTTTTTTATTGCCATAACTACTTGGCGTAGTAAGTACTTGTACCCTTTGCCTCGATCGCTTCACTAAGTCGAGTGAGGGCATGGACATAAGCCGCCGTTCGTACTGAGATTTGTTTGTGTTGGGCAATTTCCCAAATCCTGATGGTTTCGGCAACCATGCTTTGTTGAAGGCGATCGTTTATCTCAGAGATCGTCCAATACAAACCACTACGGTTCTGTACCCATTCAAAATAACTGACCGTGACACCACCTGCATTGATTAAAATATCGGGAAAAACCATGATTCCCATTTTTTCCAAAATTGCATCCGCCGCAGGAGTCACAGGACCATTGGCAACCTCGAAAATATGCTTAGCACGGATTTCATGGGCATTGGCAGCCGTAATTTGATTTTCTAGCGCCGCAGGAATCAGGATATCAACATCCAGTTTCAGTAATTCTTCATTGGTAATCGTTTGATGTTCAATCAGGTTGCATACTGAGTCCTGACAATAGACCGCCTGAAATTTGCGCGTGGAATTTTTGTAACTAATAATGCTTGGTATATCTAGCCCCTGTTCAGCATAAATTCCTCCCTTAGAATCGCTGACAGCGACAACTTTGTAACCCGCCTGACTGAGCAGATCGGCGATCGCTGATCCCACATTTCCAAATCCCTGCACGGCTACAGTTGTCTGTTCACGCTGCATTTTTAACAAGGGCAATAATGTCTCGATCGCAAAAAATGCACCCAATCCTGTAGCAGTTTCGCGCCCCAGACTGCCACCCATCGCTAATGGTTTACCTGTAATTGCCGCAGGGCAGAGCTTACGTTGAATATTGCTATATTCATCAACCATCCAACCCATAATCGTGGCGTTAGTCTGCACATCGGGCGCAGGGATATCCACATCTGCTCCCATAAAATCGGCGATCGCATCAATGTAACCACGACTGAGACGTTCCAATTCAAACTTTGATAGTTGTTTAGGATCGACCGCCACACCACCTTTTGCGCCACCAAATGGCAGATTCACCGCCGCACATTTAAAGGTCATCCAAAATGCTAAGGATGTGACTTCATCCATATTCACATTGGGATAGAAGCGAATTCCGCCCTTGGTTGGTCCTCGCAAATCGTTGTAGCGCACCCGATAACCCTGAAAGACTTTTAAGGTTCCATTATCCATTCTCACAGAAATCGAAACCTGTAAACTTGCCTTCGGTGATTTAAGACGCTCGATCGCATCATCGGAAATATTGACATGGGCGATCGCATCAGCAAGTCGTTCGCTTGCCTGATCAAATAAAGACTCTGACACCAATAACTCCTAATACTTGTGTAGCCAATTGTATCGCTTTTACAGCCTATTGAAGCTTTACAGCGCTTTACGTTCACAAATGAATCAAGAGATTTTTAGAGCTTACGCAAAAGTCCCAAGTAGAGGCAATTCATGAATTGCCTCTACTTACCTCTATGGTTAGAAAATTTCTTGGTTCGTTTTTGGGATAAGATTTTGATTTACCAAAGGAAAGTTATGAACAAAGAGGTTCTGCAAAAAAAATTTAAGTCTTTGTTAAGTCCTAAATCAATCAGTTATGCATTGATCGCCGCGATCGCATCTCTGAGCGCGATCGCCACAGGCTTAAAACTAAATGAAGTGCAGAATCTTGAACGTCAAACCCAATCAGCATTTTTTTATTGGCGCGGTTCGATTACTCCGCCCAAAGATATTGTCATCTTAGCGATCGATGACTTGTCCCTGCGTCAAGGCGAATTTTATGATCCCAAAAAACGACCATTTTTAGAACCATTTCGCACAACCACATGGAAGCGGGTGGTCTATGCCCAAGTGCTAGAAAAGTTAGTCAAAGCAGGTGCAAAAGTAGTTGCCTTTGATATTTTGTTCGTGACTCCTGGCGATCATGGCGCTGTCGATGATGACAAATTCCAGAAAGCAATTACCAAATATGGAGATCGGGCGGTATTTGCCGCCAGCTACGAAATGACCCAACTTGGGGAGGCAAATATTCTGCAACTTGCTTCTCCCGACGCAATTTTCAAAATTAAGCCGAACACCTTAGGACTGATTAATTTTCAACCTGAAGTCACAACTAATATCCATCGTTCAGGAGTACAACCACCACCAGACAGTGGTTTACCAATAATTCCCACCTTTGCCGAATCCATTCTCAATGTTGCCAAAATTACTTATCCTCCAACTAAGGGTGATGGTATTTATTTCTTTGGAGGAGCTGATACTTGGACAAATGCCCAGCAACAGATTCCTTTTTATTATGTGATTGATCCTGAAAATTGGAATAGTGAGCAGCTTCAGGGCGGTAAATTTTTTAAAGATAAGATTGTCTTGATTGGTGCAACGGCGGCTTCAAAACAGGATATTCAAAACTCAGCGATGGGACGCATGGCGGGAATTGAGATTCATGCTAATGCAATCGCTACGCTCATGCAAAATAAAAGTATGGGTGATTTATTCCCCACACCGACATATCAGGGCGGTTTTGTCCTTCTATTGGTGGGAATATCAGGAATTTTGCTTTGCTTAATCAAGAGTCCCTATATCCAAATTTTAACTTCCTTTGGTATCGCGATCGCTTGGTTTGGGATTGGCTACGTTAGCTTTATTTATACCAGCACGATTTTTCCGATTGCTATACCAGCGATCGCGATCGGATTAAATGGAATTGCATTATTAGCCACAGGTGCAATCACGGCTCAAATAGAAAAACTTGCTGCGGAAAAGCAAAAACTGCTGATGCGTCTTACTCTGGAGCGTTATGTAGCTGCGCCAGTTGTCGAAGAGATCATGAATCAGCCCGAAGATTTTCGTGATTTATTAGAAGGACGCACCATCAGAGCCGCCGTTCTCTTTTCCGACATACGCGGTTTTACGACTCTCTCTAGTCGTCTACCTGCTAAGTTATTGATTCAACAATTGAATACCTATTTGGGCGGTATGGTCGATGCGATTTTAGAATGTCAAGGCACAATTGATAAGTTTATCGGTGATGCAATCATGGCGGAATTCGGTTCACCCGTATCGCGTGGTGAAAAAAACGATGCGATGAATGCGGTTAAGGCTGCGTTGAATATGCGATCAGCTTTAATGGAACTACGTCAAGTATGGCAAAGTGAAAATAAAATTCCGTTCTCCAACGGTATTGGCATTAATTATGGAGAGATCACAGTCGGTAATATCGGCTCAGCGCGTCGCCTTGAATATGCCGTAATTGGTGATGCGGTCAATGTCGCTAGTCGTGTAGAAGGAATGACCAAGGATCTGGGTACAGATATTGTGATTACAGACGCTCTTTATGAGATTGTCAAAGATGAGATTGAGGTGGTTGATTTTGGAGAACATGCTCTCAAGGGGCGGGTTGGTAATGTGCGCCTCTATGGAGTGATTGGGCTAAAGGGTTGCGATCGCCAAGTTTATGAACAAGTCCAAAATGATCTCAAACGCCACACGGCTGTTATTGATGTTCTCAAAAGTGGTCAATTGCCAAACCGTAAAGATTCTCCTTAAGAATTAGTTTCTAAGGTCAAAAACTTCTAAGAGATCCCCCTCAATCCCCCTTAAAAAGGGGGAAGAAGATAAATGTAATTTTTATGAATGACGGCGAAATGTTTTACCGATCGCAGGGGTTAGTAAAATCACCAAGGCGATCGCGCTGCTAACCACTATGTAAGGATTTAACATCATCAATCGTGAGATCGGTTCACCTTGATCAACACTAAACACATCATCGAAAACCGTAGGAATTGTTAAGAGTTTTGTTGCTGATGGTGGCGAGATCCAATTTAAATATGTGGCGATCGCAGGGAACAGGATTGAGCTAAACATAAAAATACTCAAAACTCTTGCCCAAGATTTCAAATGCCATAATCCAACTGCCAATAAAATCGGAACTATCCCAAAACCTAAGAAAGCCATTCCTGAGACTAATTGCAAGTTAATCGAACTACTATCAGCGATCGGGACATTACCTTCGAGTAACCGATAGATATAAAAATTAAGTAGGCGATCGCCAATTAACAAAGCACTTGTCCCAATCATGATACTGACAAGAATGGTAATCGCGATCGGACGTTTACTAGCTGTAAATTTCATAATCCCACTGACTTACTTAAAAGAAGGTTGTTTTAGGGGCAATTCATGAATTGTCCCTACGATGATACTAATCTACATAGGAGCCGCGATATTTAATTCTGTCTTTGGGCTTTGCCGATTTTTGCGATTCTCTTTCGGAAGCAAAAGATTCCGTTGGATTTTGAGAAGATTTCTCGAAATCGCTGGTCGTGCTGGCTCCTCGATATTTAATTACAGACTGCTCCCTCGACTGATTCTCATCATTGTTAGAAATGGGAACATCTTCTGGATTGTAGCGAGTGCCACGATACTGCATAGCCTCCAAATCTTGCTCGATCGCCTCACCATCATCTTGACCAACCTTGGGTGAGTTACGACTTAATGTTTCATCTAAATTGCGTAATTTTGGCGGTGTGTAGAGTTTAGCCAAAACTTTGAAACAAAAATAGGGAAGCCCAAAGGCGATCGCCAAAATCACCAGTAACGAATTTAAGCTGGTAATTGCATCAGTAACTGTTTGCACATGAGATGTCGATGACCATATAGAAATTGCCGAATAAACCACTACGACTGATGCAATTTGTAAACTGCGATTAACAAAAGACTTTTTCATGACTTACTAGATCCACAGGATAACCATTATTCAGCTTAGCGATAATCAAGTTTGCTACTATTTTTACCGTACGATGAAACGTTGAGTAAGTCAGCATAATTAAACCCCAAAACCCGAACGTCGTTCATCGTAAATTGGCAAACCACATTTCTAGGGTTTAAGGTTACTTATGTATGGCTATACTTACCATCTTTACCTTATCTTAACTTAGCTAACAATATGCAGGAATGGATTACCAATACCATGAATTCCCTCGGCTATCTGGGGATTGGTTTGCTGATGTTTTTGGAGAATCTATTCCCTCCAATTCCTTCAGAGTTAATTATGCCGCTTGCGGGCTATACCGCTACATCCCCAAACAGCCAAATCCAAGTCATTCCTGCGATCGCGGCGGGGGTAATTGGCACAATTTTGGGCGCGATACCTTGGTATTATGCAGGCTTATTGCTGGGACAGCAAAGACTAGAATTATTGGCAAGTCGTTATGGCAAATGGATTGGTATTTCTGAGAAAGATATTGCCAAATCCGTAGATTGGTTTCAAAAACATGGATCGACCGCAGTTTTGGTTGGTCGTCTTGTTCCTGGTATTCGGACATTGATTTCCATTCCCGCAGGGATTAGTAAAATGCCGTTGCTTCCATTTTTTGTATATTCCACAATTGGCACAATTGGCTGGGTAACGCTGTTAACCTATGCGGGTTATTTTCTCGGCAAAAATTATAAACTGGTTGAGGTTTATATTGATCCCATCAGCAAAGTTGTTGTTTTTGGTGTGTTGATCGCGATCGCCTCATTTATTGGCTATCGTCTATGGAAAAAGCGATCGCAAAATTAGTTAGCTCTACAAGCTTTCAAGCAATCTTCTAGAGCTTGTTTGAAAGCGGGTAATGGAATCTCTAAAGTTAATTCCAGTTCCGTAAATTCACTCCAAATCGTTGCAGTTTGGGTTGTGATTTTGAGTCCGTAAGCATTACCAACACCTTCTATTAAAGTGCGATCGCCAAGTTCAATCTCATTAATTTCATTTAAAACATCTTCACACACCTCGGCAATACCCTGAATTTCTGACTCAAAATATTGACCTAGTAATAAATAATCAGGATCTGTGTCAGCTTTAAAGTAACCTTCGGCATCTTCATAGAATTTGATGTTAATCATCGGCGATAGACTGGATAAGCAGTGGTAATTGTATTTGTTTTTTTGCTATAAAATCCTTCAATTTTTAGCCCACTCGGTGATATTGCTTGCCAGCGTTCTTGAGATTTGTTAGCCGATGCAAAAGCACCTTGGATTTCATTTAAAACTTGAGCTTGGGAAAAGCGATCGGGAAAAAAGCTAGAACTCGAAGATTTACTAACCCACTGACCATTGGCGGGATTGCGAATTTCTACACGACCGACATAAACACCTTGATTGTTTGGTAAGCCCGTAATCTTGACTAATCTAGCGTTATTACTATCCTGACCATTAGGACGGTGATGATAACCAACTGCCGAGCCTTTGCGATTAATTTCACCTTGGAAGATATGAACTTGATTAATCTTTAGTCCTGCCGATACAGGTGCTTTGGCTATGGTGGCATAGTCAGTAAATTTGCTGCTCGATGTGGCAATCGGAGTAGCGATCGGTGCAGCGAGATTAGTTGCTTCTGGACGGGCAAAAGCTGTACTGAATAGCGCCCCCAAGGTCGCGAACCCAATAGCTAATTTAGAAATTATTGCCTTTGCCATAATTGTATTTGAATCGTATTTGCCTTATAGATTTGCATTATTATGACTTACGCAAAACAACCAAACGTAGGGGCAATTCATGAATTGCCCCTACGTTAGAATAAGGCTTTCAAGTCTTTCTGCGTAAGTCCTAATTATATTCGTATTATATTTGAATCAATTGTAATCAAACAACTTGATAACTGAAGTTAAATGTAGCCCATTGCTGTACGTCCAACATCCATGTATCACTAGCATTACTAAAACTATTAAGATCAGAGGATTTAGAAGATTTACCTGCCCGATCGAGATCAACAAGTAGTGCTTGAGCAACTTGTAAGGGATTGGGAATGGCAATCAATCCGTTGATGGATGAAGTCTGACGTTGTGATAGTTCTAGTACCTTGGCAATTTCCCAAAGAGGCGATCGACTAATCACGACTTGGACATCAACATTGCCTTGGGGCGCAGATACACCCCAATTCATCATTGCTTTGGGATATGGAATCGTCAGGGTTTCAGAAGGTGCAATTACACCATCGTTGGAATAGGGGGTGGCGATAAAATTTGGCGTGAGAACTTTGCCACGGGGATCAAGGCAAAAAATTCTCGTGTATAAAGGCTGGTCGCTAAAGTTCTCAATCTGACACTCAAGGCGATCGCCAATATTAATTGGCTTAGTCCGCACGGTATTGTTAATAGTATCGTTAACGGGAATGCGTACTGCACGAGCGGCTGATTTGCTGGCGATCGTCACAGAACGTTCATCAATTCCAACGATCGCTTTAATCGTAGCTCGGACATTGAGATGACTGGCTGCTTGATTTTCGGTAATACGGATTAACTTAGCGGCGAGAAGGCTTTCCAAAAAGCATTGTAAACGTTTAATGGCAACGCCCACAGACTCACCGACAGAGCCGAAAGAACCAAGGATTGGCTGGTGTCCCACCGTAAATAAACCATAACTTGCTGATTGCACACCAAATAGACAATCCGCACATTGCTCATTAGCATTAACCCCAAACATATTTGGCAAGGTCGAGAAGGCACTAGTGGCATCTACGCGCTCAATTTTGCTCAAACCAACATCAAGGGCGATCGCTAATTTGAGATTGCGAGAAATGGCGCGGATAGATTCTTGGAGTAACTGCCCTGATTCTAATTTCGGATTACTATTGCGATCGCTTAAAACCTCAACTTTGCCATTAAATCCATTCCGAGATTTTAGTTGTACCGTCACATTACTATTCGCATTACTATTGACATTGAGAATGGAACCAGCCATGTAATTAGTCAAAATATCAATCGGCAAACCCGCAAGGCAAACATCAGCACTACGGCGATCGTTATTAAGGCGATCGTTACTGATATTTGTTACAACACCATCAGCACCAAAGTCAGGGATTGGCAACAATGAAGCAAAGGTATTCGTGGAAATCTCTTTGGATTTCACCCCGTTAGTTTCCATCATCTCCATGATTTGTTTATCAATTGAGAGATTTTCATTATGTAAAATTCGGCGATCGAGATTAGTGACGAGATTACTCATCACCCAATGAATTGTCGTAGCGGGGGTGATTTGCCACATCTGCTGCACTAAGGAGTAGGTAAACGCACCACTACTAAAACCAGACCATTGAGCATCGGCGCACAGCATATCGCCTGAAGCAGCTTGTAAGAATACTCCAATCGGATTTGTGCCAGAATTGGCAACAGTATTTGTGGCGATCGCCTGTTTTTCGATTAGAGCTAATTCGGGCGGTAATTGCCAATCACTGCGCCCAATCCGCGATCGCAAGCGGAAATTACCGATTGTCGATACATTCGGATAATAAAATCCTGCATCAATCACACATAAAATTTTATCTGTAGCGATCGCCTGTAGAGCCCTGCGCCATTCTAATTCGGTAATATCCTGTATTTGAGGCAAACCACTATCAACAGGAACCAGCGTATTGTAATTACCAAGCCGCGAACCATGTCCGCTAAAGTGAACCAAAACTAGATCATCAGGCAAGGTTTGGGCGGTCAAATGTTCAGTGATGGCTTCAGTGATGTTATGACGAGTAGCATCGCGATCGGTGAGGGTAACAATATCCTGCGGGGCAAATCCAAACCGATAGATGAGTAATTCCTTTTGTAACTCCACATCATTGACACAACCATGTAAGGGCAGCCATCCATTTGCCGCTCCATTTTGGGAAGAGGTGGATGAGCTATCCTCTTTTGCCTCATATTGATTGATTCCAATCAACAGCGCTTTTTTACGTTGTGTTGAACTCGTTGCTTGTTGTAAATACTGCTCGGCGGCAAGAGCCACGCGATCGCCATTCAGAAATTGCCAGCCGACGAGACTGGTCAGCCCTGCTTGTAAGAATTGTCGCCTTGCAATCCCCATATTAATACCGTGAATTCCTATGCTTTTTTGCGATCGCTCCTTTTATTAAAGCTGATTCAAGGCAACTCTTGGCAATATTTTTTAACAGATTTACAACTAGATTTTTTAATAAGTAGAATTACCTATAAAGATAATCGAGGACATCCCAAAATCGAGATAAAATCAAGACAAAACTGAGACAAATTTGAAATATTAGATCGACCAACCATTACTGGACAATGTACCCGCATGTATGCGATCTAAAGCTCTCTTTCCTCCCCAGCGATCGACAATGCGATCGTCATATTCATCAGCTATTTCCATTACCGCCTTTACTGATGCTTCTAATTCCTTCATATCGCAAGTTGAGCCAACTATAGAATGCTCAAAGAGGATTTCACTATCAGGTGATATGCCAAAAGCGCCAAAAATCATCTTGGCATTTTCTTCCAACAAATACCGCATCAAATCTGGTTTTAATTCCGCACCAACCACCACATATGATCGCGTATTGATAATTGCATCATCTTCATCCCAAGGAAAAACCAGCACTTCGATTAAAGCTGATCCGATAAATAGCCCCACTCCAGGAACATCTTGACGAGCGCAGGGACATTTCTCAAATATCTCTTGCATCCACGTCACTACTTTTTCATAACAGGCTTCTTGAGCAGTAGTTTGAAATTGCAATTTATTTGGCTCCATTAGGTTATTGCAAGGATGTACAAGCTTTTAAAAAAGCTTGCTTAGCAAGCTTTTTTAAAAGCTTGTTGGGATTTAGATAATGGTGTTATCAGGAATAACTGCATTTTTAACGACAACAACAATGCCATTACAAATGCAATAGCCTTGATCTTCCCGATTTATATCTTGGACACGATCTTTATTGATGATCTGTACGTTTTTACCAATACGCGCATTCTTGTCAATAATGGCGTGACGAATAATTGTGTTTTCGCCAATGCCCATCGGTACGATGTTAGTTTCGAGATCAGATTGACGCTCCTCTTGAGGCTGATAAAAATCACAGCCCATCAACAGCGTGTCTTCAATTGTGCAGTTCGGCTCAATATGCATCCGAATACCGACAACCGAGTTGGTAATGGCAGCTTGGAGAATGAGACACCCTTCACCGATTACCGAGTCTTTAATCTTAGAATCATTTACCTTGCTAGGTGGTAAAAAACGAGCGCGCGTGTAGATGGGTTTTTTGGTTTCGTAGAAATTAAAGCCTGTGGCAGGATGACGAGTTAAGGCAAGATTGGCTTGGTAAAAAGACTCAATAGTTCCAATATCCTCCCAGTAGCCATTATATAAATAGGCTTGTACATTCAAACTTTGAATCGCCGCAGGAATGATTTCTTTCCCAAAGTCCGTGTATTCAGGGTTTTCAGTCAGCAACTTCAGCATCGCCTGCTTGCTAAACACATAAATCCCCATCGAAGCAATAAAGGGATTAGCTAAAGCTTCATTCGCATCTAAACCGAGTTTAGTGGTATCAACGCGCATGCTATCCAATGCTTCACCCTTAGGCTTTTCAAGGAAATTAATCACCTTACCTGAACTATCGGTTTTGAGCAGTCCAAAGGCTGAAGCTTTTTTCTGATCGACTGGCAGCACTGACAGGGTAATGTCGGCTCCTGTTTCGCGATGATGCTCCACAAATTTTTGGTAATCCATATTGTAGAGATGATCGCCAGATAAGATTAAATACTCACTGACATCCCATGATTCTAGCAGCCATGCATAACGACGCACGGCATCAGCCGTACCTTGAAACCATTCTGGACTGTCGGGAGTTTGTTGGGCAGCGAGAATTTCAATAAAGCCGTCGGAATAGGATGCGGGGCGATAGGCTTGGTTAACGTGACGGTTAAGTGACGCGGAGTTAAACTGAGTCAGGATGTAAATTTTTTCAATGCCTGAGTTAATACAGTTACTTACAGGAATGTCGATCAATCTATATTTGCCTGCTACGGGGACGGCGGGTTTAGCACGGGTCTTTGTGAGGGGATATAGTCGGCTTCCCTGACCGCCACCCAGAATGATAGCCAGTACGTTTTTCATAATTTATTTGTGATTATCTTGGCTTTATATAGTTGCAAATTTTTTTGAATGTCATCATTGTCTATCTTTGGGGGGATCGTTGCAAGTGATATAGCCTACTTGTCTCTATACTTTCCGAAAATTAATCAGTGCAAGCTAAAATCCCTAAGTTTTTAGAAAATAGATTTATATAACTCACCTTGTAGCGATCGCGTTTCTTCTTAAGTTTTTTTATTGAGATGCTGGTTTCATGAAAAAGTCTGTAACAATATGGTTTCCTAGTTGCGATCCTTTTACAGAGGTGAAATGTGAAGAAAATTTTGCTATTTTTTAGTGAATTGAATAACGGAGATCTTGACTGGTTTGTGCAGAAAGGCAAGAAAGAGTTAATCCCCCCCGATCGCTTATTAATTAGGGAAGGTAATGTTAGTGACGCGCTCTATATTGTGGTGAGCGGATCCTTTAGTGTTGCCATCGAATCACAAAATCAAACAGAGCTAGCCATAATCGCAGAAGGTGAAATTGTTGGTGAGGTATCTTTTATTGATACTCGTCCTCCCCTTGCCAGTGTGCGATCGCGAGAAGAGTCAGTAGTATTGTCATTACCAAGGATGCAACTATTATCAAAGTTGCAACAGGATATTAACTTTTCTTCACGATTTTATCGGGGGATTTGCCTCTGTCTGTCAGATCGGCTACGCGGTACGGTTAGTCGGCTTGGATATGGATATGATCTCGATGAGTTAGAAGCTCATATCGGTGGGTTTAGTCAGTCGATGCTTAGTAATTTAGAACTAGCTGAAGCCAAGTTTAACTGGTTGATTAAAAATGTACGCGCATCTTCGTAAAAAAATAATGCGCCCGCAAAGCGGGCGCATTATTTGAGATAAAACTCGATTTAGGCAACTTGAAACAAAACAATGCCGATGATTGACTCAACTACAGCAGCTACGATTAGTCCAGTCCAAAATCTGCCTGCGGTTCTGCTGAATCCCAACGCATTATCTTCGCGACTTGCGGTAAAGAACAACGACCAAGCTTGAGTTTCGCTTAAACGCGCAAATCGATTAAAGTCTTCACGAAAGGCGATCGGAGTGAAAAGCTCTTGGCCACTAAAGTCAAACTTGGTTTCCATGATTTCCCCTTGCAATTTGAAATTGCTTGATATTTGATGAAACCATCTTAACAATTGTTTACAATCAAGCGCAATCCGTCCTTAGTGCAGTTTCTAACATATCTATACATTCCTAAGGTTAGATCAAAAAAAAGAGTTAACGCAAAGCGCTAACTCTTTTTTTTAAATTGCTTCGACTCGCATTAAGACTTGACCATACTCGACGGGTTGAGTGTTTTCTACCAAAATCTCAACGATTTTACCCGTAGCCTCAGACTCAATTTCATTCATCAGCTTCATCGCCTCAATGATACAGACAGTGCCGCCTTTTTTGACCGTATCGCCAATCTCGATGAATGGAGCATCATCAGGAGATGGAGAGCGATAAAATGTGCCGACCATTGGCGAGGTGATGTCCACTAACTTCTTAGCAGGAAGAGAATCGGCGATCGTTGGTGTGTAAGCAGCCGTATTCTGGGTTGCGACATTCTGGGTCGCTGAATCGATCGCTGTTGCGGAGGGAGGGGAGATGGACACAGGAGCGCTTGGCATCACCGATGATACAACGCGATTTTCGCTCTTTCGGATACTCAAACGCAAATCACCCGATTCTAGTGTCAGTTCGGTGATGTCCGTCTGGTTGAGGATCGTGACCAATTCACGCAATTGCTCTATGCTAAATTCCACCTAGTTTTCACGCCCCAAATACGTGTCTTCGCGAGTATCAATTTTGATGCGATCGCCAACATTCACAAACAATGGAACGTTAATCGTCGCGCCTGTCTCAACTTTAGCAGCTTTGCTACCACCAGTAGCCGTATCGCCTTTTAGCCCTGGATCGGTTTCGATAACTTCTAGGACAATTGAGTTGGGTAATTCCACTTCAATGATTCTCTCACCCCAGCGTACGATATTAACTTCCAGCCCTTCTTTGATGTACTTAACACCGCTACCAATCTGAGCCGCAGTCAAAGTTGATTCTTCAAAGCTCTGCATATCCATAAAGATATAATTTTCACCTTCTCTATAGGTATGTTGCATTGAGCTTTTCTCTAGGGTTGCTTGCGGGTGCATTTCGCCAGCCCTAAAGGTTCTGTCTAGAGTTTTGCCTGTCATGGCACTCTTGAGCGTGGTACGCACAAAAGCTGAACCTTTACCAGGCTTTACGTGTAGGAATTCAGTTACACGCCAGACTTCGCCATCAAGTTCAATTGTTACGCCGGGTCGAAAATCGTTACTGGAGATCATTGGAGATTGAGTAATAGGCAGTGATAATTTTAGCGTAGAGATGTAACCTTTGCGACAAAAAATCTTAAATGCAATCCGTTAAGACTTAAAGCATTCTAGAAAACATTTTAAAGATGAGGCTTCGTGGCACTTTTAAAACCTTTTCTGGTTTTTGTTTTATCGTAATTGCTATAGAATTGAATTTTTACAGGAGCGATCGCCCCATGTCAGTCAAAAAACAGTTTGGTAGTTTTGATGAATTATTAAAGAGTTCAGAATTGCCTGTTTTAGTCGATTTTTATGCACCTTGGTGCGGTCCTTGTCAGCTTATGACGGGCATTCTCGATAAGGTAAGCGAGACCATGAAGGATAAGGTACAGATTGTCAAGATCAATACGGATAACTATCCAGCACTTGCTTCTCAATATCAGATTACGGCTTTACCAACTTTGGTCTTATTTAAAGATGGTACGCCTGTCGATCGCATTGAGGGTGTAATTCAAGTCCAGCCGTTATGCAATCGCATTGTGCCGTTCATACCCCAAAAAGCCTAAAAGAAGCCAGCACCCTTACGGGTGCTTCTTTATCAAGTTTAGCTCGGCTGATCCTAAGAAAGGCAATCTGTAAGTTGTGCCAATAGATCTTCACGATGGAGGTTGCGCCCGATGATCACTAGCTGATTATTTAGAGGTTTTTCGCGATCATCAGTTTTGAGTTCGTAGCGTTTACCGCTTAGCTGGAAAACATAGCGGTTGTCGATCCCAGCAAAATTTAGAATGCCTTTAGCCCGAAACACATCAATGGGTAATTGTTTATCGAGAAAGTTTTGGAACTTATCAAGGCTAAAAGCGCGATCGCTTTGAAATGAGATCGAAACAAAACCATCATTGTCTAAATGTTCGGAATGATGGTGATGATGTTCGTGAGTGCATTCGGGATCATGGCAATCTTCGTGGTGGTCTTCATGGTGCGCATGATCATGATGGTCGTGATGATCATGGTCAGATTTTTCGGTAGAAGCGATCGCCGATTGATCGATGTTTACATCTAGGATTAAAGGCAAGGGAACAATACCTAGATGCGATCGCAAAATCCGCGCTTTAGTTTTAGTCTTATTAATGTAAGTTTCGAGATCTTGAAGTTTTTCTTCACTGACAAGATCCGTTTTATTCAGAATAATAATATCGCCATACATAATCTGAGCGTAAGCTGCATCACTATCAAAATGCTGGGCAGTAAAGGCTTCAGAATCAACTACGGTCAAAATCGAATCAAGTCTAGTTAAGTGCTGTAATTCTGTGCCTAAAAAGGTTAGCGCGATCGGCAATGGATCGGCAACACCTGTGGTTTCCACGATCATGTAATCAATGCGATCGCCTTTTTCGAGAATGCTGTAAACCGCATCAACCAAGCCATCATTGATCGTGCAGCAGATGCAACCGTTGCTCAGTTCCATCATATTTTCATCGACTGTCACCAATAATTGGCTATCAATATTGATATCGCCAAATTCATTGACTAAAACCGCGACCTTTAAATCTTGCTGATTTTGTAAAATATGATTGAGCAATGTGGTTTTACCGCTACCCAAAAAACCTGTGATGATCGTAACTGGCATCCCGCGTTTGGGTACATCCACATCAAAGTCTTCGGTTAACACTTTGGTAACATTGCGATCGGAAGTGAGCATGGACTTTGTGCAAAAATGAAGTGCAAAAATAAATTTAAACTTTATTCTAACAGTTCCCATCTAGTAGTTGAGATGGTGATCTGTGAATTATACAAACGCCATGATAGTTCCAGAATCTTGCTTAGCAACTCCTAGTCTAGAGGAAGTATTAGCTGCTTTAGAATTGCGCCTAGAATCAGAAGATGTGATCGCCAAGTTACCGCTAACTCAAGCCTTAGAGAAATGTTTATTGTTTTCGCAAGCCCATAACTTGCCAGATATTACTCAATTTGTAAGGTATGAGCTTGATGGCTATGGCAGCAGTCAACCGCCCGATAGTCGATCCGTGCAACTAATTTATTTTGATAGAGGTGGGCAGGCGATCGCGGGCTTGTCGCAATACAGCAGCTATCCGTTGGTGATAGGCGTTCGCAAATTGGAAATGCACTTAAAAAATGGCTTGACTTTGAAGTTGCCATCTCAAATTTTGACTTTTTTATCGCAGATGGCAGGGCGCGAGGTAGATACAGGGCATGTATCACCTGTCCAAATCAGTAGTAGCTTGGAAAATATTCGCCATCTTACAATCCGAAGATTAAAAAATCATAACACCAACAAACTCTAAGCCTCTTCTAACCATTAACAACCTAGAAGCCTGTTCTGTACTGTAATCTATACCCAGTCTAGTTTTAAGGTCGGCATTAGTCGTTGTAAATTCTTTAACGATTTGCCCTGCCAAGGAATGCTCTCAGAACCTTGAACCGTAATTTTGATCGAGTCCTTTTGGCGAACTTTAATCACAAATTTAGATAAAACATTAATACCTGAACTGTTTAAAAATTCTAAATGACAGAGATTGAGACTGAGAATTTTTGGTGCTTGCTCAATTACATATTCTAAGAGTTGCACAATAGGAGCATATTCCTCTGATCCTGCCAAGCGTAAAGATCCCTGACAATAAATACAAGTTTCTGATGGCTCATACCAAACTCGATAATCATCTCCTTTAACTTCCATTCTTTAATGACTCCTGATATAAGTTTGCTCTGTTTTTATTAGACATTGTTCGGTTAGATATTGCATTAACCAAATATCCAATAATATTTGACTAAAGTGGTTTAACTAAAGTGGTAACTGTACCATCGTTGATACTACGGTCACATCATTTTCAACTTGTTCAAACTTCCATCCTAAGACTGCTTCGTAATCCATGATCATTGTAAAATAGCCAAGCCCAGAGCTTTCTGAATCATCGTTTTCAGCACTTTTTTCGACTTGATTAAAATACATTTCACCAACATCGCCAGTTATCAGTTCTTGTAAAAAAGACTGAAAATCAGCAATTGATGCTTGGGGCAAACTATTTTTTGATAAAAATATTAGGCGATCGCTAAATAAATGTACTTCTAGATTAATCGGTTGATCTGCCTTGATGTCGCTATATTTCATCGCATTTTCCAGCAATTCATTAGCAACAAAACTAACCGCAAATCGAATTTCGGTTTGTTTACTTAAAGCCGCAGTTGTATCACCTGGGAAAAAGTTTTTGACATAATCTCCGAGGAAATCAGCCGACAGACTATTAGTTTTCCATCGCCGTTGGATTGATAGAGTTGATGGCGAAAATCCTAGGACTAAAAACTCACTTCTATCAGAAAAGCTTTCTGTAAATTCTCCAAAAATTCGCGCCATGTTAAAGTCGTTGCAAACTACATGATTTCTTTTACTACAGTTCAGGTACGTTGTGCAACCCGCTAAGTAGCTGGGCTGTATACTGCATGAATTTTAATCCTTGCTTTAATCTATGGAATGCATCAACTTATGCAGAACAATACCAAAGATTTTACGGATACATTAGCTTCCGAGCAATGGGTCATTTGTAAACATGACAATAACATTTGTGAAATCGTCAAAAGTAATACTAAAGATGAAATTACTGATACTGTCGAAGTCTGGGGCGCATTTGTGTCTCAACGCGAAGCGATCGCCAAGCGCGTCGGCTTAATTCGTTCGGGCAAATGTCAACCTTTGTAATATTGTTTTAGGCTGTTTGAAAAAAGTCCCCTTAAAAAGCTACGGTGTACATAAAGGTTATCAATTACCCCAGTTATGTCAGACCAAAAAATCAGCGAAGCCGTTGCCAAACTCTACAATACCTACCCATTTCCTCCTGAACCGATTTTAGATGAGCCACCTCCAGGCTATAACTGGCGATGGAATTGGCAGGCGGCGCATAACTTTTGTACTGGTCAAAAATCCTCTAAAAACAATGTGCGGATTCTGGATGCGGGCTGTGGGTCGGGCGTAAGTACTGAATATTTAGTGCATCTCAACCCTGAAGCATCGGTGGTTGGTATCGACCTTAGTGAAGGTACTCTTGCCGTAGCAAAAGAGCGCTGTCAGCGCTCGGGGGCTGATCGGGTGGAATTTCATCATCTCAGTTTGTTTGATGCCGACCAGTTAGAGGGAGAGTTTGATTTAATTAACTCCGTGGGCGTGCTGCACCATACAGCCAATCCGATTCGCGGTATTCAAGCTCTTGCCAATAAGCTGGCTCCTAGTGGATTGCTACATATTTTTGTGTATGGTGAATTGGGGCGCTGGGAAATTCGATTGATGCAAGAGGCGATCGCCTTACTGCAAGGTGACAAACGCGGCGACTACAAGGATGGTGTATCGGTTGGACGACAAATATTTGCGAATTTACCAGAAACGAATTCTTTACGACGCAGAGAACAGGATCGTTGGTCTTGGGAAAATCAGCAAGATGCTTGTTTTGCGGATATGTATGTGCATCCCCAAGAGATTGATTACAATGTCAACTCTGTATTTGAATTAATCAATGCATCTGGTTTAGAATTTCTCGGTTTCTCGAATCCGCAGGTGTGGGATTTAAACCGTTTGATTGGCAAAGCGCCAGAACTAATCGAGCGATCGCAACATCTCACAGATTTGCAACGCTACCGCCTGATTGAACTACTTGATCCTCAAACAATTACCCATTACGAATTCTTTTTAGGACGTAGCCCAATCGCGAAGCAGGAATGGAAAAATGACGAGACATTACTAGCAGCAATTCCTGAGCCAAGCCCTTGTATTTACAGTTGGCAAGAGGGACCCCAGTTTTTTGATTACAATTATCAAATTGCCAAAATCAGTGATTCGGAATGGAAATTTTTGATGGGCTGTAGCGATAATGCGACTAACAAGCTAACTGTCGCTCAAATTTTGCAGACTGTTGATGTGGCTAGCTTAGAGGATGTGCGATCGCTGCAAAAACAACAAGTGATCTTATTAACTCAAAAATAAAGCTAACATCAGGGATGATGCGATCGCAGTTTTAAACTTTAATAAACAAGAAAAATAAACAAGAAAACGGCGATCGCACTGATTTTGTATCAGGCGTTTGTGTCTGGGAAATAATCAGAATCTATGATTTGTTCTGGTGAAGGGACATTCTAGGGGAAAGGTGGTTAAGGGTAGTTTTGTTTCCCTTGCGGCATTTCTTCGTGCTTTTTGATAGCACTCGAAGGTGCTTACCATAATCCATAATTTTGATGTCAAGCGCGATGATGGTTCTACTCCTGCTCAACGTCTTTTTCGTCATGAGTTTTCTGACTTATTTCTCTAGGTTGTCCCTCGCATGAGGTCCTTGCCAACGCCGAGAAGATCTCCAAAAAATTCTGAGATCCTGATAGTAGTGATAGAGTTTACAGGTACTTAGTTGATGATAAAGAGAAGATAGTCCAATATTTAACGTATCTCCTACAAAATATTGATAATTATATTGAGAACAAAAAGTACAAGGTATAGCCAAATTCTCAATAATTTAATAGATGTGGATCAAATTTTAACGACAAATTTTAGGAGGAATAGCAGTGAAAATTGGCGTACCGAAGGAAATAAAAGATCGTGAGTTTCGGGTAGGGTTGACACCTGCGGGTGTGTTGACATTGACAGCGCGATCGCACCAAGTTTTTGTGGAGACAAATGCTGGGCTTGGTTCGGGGTTTAGCGATGAGGAGTATATCCAAGCGGGAGCTAAAATCGTCGCAACTGCCCCAGAAGTCTATGCACAGGAAATGGTGGTCAAGGTCAAAGAGCCGCTACCTAGTGAATATGGGTTGCTACATCCAGAATTGATCTTGTTTACCTATTTACATCTTGCCGCCGATCGCCAATTGACTGAGGCGCTAATTAAATCGGGTGCGACTTGTATCGCCTATGAAACCGTCCAAACTGATAACGGTCAGTTACCTCTGCTCGTGCCGATGAGCATTATTGCAGGGCGTTTGTCAGTCCAATTTGGGGCGCATTATTTAACCAAACAACAGGGTGGGAGTGGCGTATTGCTTGGCGGCATTCCAGGAGTGCGATCGGGGCATGTGGTCGTGCTTGGTGGTGGTGTAGTTGGCACTGAAGCGGCAAGAATGGCGATTGGGTTGGGGGCAAGGGTGACGATTTTGGATGTTAACTTGAATCGGCTCGGTGAATTAGAGTCCCTATTTGGTTCGCGAGTGCAGTTGCTGTACAGCACGGCTAGTAATATTGCCGAATCGGTGATTGCCGCGGATCTGGTTATTGGCGCAGTCTTAATCACTGGTAAACGCGCACCGACCTTAGTAAAACGGGAATTGGTTCGCCAAATGCGATCGCATTCAGTAATTATTGATGTCGCGGTGGATCAAGGTGGTTGCATTGAAACTATGCGCCCCACTTCACACAGTACACCGATTTATGAAGAGGAAGGCATATTGCATTATGGTGTACCCAATATGCCAGGGGCTGTGCCTTGGACTGCGACTCAAGCCTTGGTAAATGCCACATTGCCCTATACCTGCGCCTTGGCTGATTTTGGTTTGGAAGCAGTTAAACGCGATCGCGCCTTAGCCAAGGGCGTAAATATTCAAAATGGTCAGATTGTTTATCCTGCTGTCGCTGAAGCATTTCCTGATTTACCAAGAGCGTTTTAAATTGAATGGTGCTCACGCAAAAGAAGGCATCGTAAGGGCAATTCATGAATTGCCCTTACGATGCAATGGGGATTTTAAGTCATTTTTGCGTAAGTCCTATTGAAAAGAAAATTACGGCGCTTATCGCCACGTCTTGCTCACAGAACAATCTAAAATTCCTTTTTTGAGATCCTGTTAAAAAACTTTACGGGTTTGGGTAACATCATGCTTGTTGCCAACAAGTGCAACTAAGTTATGCAAATAACGAAAATAGTTGCTAGAGACTGAGACCAAGTTAGGGTCTAAGATGAGGATAAATCATGAAAGCAGTGCGATTAAATCTTGAAGACAGACAAGCTTGGAAGAAACTACAGCATGTTCTGACTAGTCTTGCTTCCGATTATATGGATCTAGTAGCGGCTGAGCAAACGGAATTTAAGTTTGAGCAGCAAGTTCTATCCATTGCTTTTACGCTGATTTCTACTAACTCCGATCGCGATCGGCTCAATGAGTTTACGCAAAATATTGATCGCTACTTCAATCGTATCCAACTAGTGGGGGTACGCCGCATTGAATGGGAATTTTATGCGATTGGGGAGGCCGTACCCGTTCTCACTCAGGGACGCGATATTCCCTTTGTGGCGGCTCCTGCACCATTACCTCAAACTGCTCTAGTCAAAAGTAATAACAAGCGATCGCTTGTCCGTAATGCTCAAGATAGTTCTTTAGCAAGGGGCAGATTTAAAGCTGGTAATTTAGTACGCCGCGTGCGTGGATGGTTACTTGATCCCAAGACGATCGCCGCCGCGCAGAAGACTAGTCGGATTACAATTCGCGATCCTAGAGGTGCTTTAGAAATAGTTCGCACTACAGCGATCGCTAAGTTTAACGACACGATCCAATGGGTTGATACTTTTCCTTGGGAAACTTGGACAAAGGAAAAAGCACAGCAGATCAAACGCCGCCACCAGCGTAATTTAGTGCGAGCCATCATCGAAGATGTGTTGGTTTTTGGCGTGATGCTGATGTGTCTATGGTGGCTCACTGAAGCTCTATCGGGTCCGACGATCAATCTAGCCCTATTGCCTCCACGTCACTTTGACAACAATATTACTAATGTCCAGTATCGTTGCGGTAATCCTGCGATCTCACTCAAAAATTATGTTTGTCTCGGTCGGGGAATGCGTTATAACCAAGTTGCCGACATTTTGGGTAGCGAAGGGAAACCAATGGGCATTGACCATAATTATGGCGATCGCGCTGTGATTATTAGCTGGGCTGGTAAAGATATGGTGATGAATGCTACCTTTGTTGATGACAAATTGGTGACGAGAGCTTATCGTCAGCTTACCGCTAGTAAATAAAAATTTGTCTTGAAAAGATTGCCGCAAAATTTAAGATTATTCTGCTCACTGGGGTTGCTGATTATTGGCAGCAGTCTTAACTTGCATTGTCCTAATTTGCGATGTCCTGCGATCGCGGCAAATCCGCAAAAAACTTTAGCCTCACCAGTTAAAGTCAGGTCCGAAGACCGCCGTGCTGCCGATGAATATCGGCAATTAGGACTCACTTACCGCAAACAAGAACGCTTAGATGAGGCGATCGCGGCTTTACAAAAAGCAGTCATGCTCGATCCAAAAAATCTAGATGGGCGGATTATTCTCGGTTGGACAGAGCATTTGGCTAAAAAAGATAAAGCCGCCGCCGCGTCGCTTTGGGAAGCAATTTATATTTCGCCCACATCTTTACAAGCATTTAATGCGATCGGCATTGTTTATCTCGTGCGTGGGGATCTACCGCAAGCCGTAGTTTTACATAGTTGGGCGGCGATGCTCAAAGCTGATAACGAGATTGCTCACTATAATCTCAGTCTTGCTTACCAAAGATTAAAACAATACGACCTAGCGATCGCCTATGCTCAAAAAGCGATCGAACTTGAACCCAATAATCCCCATCCCTTTGTCGCCCATGCGATCGCGCAATGGACATCTGGCGATCAAGCTAAGGCAAAAAAAATATTTCGTGAAGCGATCGGGGTTGATGCGAGATATCGAAGTGCTGATTTTTTAAACTTTCTTAACGAAGCAGGTTTTAGTAACGAGCAAATTCAAACAGCCAAATTGGTTTTGGCATCTACAACCTAAGTTACAACTCTTCTCGCCACACAACTTTTTTTGAGAATAACTTAATGGTATTTTAGCGATCGCACTTGCTTGGATCGAGGGTAAGCTGAGGAACAAGAATGAAAACATAGCTTCTTTTTTGGGCTATGTGAGGCGATTATGACGATAAACTTATCTTTTTTGCCTTAAGTGAGGCATTATGATATAAAAACGTACTTATATTTATGTAATAAAAACAACCGCGCAAAGAATTGCAGATTGTCACACTTACAACATCCATGCTTACAACAGCCATTATTGAGTAAGCTATTATTTATATAGTTTAAAATCTAATTAAAACCTAGATATATTTTGTTTAGGTAGCGCAACGTCGAGAGTAGCAAGTGGAACAACCGAGGACATTTCGTATAGATCGTGGCATCGGTCATTACGACTTTAATGATTACTATGCCATACTGGGGCTGCCTTTGACAGCCGAAGCTTCCCATGTGCGTAAACGCTACTTGATGATTGCAAAATGCTTGCACCCTGATATTCATGGGCGTACCCCTACCGAAAAGCAAGTAGCTACCCAATATTTATCAAAATTGGTTAATCCCGCTTACGATGTGCTTTCTCAAGAGCGAGAACGTACTGAATATTCGGCGATTCTCAAATTGCTTGGCAAACGCTTAATGAAGCGGAATCAAAAATTTACTCCCCAATCGGAAATTGCTCAAAAATATTTAACCTCGGCGAAATTTAATAACTACGAGCAAACAATTCAAGAAATTGCCAAAGTTCAGTATCAAGATCTAAATCAAGCCTTAGAAAATATTGGTTTGTTGAGTGAATTAAACTTAGTACATATACTTATTCAAGAAGGCTATAAGCACCCGTCAGACGACTCCACAAGCTTGACTATAGTTTCACCAAAACCAGCACCTCTCAGTCCCAATAATGTTGCGAATCAAAACAACAGTAGTACAGGTAAAAATACAAATACCTCTAATGGTAATAGAGTAAATTCTACCTATCCAAATAGTACAGTTGGTAGTTATCAAATGCGTAGTGAGTCCCAAGTGCCACCTCGCACTTCGGTCAATCAGAATAATAACAAGGATAATACTAATTCAACTGGTACAAATAACAATACTCAAAACAAATCAAATTCTAATTTCAATTCTAATTACAAATCTACTTTGACAGGAGAAACTAACTCAAATAAATCTAGTAACAGCAATAATGTTAACCGTAACTCCATTGAACAATATATTCTTGAGGCAGAAAAATATATTGCTAAACAGTCATGGGGCTTAGCATTAAAAGAATTGCGTAGTGCTATTCAGCTTGATTGCAATAGTAGTAAATGTCATGCCTTATTAGGCTTTGTTTACATGCATCAAAAATTAGTGGGCATGGCGAAAGTCAGTTTTCAGCAATCCCTAAAATTAAATCCCGAAGAACCATTAGCCCTGAAATATATCAATCAAGTTGGTGGTGTATCGCCAAATACTGACCCATCCCAAGCTAAACCTAAAGATGATAAAAAAGGTGGATTTTTTGGTTGGTTAGGTGGAGGTTAAGTCAGTGGAACTTAAACAAGCGATCGCCCAAAAAGCTTTGGATTTAGGATTTACGAAAGTAGGGATTGCTAAAGCCGAGTCGGGAATTGAGTCCGATCGCTTACAAGAATGGCTGGCTTTGGGCTATCAAGCGGATATGGACTGGATGGCAAACCCAAAACGGCAAGATATCACGCAGGTAATGGCGGGAGTGAAATCAGTAATTTGTGTGGCGCTAAACTACTACACGCCTCATCAACATTCAGGTGATCGCCATGTTGGTAAAATTTCTCGCTATGGTTGGGGGCGCGACTATCATAAGGTTTTGACAAAAAAGCTGAAGGCTTTGGCAACTTGGCTAGAATCCCTTGGGGATCAAGAAAATCAAGGGGATAAAATTCAAGCCCGATATTATGTAGATGCTAGTCCAATTTCTGAGAAAGCTTTTGCTCAGAGGGCGGGGATCGGTTGGATCGGCAAGCATAGTAATCTGATTACTCGCGACTATGGATCTTGGTTATTTCTTGGTGAAGTGCTGACCAATTTAGAACTCGAACCCGATCAACCTCATACCCAGCATTGCGGTACTTGTACAAGATGCATCGATGCTTGTCCGACAGGTGCGATCGCCCAGCCCTTTGTGGTTGATGCTAATCGCTGTATTGCTTATCACACGATTGAGAACAAATCAGAGCAAATTTCTGAAGCGATCGCCATTAATTTACAAAATTGGGTAGCTGGTTGTGATATTTGCCAAGATGTTTGCCCTTGGAATCAACGTTTTGCCCAAGAAACTTTAGAGTCTGATTTTCACCCATTTCCTCAGAATATCGATCCAGAATTAAAGGATTTAGCCGATATGACGGATGAAACTTGGGATCAAAATTTCACAGGCTCAGCGTTGAGAAGAATTAAACGCGATCGCTGGCAGCGCAATGCCAAAACTATTATGAGAAATATAAATGAAAAATACAAATGATAGAGGAAAGCTAGGCTTTATCACAGTCTAGTAATGAGGTTTTATATTTACCAGCCAAAGTACTTATCTTGTGATACCATCATCCCTAATGGGGATATGTAGGAAACTTTGGTTTCCCACAATGCAGTTTTACATGTTTATGTAATGCTTACAGATTTGCGAATACCACCTGTATTAGTGAGATATTGATATGCGGTTTATATGTTACCGATTTTATGAATAGGCTGTATGAATTGAAATTAGTTCGGGGAATACTAATTGGAGTTTTGATTAAATGAACTTATCGCCTTTAGATTGGAAATAGTTGATGTTTAATCAACATTCGCCATGTTGCTGATTCAAATATTACAAAGAAGCGGATAAACATGTTCTCTATAGCTTGTTTCATCGATTTTTCTAAATTTTAAATCAGTGCAGATCGCTGTAACTTTTCTTTTAACACTTTTTTTGATTTCGTATGTAGATTCGAGGGGTAGAAGCTAGTGGCTGATATAAGAGTTGTTCAACAAATTAGAAATGGCAAAAATAATGTCGAACGATGGAATGCTTGGCGGTTAAAGCAGCGTTCGGAAGTGATCGATCTTGAAGAAGTAGACCTGTCTGGACTACTTCTCACTAAAGTTAATCTCAGTCAGGTTAAACTCAGTCAAGTCAATTTTAGTAGAACAGATTTGACTTACGCGAATCTATCAGGTGCAGATTTAAGTGGCGCAACTTTTCCTAACGCTAATTTGCACGGCGCAGATTTGAGTAAAGCTATCCTACGTCAAGCTAATTTTAGTCAAGCCAATCTAGAAAATGTTAATTTCACCGAAGCCGATCTGCGCTCTGTAGATTTACGAGGTCTTAATCTTGGTGCTGCAAATCTCAGTGGCGCTGATTTGCGTGAAGTTAATTTCAGTGGCACAAACTTTATAAAAGGCAATTTTAATGGTGCAAATCTTAGTGGTGCAAATTTAAGTAATGCTAATTTTAGTGGTGCAAATCTAAGTAATGCCAATTTAAGTGGAGCTAACCTCAGTAAAGCGAACTTAAAAGGTGCTTTGTTAACTCGCGCCAATTTATGCGGAGCTATACTTGATGGTGCGGATCTGAGTATGGCTGGTTGTTTAATGGCAAATTTTAGCGAAGCCATTTTAAATCAAGCGATTCTGAACAAAGCTAATTTGGGCGGAGCTATTTTGAGTGGAGCGCAACTGGTTCGTGCCGAATTGCAAAACAGTTTTCTGGGTGATGCATTTTTGAGCATGGCTAATTTAACCAAAGCAAATCTTAGTCAGGCTGATTTTAGTCGAGCTTGTTTATATAAAGCCAATTTGTCACAGTCAATCTGTATTGGTACAAAATTTCGCCATGCAGAATTGCAAGAGGTTGACTTCAGTATGGCAATGCTTCGACAAGCTAACTTCGGGGTTGCCCAACTTCAACAAGCTTATTTGTGCGATGCAAACTTAACTGGGGCAAGCTTAATTGGGACTAATTTTGAGAATGCAAATCTATCTAAGGCAAATTTAAGTGGCGTGATTATCGAAAGTACGATTTGGACTGGTGCTAATCTTCAAGGTGTGATCGGCATCAAGAAAAAACAGTCTGGTTGATTGCCTTAGATGTCCCGAAAACGAGATGTCCCAAAAACGACTTACTTAGCAAGTCGTTTTGGAATTGTTGTAACATATAGCTTTTCAACTGGGTTAAGCTGTGGCTGCAAACATTGCATATTTGGACTGCCCGACAGGGATTGCGGGTGATATGTGTTTAGGTGCGCTCGTGAACGCGGGTGTACCTTTGGAATATTTGCAAAATATCATTCAAAAATTAGGACTCGATCGCGAAGTAAAATTATGGACAGAAACGGTTTATCGCTGTGCAATTCAAGCAACGAAACTCCATGTCGAATTGATAAGTGATGAACTAAATCCCATAGAGGATTCGCCAAATTTCGCAGTTAAAGCTCCCCATGATCATGAGCATAGCCATCATAATCATTCACATGCAGACCATACCCACGCAGATCATGCAGACCATACTCACAGCCATGATGCGCCTACTTTTAACTCTTCTGCTCATCCCGTCCATCGGCATTTACCAGAAATCGAAAAAATTATTCGTGATGCAAAATTACCATCACCGATTGAGGTTTGGAGCTTAGCCACATTTAAAGAATTAGCGATCGCTGAGGGATTGGTGCATGGTATAGCGCCCGAAGCAGTACATTTTCATGAAGTGGGTGCTGTTGATGCGATCGTGGATATTGTTTGTACCTGTGCAGGATTTGCTTGGCTGGAAGTTGAGAAAATCTATTGTTCGGCTCTGCCTACTGGTGGTGGGTATGTAAACTGCGATCACGGCAAAATGCCCGTCCCAGCACCAGCGACGCTGAAATTATGGGAGTTACACGAAGTTCCCGTGTTTGATAATGGGATTAGGAAAGAATTGGTTACGCCGACAGGTGCAGCGATCGCGGTTACGCTTTGCGAAAAGTTTGGTGAAGTTCCCTTAATGAAAATTAAAAAAGTGGGGCTAGGTGCAGGTACTCAAGATCTCGAAATTCCTAATGCATTGCGCTTATGGGTTGGTAAGAGCAAGAAAAAAAAACATTAGACTTTAACTTTAAAGAGATGCCGTCCTCAATGGTTGGGATATCTAAAAATGAATCTCGGCAAACCCCTCACCCAACTACTGAAACGATCGCTATTCTCGAAACCCAAGTTGATGACATGACCTCGCAGGCGATCGCTTATACAATGGAGCAACTTTTACAAAATGGGGCTTTAGATGTTTATACCCAAGCGATCGGCATGAAAAAATCGCGTAGTGGGACATTAATTACGGTCATTTGTCATTGCGATCGGCAGGGTGTTTGTGAACAAATTCTTTTTCGAGAAACTAGTACTCTCGGTATTAGAGTGCGCCTACAAGAGCGAAAAATTCTATATAGGGAGATGCTTGAAGTGGAAACCGAATATGGCAGCGCTAGGGTTAAGATCGCATGGCGTGATGGCTTTTGGACGATTCAACCAGAGTATGAGGACTGTGCAGAATTAGCGCGATCGCACCAAGTTCCACTAACCGAAATTCAGTCTGCTGTCAGCATAGCCGCACAGACAATGTTATAGTCTGATGTTCTGTATTCAGGTTGTCTGGCTTTTTATCAATTGCTCAGCATCGGCTGCGATGATCGGACGAGAGAAGAAATAGCCTTGTGCATACTCACAACCTAATTGCCGCAGCGTAGACATTTGCTCATGGGTTTCTACGCCTTCGGCTACTACGCTCATGTTTAAGGTATGGGCAAGGAGGATAATCGTGCGGATGATTTCGAGATTTTGTCCACCAGAACTCATTAATTCAACAAAAGTGCGATCGATTTTGAGAGTATTTACAGGAAAGCGGTGCAAATAACTAAGAGAAGAATAACCCTGTCCAAAATCATCAATGCTAAGTTGAATATTACGGGCGCGTAATTCCTCTAGTTTCGCGATCGTTTCTTCACCTTGATCCATCATTGAGCTTTCGGTAATTTCTAATCGGATCGTACTGCCATCTATTCCTGTTGCAGCTAACACCCGATCTAGTTTCTCTACAAGATTTTTTTCGCGTATTTGTTGGCAAGTAAGATTAATACTCATTTTTAGAGACTTTGCTTCTAGAAATTGGCTTTGCCATATAGATATCTGCTGACAGGCTTGGTTTAGCACCCAATCACCGATCGCAATGATTGCCCCCGTTTCTTCAGCGATAGGAATGAACTCAATGGGTGGCACTAGTCCACGCTCAGGATGATGCCAACGAATTAGCGCTTCAAAGCCAGCTAATTTTTCAGAGGATAGATGTACGATGGGTTGATAATATAGCTCAAATTCTTGACGTTCTAGGGCGTAACGTAGATCATTATCAAGTTGAATCGTTTTGAGATTCTGCTCATACATTTCCTTATCAAATATCGTGTAGCGCCCCTTACCAAGCGACTTGGCTCGATACATAGCAATATCGGCATCTCTCAGTAAATTGTCAGATGTCTCATATTCTCGGTTGTTGATTACGATGCCGATGCTCACACTGCCAAATATCGATTGGTCGCCTATCTCGATTGGATGTAAAAACTTGTTGAGAATACGCTCAGCAATCATCATTGCCTCGTTAGGTTCTTTCATATCGTTAACTAGAATCGTGAATTCGTCACCACCAAGACGAGCCACAGTATCACCTCCACGTAGACAGCTTGCCAATAGGTTGGCGATCGATTGCAAAAACTGATCGCCAACAATATGACCAAGGCTATCGTTAATCATCTTGAACCGATCTAGATCGATAAACATCACAGCAAACAGATATTTGGGATTCCGTTTGCTGTGATTGATTGCCTGCCGAACTCTTTCCATAAACAGAGGGCGATTAGGTAAATTTGTCAGCGAGTCATGGAGGGCATCATGTACTAGTTGCTGCTGCGCCTTTTTCTGTGCGGTGATATCGCGGACAATGCCATCGATTCGGAGCAGCTTGCCATCGCGATCGTAAACATAATGTCCTTGATTGCAGACCCAGCGAACCTCTTGATCGAGGCGTAAAATTTGATATTCTTCGTTAAAGCTACCAGTGCTCAGCAGAGTTTGCGTAATGTTTTTAAGACGACCACGATCTTCGGGATGAATTACCTTTAACCAGAGATGAGGATCTGCAAAAAAATCTAACATTGGGTAGCCATAGATTCTTTCTACAGCAGCGTTAAGATATAGGGTTTTAGACATAGTTTCGTCCATTGACCAGACAACATCCTCGATCGCACCGAGAATACTCTCTAAACGCTCTTCACTAATTTTTAAGGATTCTTGGATAAATTGACGTTCAGCAATTTCTATCTGCAATTCTGCATTGATTTTTTCTAGCTCATCAGTTCGTTGCTTAACGCGCTGTTCGAGTTGGCGGATTTCTATTTCGGCAAATTTGAGTGATAGTTGATGCTTAACACGGATTAAGACTTCTTCAACTTGAAATGGTTTAGTAATATAGTCCGCACCGCCCATATTAAAAGCTTTTACCTTATCGAACACGTCATCTAAAGCGCTCAAAAAGATAACAGGAATATCGCAAGCAGTCGTAGATGCTTTGAGTCGCCGACAAACTTCGTAACCGTCCATATCGGGCATTTTAATATCTAGTAAGATCAAATCTGGAGAAGTTGTCTGGACTGCCATCAACGCGATCGCACCACTCTTAGCACAACGAATTTGGAATCCCTGCCCTGACAGAGCGGCTGATAAAACGCGGAGATTGTCAGGTAAGTCATCAACAATCAAAATCATTATTTCTGACTTTATGAAGCCATTTGCAATCGCTGAAGATGGATTTTGAGGTGGGTTAATTGATTTATTCATAGGGAAACTGCCTCTTGCGCCAAAATGAGGATCTTATCAAAGTTAAAATCATTAATATGATCTTCGATTTCTTTGGTGATTAGAAAATGTTTTTGTGGTACTTGAGTTAATAATTGGGTGATCGTAATACTATCTAGTTGCGAAGCAGCCTGCTCAAGTTGAATTAGCCATGATTTGGGCATTACCAAAAGTGACTCAGCCGTAAATTTGATTGTAGATTCGCTAGATTTCCAGTGACTGGAGGAGATCTCTTCATAGATATACTGCACACCAAGATATTCAGACATTTTCTCAAAAATAGTATTTTCGAGAAATGGTTTACGCACAAAATCATCACAACCTGCTGATAGGACGATCGCTCGTTCTTCATCTAAGGTACTTGCTGTGAGAGCAATAATTGTAGTTGCCTGCCCTTTAAGTTGAGCTTTGATGTGAGTAGTAGCTTCATAGCCATTCATGATCGGCATTCGCATATCCATCCAAATTAAGTCTGGTTGCCATTGTTCCCAAATATTAATTGCAATCTGTCCATTTTCGGCTTCTCGCACTTCAAAACCAATCGGAATTAATAATTTGATTAAGCTTTGTCGATTTTCCCAGCGATCATCAACGACCAAAATTCGATAATTTCTCTGATTAGGTACTAGCCCCATGACTCGGCTAGAGAGTTTAGAGTCGATCACCTTAGCCGAGTCAATTATTTTCGCTTGGATACTAAACTCAAACGTTGTACCAACACCAACTTCACTCTTGAAGTCGATATCGCCGCCCATGAGTTGTACAAACTTCCGACTAATTGGTAGACCTAAACCTGTACCTTGCTCAGATTTACGCCCTGATTCTGTCTGCATAAACGGATCGAAGACCTTATCCGCTTCATCGGCAGCGATGCCAGCACCAGTATCACTAACTGAAAAATGGATGTTTGCTAACGAATTATCATCTCCTAAATTTTCAAAGTTCACCTTGATAATAATTCCACCTGTTTTCGTGAATTTAAGGGCATTACCAATCAAGTTAATTAAAACTTGGCGTAATTTCTTTTCGTCGGTGTGGATAAATTGAGGCAAATCTACTGATTGTTCCAATTTAAGATATAAGTCCTTAGTCTCAGCACGCATTTGAAACATTTCTACGACCAGATAGAGCGATTCGCGGAGATCAAAGTCTGTCTCATGGAGAGCTATTCTTCCTGATTCAATTTTGGCCATATCGAGAACATCATTGATCAAGGCTAGTAGGTGTTCACCGCTACGACCGATGATACTGAGATTCTCAATTTGTGATTTATTAAGGCTGCGATCGCGGTTCATAACTTGGGTAAAGCCCAAAATCGCATTTAATGGGGTTCGGAGTTCATGACTCATGTTAGCGAGAAATTCACTTTTAGCAACATTGGCAACTTCGGCTTGTTCCTTCGCTTTTTGGAGTTCTATTGTGCGATCAGCAACTTTGGTTTCCAGATTTTCAAAAGATTCTTGCAGTTCTGAAGCCATCTGATTAAAGGAAGTTGATAGGACTTCTAATTCATTTACACCTTGAATATTTACGCGAGTTGCTAGTTCGCCCTCGGCGATCGCCGCCGCCGCTTGGCTTAATCTTTGAATTGGCTTAGCAAGCATCCCAGAAGTAATCATTCCAACTAAAATCGCGATCGCTAGAGCCACAAGACATAGCAAAATCGTAGTGCGCGTATTGGCATTAATCTGCTCCATAAAGTCTGACTCAGGCACAACAATCACCACTAGCCAATCTAATCCATAGAGATCTCTCCAAGGTCTAACTTGCAAAAATTGGCGATCTCCTTGATAGATAAAGTCTGAGCTTTCAAATTCCGTTTGGATCGCCCGAAAATCACCAAACTTTTTCTGTAAATGTTTTGCAGTTTCGAGTATTTGTGGATCTTTGCTTTGAAAAATCTTAATTCGTTCACTTTTACCTTGAACCATAGTAAACATATTTTCCTTGTTAGAGCTAGCAATCAATCCCCCATCTCGCTCGATCACAAATATCTTGGCAGAAGGACTAAGCCCAATTTGATTTAGAAAAACACTAATACTACTCAAGAGTAAATCAGTACCAATCACACCGATGATTTCTTTTTTTTTACCGTAGATTGGTTGATTTACAGAGACAGCAAAAACCCCCTGCTTAATATTCCAAGCATAAACTTTTGTCCAAACTGGCTTATTTGCTCGAAAAGTTTCATAATACCAAGGCTCACTCAAAGGTAAATAATCCTCAATACTAATTACTTTGACTCGATTCCCTTCAGGATCAGTTGAATAGGTATAGTCTTTGCGTTTTGTTCGGTCGGAAACTTCATCAATTACAATTTCAGATCCTTCCCTAACATAGTTTGCCCCAATAAAGTCACCATTTGTCAGAGCATAGCCAATAGCGCTAACTTTGTATCTTTGCATCTGCTTGCAAAAATAGCGCCCAGCCTTCGCGAAATCTTTTATGTCAAGTAACCCAGTGTCGATCACATCGACATTAATTTGATTGATTTTTTTGGGAACACCCAAATAACTATCTAAGTGCTGCTCAACCAGACGACCAGTTTTACGATTTAATTGACTGGCAAGCTCGTTTACAGATTGTTGACCATTGCGTAGTGAGATATATCCTGTAATCCCTACCGTGCCGAAAATCTGCACAACAAATGGAACAACTAGCAAAAGCCGCAAAGATATACTTTGCTTTTTCAATTTTTGGTGGTCATTTTCCAGAATCAACGACATAAAATAAATCTACAGTGATGACTTAAATTAATTTGACTTATTAAGAGAGACTTTGAGCTAATAATTTATTTGTATTGTTAGGATGAATAGAGATTTATGCTATGCGTCCTAGCCCCTAAAATAAACAAGAGTAAACAGTGGGTTTTAAGTTATGTCTTCCAAGGATTTTGTGTCTGTTGATAATAAAGCAACTTTGACTTCTGGATCATCTTCATTTGATACAGAAGTTAAATCGACAAAAGCTGTTCAAAGCTCTAAGCAAATTCTTTCCCCTCAAGAATTGAATGTATTGAATGCCAAGTCTGATATTAAAGGATTTTTGCAATTAGTCGGACATCTTGCGGTGATGTATGGTAGTGGCTATCTCTGGGGGGCAAATATGACGCATCTTACAACAGTACCTTCTATCGCCTCTATCACAAGTGGCATCATCGCTATACCCAAATTCCTGATAAAGATCCTGAATTAAGCGATCGCAAGCCGACCAATCTCAAGGAATATATCATCGAAATTAGTGGAATTACTTGGTGGATTGGCAAATTTAAGAGACATTTCCTCACCGCGATCGGTAACTTAGAAAATTGTCCATTTATCCCTGAAAGCTCCCGTGCGGAAGTGATTCGCTCAACCCGTTTACAGCTATTGGTTTATGCGGTAGCGATCGCTATTTCTGGCTATTTTCAACAGCCTTGGTTTATTACCTATTGGATGCTCCCTCTCGCGGTCGGTCAGCCAATTTTAAGATTTCTGCTCCTAGCCGAGCATACCGATCGCCCCAATACCGACAATATGCTTAGTTTTAATGATTTTATTTTTCACTTTTCAATCTGCCAGTAGCGCAATGGCAATAGAATTCGATGAGGCTACACGCACCGTAAAACTAAATGACCAAGGTGTAAATGACCAAGGTGAAACTATTACTTTGTCCCAAAAACAAGTCAAAGAGGGTAGTATTTTCGGCTTAATCGATTATCTTCATAATCCCACAACCTATGATGGAGCAAAGTCAATTGCCGAATTACATCCCAGTACTAGCAGTGCCGATATCTTCGCTAGTATGAGAAACCTGACTGAAGAAGATCTGGTGGCGATCGCTGGTCATATTATGACTCAACCCAGAATTCTCGGCAATCAAAGGGGTGGAGGCAAAACTATCCGTTAAGTGAATAATGAAAATTTATCAAGCGGTTGGGGAACTTCTAGATTGATGAAATGGCTGGATATTGTGGTTGGTAATCATCAATTATAGCTGTAGCCAGTAAAAGCAAATAGAGAGTTGCGGCACGAAGCATCACAATTTTCTATTTGTTTTTATCTACCGATTTGATTGGTATGGAGAATTATGCTGATGCGAAACATTTCAGTAATCAGTAAAATCAGCTATACTGTCAATCCAAGTGCTTTGTTCTCCGAAAGCTCAATTCCAAAAAAAACAGATTGTTTAACATGAATTCTCAGCCCATTTTTGTCCTCGCTTCCGCTTCACCCACGCGCAAGAATATTTTAGAAAATGCGGGAATTAAACCGATTGTTAGAGTCAGTTACTTTGATGAAGAGGCGATTCAAGTAAGCGATCCCACATCCTTAGTGCTGACCTTAGCCCAGTGCAAAGCCAAGGCGATCGCCCATGAATTTGCAGGACAAAATGCGCTAATCATGGGTTGCGACTCGATTATGTATCTCAACGGGATGATCTATGGCAAACCTGATAACAAGGAAATAGCGATCGCTACATGGCAAAAAATGCGTGGGAATTATTGCGAACTCTATACAGGACATTGTTTGATTGATGCGAAGACCGAGCGCAGCGTGATGCGTTATGGAGTCACTAAGGTCTATTTTGCTGATGCTAGTGATGCGGAAATTGCTAGTTATGCTGAGTCAGGAGAGCCATTATGCTGTGCAGGATGCTTTACGTTAGAGAAACTGGGGGGATTATTAATTGAGAAGATTGAAGGCTGTCATACGAATGTATTGGGCTTGAGCTTGCCAATCCTGCGGCAAATGTTAACGGAACTTGGTTACAGCCTCAAATTTAGCGCCAATGGAACCATTATCCAATGAATACCGCCAATCGGAATACAGTCTGGGCAAGCATTGTCGCCGAAGAACTCTATCGCTCAGGTGTAAAAACAGTTTGCATCTCCCCAGGTTCTCGATCTACGCCCTTGGTGATTGCTTTTGCCGAATTGCGCGATCGCTATCCAGATTTTCAGATTTTGGTGCATATTGATGAGCGATCGAGTAGCTTTTTTGCATTGGGAGTCGCGAAGATCCAGATGGCTCCTGTGGCTCTGTTATGTACATCGGGAACCGCCGCCGCTAATTACTTTCCTGCGATTATTGAGGCTTATCATAGTCGCATTCCATTGATAGTCTTGACCGCCGATCGCCCTCCAGAAATGCGTGATTGTGGCTCTGGACAGACCATTGATCAAATTAACATCTATGGAAAATATGTCCGTTACTTTTTTGAGGTGGGAACTCCAGAAATTATCGGCTTTCGATTGCGTTACTTGCGATCGCTTGTCAGTCGCAGTGTCAGTATTGCTGTGGGTAAGGGCGAAACACCCGCAGGCGCAATTCATCTCAACTTTCCCTTTGCCGATCCGATGCCGCCAATTCCCATTCCTAATGATGTGCCAGAGGATTTAGCGCTCATCAGTCCCGAAGCGATGTTGGGAAATCCATCGGGAGCAGCCTATAGTCAAATGATTGCAGGAATGCGATCGCTAGATACGGAGGCGATCGCCACTATGGCAAATCAAATTATTAGCTATCCCAAGGGCGTGATCGTTGTGGGTGTTTATGATGCACCAATAGGATTTTTAGAAGCAGTCAGACATTTGGCGAGGGCGACAGGCTATCCATTACTGATCGAAGCCACAGGAGCAAATCGTCACGAAGAAATTGGCTATTACGATAGTTTTTTGCGATCGCCAAACTTCTGCAAAACCCACGCTCCCGATATCGTGATTCGCTTTGGCGCAATGCCCACATCTAAAAGCTATTTGCTATGGCTGGAGCGACATATCGGCTGTCAACAAATCATAGTTGGCAGTACCAATAGCGACCCCACCCACGGTATTACACAGGCTCTGAATGTCTATCCTGTCAGATTTTGTGAACAATTAGCTAATTATTTAGAGAATTATGCTCAACCGCTTTGGCAAAATAATCTGCATAACAAACAATGGCGCTCAGATTTTGAAATCGCGGAAAGTATTGCCGAAAATGAGATTGCCAATTCTCTCGCTAAAATTGATGAATTATTCGATGGCAAGGTTTATGCCGAACTTTCTCAAATCCTGCCTGAGCATAGCTATATCTATGTGGCGAGTAGCACACCGATAAGGGATTTAGATACCTTCTTTCATAGCGATCGCCCGATTACCGTACTAGCCAATCGCGGCGCAAATGGCATTGATGGCACACTTTCCAGTGCTTTGGGGGCGGCTTGGGGATGCGATCGTACAGGTAAACAATCAATGGTTCTCATTTGTGGTGATTTAGCTTTCTATCACGATCTAAATGGATTATTAGCCGCGAAAAAATACAATATTTCTCTAACTGTAATTCTCTTAAATAATGACGGTGGCGGTATTTTTGATTTATTGCCTATTTCCAAGTTTGAAAATACCTTTGAAGAATTCTTCGGTACAGCCCACGGCTTAGATTTCGCTCCCATAGTCACCGCCTACGATTGCGAACATATTCTCATTCAAGATTGGCAACATTTTCATACAGCTTTACTTAGTTCTCTCGATACTAGGGGAACTCAAGTGTTAGAGATAACAAGTGATCGCAAACGCAATAAAGAGTTACATTTTGCGATCTGGAATCAGGTCGTCACCAGTTGCGATAGTTATTTTCAAGAAAAGCTAGGATCGTAATGATTGCAATTCTTCTAAAGTTAGTCCTGTCATTTCCGCGATCGCTTGATCATCCAAAACACCGAGCATTTTTCTAGCAATCTCATAGGCTTTTTGCTTTGCTCCCTCGGCTAGTCCCTCTTGTCTTCCCTGCTCTAAACTCTCTTTAGCAGCTTTGGTAATTGCCCCACGTTGATCTTGAATAAAAATTTCACTTTTCTCCTGCTCCTCTAATTCATCAAGGTTCAGATTTGCTTGGTTAGCAATATAGAAAGCTTTTTTTAATTCGGGAATATTGTCCATCGTGGGTGGAACATCTTGCAATTTACGCGCATTGGTTAAGAAAAACAGCCATTTATCGATAATGGTTTCTAATGCTGCTAAGTTCTTTTTGAATTTTGGCAATTCCACAAAAATAAGCTCGATGTCATAAATTGGATAATCGATGAGAAAGTCTTGTTCTTTGAGGACAAATCGAGAGGTGACATGAGGGAGATCGGCAAACATCACAAAATCAGTGATGGTTAGAGCTATGACTGGATTAAGAAGGTGATAGCCTTGTCCCGTTGTCAGTTGAGTGGAATAGGATTTGGCGGCATTATACAAAATCCTTTTCTCGAAACCTTCCACATTTAAGACTTGCATCTCGATGATGACGGTGCGCTGTTCGTTAGTTTCGCGATCGATGATTTTTGCTTTGATATCCAGATAGGTATCTTTGACACCACGAATTTTTGGTGCGAGGTAGGGATTAATAATTTCTAGGTCTTGGATAACTGGAGCAGCTTCGTAAATTAGGGCATTTAAGAAACTAATCAAGATGTCTTTGCTATCTTCGGAACCGAATATTTTTTTGAAGGCAAAATCGATTTTGGGATTAATAAAAATCATACTTTTGGAAGTATTTGCAATTCTTTGATGTTATAGCCATTTTCAGTTGAGTGTCGCACAAAAAAGTAGGGGCAATTCATGAATTGCCCCTACTTTTTTAAGTTCGTAAAAGATACAACTGCAAGGCGCTATAGCGATCGCAATAGTTATGATCTTTTTATAGATCTCGAACTTTAAAGTTTTACTTCGATATCTACGCCAGCAGCGAGATCGAGCTTCATGAGAGCATCGATAGTTTTTGCAGATGGTTGATAAATATCGATTATGCGACTATGGGTACGAGTTTCAAAATGCTCGCGAGAGTCTTTATCTACGTGGGGTGATCTTAGAACGCAATAAATACGACGGCGGGTTGGCAGAGGGATAGGACCAACAGCCGCAGCGTTTGTACGATTAGCAGTTTCGACGATTTTTTCGCAAGAGGAATCTAGCAGGCGATGATCGAAAGCTTTGAGACGAATCCGAATCTTTTGTTGTTGAGGTGCCACAGTCTTAGGAATTTATTCGGGTAAAATTTTCAGCGTTTCTTATATTAGCACCTGAAGATCATAAAACCAAACTAAATTTTAAAACTTGGTAATTTAAGATAAAAACCATAACCAAAATAATTCACAAGCGCAGCGTACAAATCATCTTCTTTCTCCTTGCGCTGCAACTCTTTTGCAGGTTTGATCGCTATAACAAATCTTTTTGCTGTTACAATTGACCTAAAAATACATCTACACAACCCTGTTTAGAAATATGTCTATATCATTGTTGCTCGCCTCACCATTTCTCGCTCCCCTTGTCTACGCAGCGATCGCTGGTACATATTTACTGGTCGTCCCCTTGCTGACCTTGTTTTATTTCAAGGCGCGTTGGTACAAGACTGGCTCGATCGAAAGAGTTTTTATCTGCTTGCTCGCATTTTTCTTTTTCCCAGGGTTATTGTTAGTTTCACCATTCTTTAATTTTCGTCCTGAAGCCAGACAAATCTAAGTTTTTAAATCTGAGTCTCTAAATCTGAGCTTTTGATGATGTAGATTACGGTGTGGATGTTATGATACAGACTAATTTCAGGAATTAAACCTATGCGCCGCATTGATGCGATCGCCGTTATGATTGCGTTTTTTGGATTTGGTGGCGTAGCCTTTTTACTGCTTCGCGCCTATGGTTTTGATGGAATTAATGCAGGTGTCTGGAGCCAAGTGGCTTTAGTGGTGGTTTTGTTGGGTTGGATTTCCACCTATGTATTTCGAGCCGTCACCCAAACCATGACCTATAACCAGCAATTAGATGACTACAAAAAAGCGGTTCTCAGAAAACAACTCGAAGAAATGACTCCTGAAGATCGGGAAAAACTGCTTGCGGAAGTAGCAGCGGAAAACAAATTGCTGGATAGGTTGCCTGAATGAAATGTAATCACAAACTCGAAGGATGAATGAACCAACGATCGCCATACTATTCTCTATTTCATCCGAAGCCACTCGCAAGGCGAGTTAGTTCTTTTGGCTTTCCGAGAGATTTAGGCGATCGCTTTCAAATATTGCATAAGTGGCTGAGCTTAGCCAACGATAATCAACCATTTAATTTAATTACTGAAGCCCAGTTTCTACATGATATTTTTGTGGATATATTGGGATATAGATCGCCTTTTGAAACTACAGGTGGCACTTGGGAATTAGAACTACATCCAAAACCTGCACTTGGCTTTTTTTCAGAACCAGCATCCAACATACCAATAAACTTACCAATAAATGTAATCGTAGAGATTCATGTTAATACTGCTGAAGAGGGCGCGATTGTCAAACCAGAGTCAGAGCATGAAACTACGGAATGGCTGATTGTATTGGACTACCGCGATATCTGTCTTTATCACCGTGATGTTTCGAGTTTGTTTTGTCAACGATTTTCTTGGGAATCCCTAGCAGATTTAGATCAACTCAAGGCTTTTTATTTTTTATTGTCGCGGCGGACACTTTTAAGGGGGATCGTCAATAGTGAAGAGCGATCGCGCACTACCCAACTTTTAGAAGAGTCCCATCAACTAGAATCGGAAATCCTCAAAAATTTTTACAGTCACTATTACAAAATACGCAGCCAGTTAATCAAAGATTTTCGCTATCGTCTGCAATTACTATCTCAAAGTCCAGAGCGACAAATTAATATCGAAAATGCGATCGATATCGCCATCTACCAAGCTCAAAAATTGTTAAATCGGATCTTGTTTGTCTCATATTGTGAAGATCTTCATCTCTTACCCAATAATCTGATTCAAGACGCTTACGAATTTGTTAACCCTTATATTGAGCAACCTATTTGGGAGAACTATAAGGCAATATTTCGATGGGTACAAAACGGTAATCCCAATTATTCTCATGCAATCAATGCTTATCCCTTTAGTTTATTTGAAAGCGATCGCCTTTTGGATCAAGCATTATTTGTTGGCGATGAATTATGTCGGCAGATCAAGGAAATTGCGCGATTTGACTTTCGTGAAGATGTCACTCGCCATATCCTCACCTGTCTATTTGATGAATCTATTAAAGAATTATCGCAATATCGTAAAGACCTTAGCAATCTCAGCAAACGGCGGATTCCCAAACTCCCATGTAAAGCCATATTACAAAGTGAATCGGTAATTCGGACTTTACAACAGCACTTGAGCTTAGTCAAGACAAATTCTGAGCATGGAGATAAATCTATTCAAAACACCTTAATCTATTGCCTAGAGTATCAATCTCGTCTTCTAAACATCAAAATCATTCATCCTAAATGTGGTGCTGGCGTATTTCTAACAACGGCTCTAGAGTTTTTGATTTCTGAGCATGAGCGTATCCATTATCTTTTAAGCAAGTTTACTTCTGATACTGAGACCATTATTCGCAAAACACCATCGCAAGTAATCACGCATATTTTGCAATATAATCTATTTGGCTGTGATGTAGTCGGAGAGTCTGTAGAAATAACCAGACTTTCCTTATATTTGCGATCGCTAGAAATCAATCCATCCTTACCAAACTTCGATCGCAATATTCAACTCGGTGAGCTATCAACCTGTGATTTTGGTGATGAATTTCGCGAGGCAAGCGATCGCAACGAAGTTGTTATTTTAAAATAATTCAGTCTTAAGCTTTAGAGTATTTGTTTACTAACCTATTTTGGCGAAGATGGGAAAAAGGCGGCAGGAGAAACATGAAAGAAATTCGCTAACTTTTCGATATGTTCAGTCATTAATTTGCGATGTCCATTTAATACCGCCGAAACAATTGACTCAGTTTTAAAAATCGGTACTAGATCCTTCTGTTTAAGATCAAACTCTTCGAGTAAAGCCTCTATAAGTTCAACACCATAAATGTCGGGAATAGGATGATGAATTTCTTCATACTGGTGTACTAGAGTACCAAGAAGACTAAGATAGTCTTCTTCATCTGCATTAAGTTTTCCGCGATCGATTAATTCATAAACAACTTTTTGGACTGCATCTAAGTCTGCCTGTGAATGTATAGGACGAGGAGGAAATTCTGTAAGTAATTCAATGTAAGATTTTTTATTCTTTTGTATTGTTTTCATGACTTTTATAGCTTTCTCCAATGTTTGGGAGGAATTAAGAAAATCCCTCCAAAGGAAAAATTAGAGTTGTGATCGTTAGAAATCATCCTACTCTTTGCCGAAATTTGAGGGTAACATTGGTAATTATCAGAAAAATGGGTTTAAAACCCCGTGCTTCCAGCACGGCTTTATACTACAATAGCAGATGAGTTACAGGTTGAAACACCGCCAGCATAAGCCCGACAAATTTGGCTCGACTAGGAAAGATGTTACGGTTGCCACTTAACAGGCTGGGAAATAGAAAACTTAACAGGGTAACGAATTCCTGTATAAACATAGTGCAGTAACCGTCAAAGCGGCGAATGAAAAAAAGAAAAATCTTTGAGTCGAAAGACAGGTAGGGTAGGGCATACCCAAACCTCTTCTGAAATGGAGAAACGCTTGGAGAGCCATCCACTAAAAGGGTAGCTAGATGACAAGGAATATTCTAGTAAGCTCGGATGGGACATAATCGTGTAAGACCTAAGTATGTGCAAGCAGAAAGGGCTGTAATTAGCTCAGGAATCCCCGTCGCTTCAGCGCGAGGAATGTCAATGATTTGGTACTTTACTTTTAACAAAACTACCGAAAAGCTAGTCAACCAAAATATGTTCATTCACCAAACCAACTGAGGGGTTATCAGAAGTGGCAGCTCACAAGATACTAGTGATTGATGATAGTCGCGTAATCCGTAATATGGTGCGTGATATGCTTCCGCCTGCGAACTTTGAGGTGCTAGAGGCGGCGGATGGGATCAAGGGTCTAGAGATGATTCATCAGACAAAGCCTTGGATGATCATGCTAGATTTCTTGTTGCCGCGCATGAGTGGCTATGAAGTTTATGAAACCCTGCAACAAAGCCCCGAACTGAGTCGTATTCCTTTAGTTTTGATGTCTGGACGTAAGGAAGAAGTTACTAGCAAAATTTCAGAACCCTTTGAGGACAAATACTTAGTTTTTATTGAAAAGCCCTTTGAGCAGAAAGAATTAATCACTGCGATCAAGAGGGCTGTGGTTTTAGCGCAGAAGCGTCCACCGATCTCAGTAATGCCAATGAGCGCACCAACGGATGCGATCGCCACTGCCAAGCTCGATGATGGTCTAGTTAAGCGGATTGAAGAGTTGGAAGCAAAGCAAAAAATATTAGAACAACAAGTTTTTTCGCAGCAAAAGCAATTTCAGCAGCTAGTTGATTTCATTAAGAAAAAGTTTAAATAACTATACATATTGAACAAGGGGCTCAAGCCCCTTGTCTGTCCACAGATAGTTCATGCGTGCAGAGAACCATCGGGCATAACTGTTCCAGTTAGTTTCGCATGTGTGAGTTCAGCGAGACTGAGATCGGCTTTAAGTAAATTAGCTCCCTCTAAGTTGGCATAACTTAAATCGGCTCTAGTTAAAATAGCGCCGCGCAAATCCGCTTTTTCAAGGTTAGCTTGGCTCAGATCAGCCCAGCCGAGGTCGGCTCCGCGCAGGTCAGCGCCACTCAAGTTAACGTGGGTCAAAATTGATTCGCTGAGGTCAATGCCATGTAGTGACAAGCCATGCATATCGGTGTCATGCAAATTGGACTGCTCGAAGTTACGATCGCCTTGGGCATAGCGATCGAGCAGTTCGGCTTTAGTTAGGGCGGCGTGAGCAGGTAAGGTCATAAATCGCTGTATTATTAAATGAATTATTTAGCTTTGGAGTATAAATCATGGGCGAGTCAAAGCGCCGTAAAGAGGTATTGGGCGAACAATATGGCAATCCTGAACCTGTGGCTTCTTGGATTCCATTTTTGACCAAAGGTAAGGCTGCTAAATTTGTCGAAGTTTCTACTCAAGCAGCTTGGTATGGCATTGGCGCGATGGTTGTAATTTGGGTGACAATTCGGTTTATTGGTCCTGCTTTTGGTTGGTGGCATCTCGCCGATTAAACTATGTCCTGTCATTTATTAATCCCTGCGGCGGGTAGCGGTAAACGCATGGGAGCCGATTGCAATAAATTGTTACTTAGTTTGTTAGGCAAGCCAATTTTGCAATGGACAATCGAAGCGGCGATCGCCTCTGATGCGATCGCTTGGATTGGCGTAATCGGACAGCCCCACGACTATCCTGAATTTCAGAAGATTTTCAATAACCTGAATACCAGTAAGCCAATTCGTCTGATTCAGGGCGGAGCGACTCGTCAGGCTTCGGTATTTAATGGACTCAAAGCTTTACCAACCGATGGCGATCGGGTCTTGATTCATGATGGCGCGAGGTGTTTAGCAACATCAGAGTTATTTGATCGCTGCGATGTTTCCTTGGATACAATGCAGGGTTTTATCGCCGCCGTGCCAGTCAAGGACACGATCAAAATAGTGGATGGTCAGACAATCGTGGATACGCCTAATCGCGATCATCTTTGGGCGGCTCAAACGCCTCAGGGTTTTCAAGCAGAATTAATTAAAAATGCTCACTTCAAAGCCGTTGAGTTGGGGTGGGATGTTACCGATGATGCGGCTTTATTTGAAAAGGTGGGCTTACCTGTGCAGATTGTGATGGGTGAAGAAACCAATCTCAAAATTACGACTCAACAAGATTTAGCGATCGCTGAATTTATCCTAAATCAGCGCCAAATATAAGAGATCCCCCTCAATCCCCCTTTTTAAGGCAGGGCTGTTTCAAGAAAGGGTAAGTAATCGAGAGAAATAGACAGTAGTCATAAATAAAGTGTTTAAGCGATAATTTTAGTCAATAGTGTTAAAAGAGGCAAAAAGATGAGCAAAAGCATAATTGATTATCTCAAGGAAGTGCCAGATCCACGCGGAGCGCAAGGGAGCCGAGATGATTTATGGCAAATTCTACTAATTATCATAATGGGAATTATGAGTGGACACAAAGATTATCGCCCCTTAGAGAGATTTGTGGAGAGACATAGGCGCAGTCTGATCAAGCTACTAGCCCTGAAACACGGAACAGTACCGTCATATTCCACACTGAGACGAATGATGATCGATGTAGACTATGCCGCACTTAACAGTGCGTTTAATAACTGGGCGCAAGAACAGCCACGACCAAGAGGAGCAGCAATCGCAGGCGATGGCAAAAGTCTGCGAAATACTGTGAGTAACGGTGACAATGACAAACAAAACTTTATTAGCATGGTGTCGCTATTCTCGCAGGAGCAAGGCGTAGTCGTCGCAACCGCTATCATGGAGAATAAAAAAGAAAGTGAAATCTGTGTGATTCAACAATTGTTGTCACAGCTTAACTTGGAAAATCATGTGTTTACGATGGATGCTTTACATTGTCAAAAGAAGACGGTTGAGGCGATTGTTGAAAGCAACAATGACTACATCATCAAAGTAAAAAAAAATCAACCAAAACTGCAAGAAGCAATAAGAGTGCAGACTGACGAAGAAACAGCTATTCAAGTTAAGGTTGAGGACGAGTTATCAAAAGGACGCAAAGTCCAGAGATTAGTGGAAGTATTTGCACCACCCCAAAATATTGAGTCTAAGTGGAAAGGTGTAGGTTCGGTAATCAGGGTAACGCGTTCAGGCGAACGCGATGGTGAGTCCTACAGCACATTGAGTTACTATCTCAGTTCTTTGCCGCCAAAATCTGAACGAATTGCCAAATTGATTCGAGGACATTGGCAAGTCGAAAATCGCCTTCATTGGGTAAAAGATGTCATATTCGATGAAGATAAGAGTCCCCAAAAAGCAGGAAATGCACCAATTAATCTGTCAATTATGAAGACTTGGGTACTTTCTGTATTTAGGTATCATGGTTTTGACTCAATAAAAGGGGCAATAGACCATTTTTCTGGGAATATACCTACCATGTGGTCTTTACTCATTTAGACGTTCTCTTACCCTTTCTTGAAACAGCCCTGCCCTTAAAAAGGGGGAAGAAGATAATTTAATTGATTCTCCCCCCTTTCGTAAGCTTTCGTAAGAGGGGCTGGGGGGATCTAGGCAATTCTTAAATGGTTTCTAGGCCTTAAGCCCACGCAATACTACCAAAAGCTCACTATCTTCACGTTTGAAGACGGGCAGAAATTCAATATGTTTGTAACGCACGATCCCGTGAATATCAATGATGCAATAGGCGCGTTTACTACCAAATAGTCCCGCTACGCCATACTTTTTGCACACTTCTTGATTGCGATCGCTTAATAGGGGAAACTGCAAGCCTAATTTCTTGGAAAACTGAATATGTTTGTCAATCGGATCGGTGCTAATGCCAAGGATTTCTGCACCAGTTTCGCGAAATTTTGTCCAATCATCCGCAAAACACTGCATTTCACTAGTACAAAGGGGCGAAAAATCCCCAGGATAAAAGGCGAGAACAACGTTTGCTTTACCTTCATAGCGACTGAGCGTAATGTCACCGCGATCGCTAGGCAACGTGAAATCTGGAGCTTTTTGACCAACTTCGACAGACATATAATTTCCTAAGTTACCTTTGGGTTTGGGCGTTTAGACTGGGAAATAGGATTTGCTTCCTAGTTAAACATAATCTTATCAACAATCTCCACAATAATCTCTACTATGAAACGCCCCGAAATTGATAGCGATAATCATCGATTGACAGTTGAGATACCGTCTGAGATCTATATAAAATTACTGGAAATCGTTAAATCAACGGGTAAAACTGAGTCTGAGTTAGTAATTCAGGGGTTACAACAGGTTTTAGATAAACTTGATCGGTTTGATCTTAAATTTGATCTTAAAAAAGATGATCAGACTCGCTTTGTGGATTTAGAGATTTCTTTAGAAAAAAAACTGAAGCAATATGTGGAAAATTTAATTAGCGATCGCATTAACGAGCGCTTAGGCTCGACCGAATTTGCAGAGGGATCAAGAAAATCACAACTTGCCCCCGATCGCGCTTCTGAAGAAAAAATCAAAAATAATATGCCGATCCCTACAATTCGCCCGTTACAAATTGGCGATCGCGTGTTGATATTAGAACCTGATAGCGCCTATTACATGGCAAAGTTGTTGGTAATTCGGACGAGCCTAATTCGAGCCACGGTGTCAACTGAGACAGGCGAAATGACTTTTTTAAAAAGAGATTTACGATTTGTGGAATCTACTCAATAAAACAGAGCGCTTTGCGCTCGATCGTTACAAATTGGCGATCGCGTGTTGATATTAGAACCTGATAGCGCCTATTACATGGCAAAGTTGCTGGTAGTGCGGACTAGCCTAATTCGAGCCACGGTGTCAACTGAGACAGGCGAGATGACATTTTTAAAAAGAGATTTACGATTTGTGGAATCTACTCAATAAAACAGAGCGCTTTGCGCTCGATTTTATTTGGATGTAGAGCGCTTTGCGCTCTACTTATTTGGTTTGGGAAATATCTTGGGCGATCGCAATACCTTAATCATCGCTAGCCCCGTAATTGCACCATAAATTCCTCCCTGCAAAGCACTAGACAAAACGGCAGATTTTAACGTATAGCCTAGATATAGCCCCAAGGAGCCAAGTGATAAGGCGATCGGACTGATAAATAACCATAACCCCGCCGCCCGAAAAGATTTGAGTAATTGCCATTGGCAAATACCGACAGTGCCACCAATAATCGCAAAGTCAATCAGTAGAATAGTGATTGGTGGTAAGTTTGGGAGATGCGATCGCAGTGATAGCGCTGGCACAAAAAAAACAAATGTTAACCCCAAAGCCCAACCCATCAAGGTTAAGGGCAACCACCAACCCTCCTTGGCAAAGCGATCGCGTAAAACCAATGACTGAGCAAAAGACAAGCCCACACTTTGTAATATTTCGTTGAGAAAGATGCGCGATCGCAGATCATAGGGATCTTGCCAAACGAGGAGCGGTAAAATGATGCTACCGCAGACATTCGCAATCAACCATAGCCACCAAAAGCTCCATCCCACTTTTTTTGACATAGAAAATTAGAAGCAGATTATTGATGGATTATATAGATGGCTTATTATGTGCCATTAGACCATTCTAAAACTCAAAAAGCAAAAACTGGATTTTTATAATGTCAGATACCGAATCAAGTAAATCAATAAAAAAACTGGCTGGCAAGAAAGCGATCATCACTGGCGCAAGTAGCGGCATCGGCAAAGAAGTGGCGCTCAGACTTCTGGAAGCTGGCGCACAGGTAAGTTTGGTGAGCCGTCATCCCGATCGCATCCTCTCGGAATTGCCATTCGGGAGCAATGCTAAAGGCTATGCAATTGATTTGGGGGAGATCGCTTCAGTGTCTGAGCAGATCAAGGCGATCGTCACTGATATGCGCGGCGTAGATATTTTGATTAATAATGCTGGCATGGCTTACATTGGCGAAATCATCGATATGCCCCTTGATCAATGGCAAAAGCTATTTGATCTCAATCTCACCAGTGTATTTCAATGTTTACAGGCGGTACTGCCGACCATGCGATCGCAAAAAAACGGCACTATCATTAACGTGGCTTCGATCGCAGGGAAACAGGGATTTCCAAATTGGGCGGCTTATTGCGCCAGTAAATTTGCGCTCTTGGGCTTGACTCAAGCGATCGCCGCCGAGGAGCAACCGCACGGGATCAGAGTCATGTCGATCTGCCCTGGGTCTGTGAATACAGGGCTATGGGATACTCTTGGTGATAAAGTGCCACCGAGTTTTAATCGGGAGGCGATGCTCACCCCTGCCACAGTTGCTGAAGCAATCATGACTTTAGTTAATCTGCCTGCGGAGGCAATTATCAACGATCTTGTCCTGATGCCTAATGCAGGAATTTTTTAAAGCTGGTCGCCCGCTTCGCGGGCAACTTATATTTAATTTCAACAAATAATTTTTTTAATCACGATTATGAATAACTCTCTCAAACGCACGCCTCTTTATGATCTTCATGTTAGTTCGGGGGCAAGAATCGTCGAATTTGGCGGGTGGGAAATGCCTGTACAGTACAAAGGACTAGTTGCTGAACACAATGCGGTGCGATCGCAGGTGGGGATGTTTGATGTGTCGCACATGGGCAAGTTTGCCATTTCTGGCGAAGGTGTTGTGGAAACTTTAAACAAACTTGTGCCATCAAATTTGGGGCGCATAAAAGTTGGACAAGCCTTTTACACGGTTTTGTTAAATAAACAAGCGGGGATTATTGATGATGTGATTTTTTATCGTCATGAGCCTGATGGCGATCGCGAAAATTGGTCCGTCATTGTCAATGCTTCCACTACTGATAAAGATAAAGCATGGTTGCAACAGCATTTAGGCGATCGCTTAACCGACAATTCCGATTCTCAAACCCTAATTGCGGTACAGGGTAAAACGGCGATCGCCACTTTACAAGAACTAGTAGTTTCTGATTTATCAAAATTACCAAGACTGCGCTTTGGGCACACCAATACCGAAGTATTAGGCGTACCTAGTTTTGTCGCAAGAACGGGTTACACAGGTGAAGATGGCTGCGAAATCATGACTGATATCGAAACGGGCAAAGCTCTCTGGCAAAAACTTCTCGATCTCGGAGTCACTCCCTGTGGTTTGGGTTGTCGGGACACATTACGACTGGAGGCAGGAATGCATCTCTACGGACAGGACATGAACGAATCGATCACTCCCCTCGAAGCCGATATAACTTGGATTATTCATCTTAAAGAGAAGGGGGATTTTATGGGGCGTGAGGTTTTGGAAGCGCAAAAACAGAATGGACTCACCCGCAAATTAGTTGGGCTAGAATTGGAAGGTCGCAACATTGCCCGTCATGATTATCCGATTCGCTATGAAGGCGAAACTGTCGGCATTGTCACTAGTGGCACGATGTCACCAACTCTGGGTAAAGCGATCGCCTTTGGCTATGTACCGATCGATCTCGCTAAGAATGGACAAATTGTGCAAGTACAAATTCGCGACAAAGAGTTTCCAGCAAAAGTAACTAAACGGAATTTTCTACAACAATAAATCTCATGGTCACAGTTTATGCTCAAGTTCATACTTTTGGCGGTGACAGGCGCAAAAAACTTTATGTTTAATTCAGAGAAAGAGTTATTTTAATTTATTCAGAATACTTATCTAAATATTAGGACTTACACAAAACAACTAAACGTAGGGGTAATTCATAAATTACCCCTACGTTAGAATAACGGTTTCAAGTCCTTTTGCGTAAGTCCTAACTTTGGGAAAACTTTATACTAGATGATTCTAGCTCTCTTTTAAAATTCATACAGGTTAATGTAAATGCATGTAATTAAGCTATCTGTTTGATTTAGATTGGCAACTTAATATTGGGTATTAAAATCATTTTAACAGCACTAAAAAATCTTACACATAAATACTGTATTAATAAAAATCTATGACTACTATCAAAAATGCCCTTGAGGAAATCGTTGTCTTAGAAGTGCAAGAGCAACTAAACCATCTCAATCAAGCCGCTCGCTCAGCGATTAACATCAGTGAAGTAGCAGCTTTTGCCCTTAATCGATTACCAACACTTTATGTCAGCACAAGTAGAGGCTGGCTACAACAACGTAAACGCGCTCATAATGAGTTGCGAAATCAAATTGTTAGTGCAGTTCAGCAAGCCCTCTTAGGCATCAGGCGCGATCCCTTACGCAAATCCACAAAAATTGCTGCCGATAAAATTGAAACCCCCGCCCATTCTCTAGCAAAACTCCAAAAACTTTTTAATAAGCCATCTTTGTTATGGCATCAAGTACCACAGGCTTTTCAGGATAATATTATTTCAGGAAGACCAGACTCAGAATATGAGGGGTTAAGTATTAATGATCGCCAGCGACTGCGGGAAGTAAAAGGTTATTTACAACGTAAAAGTGGGCAGCAGCAATCCCCTCAGGAATGGATGGCTAATAGTAAAGAAGTACCTAATCCTGAGCTTAATTCATACATTCTTTCTGCTTCCTATAGCCTAACTAATGTTTTAGAAGATTTAGTTAAGAAGGAAGTCGCCAATCAACTAGTGCATATGGAAGCGGTTTTGCCGCGCAAGGTCAGTGCTGATGACGTGACAGCTTATGTTCTCAATCGCCTACCTGCGATGTATGCCACCACTGAGCAGGGTGTAACTTGGCAAACCCAAAAAGCAAAAGAGCAGCTATCCAATCAAATTGAAGTAACTGTAATTGAAGCTCTGATGACCTTGAGTAAGACTCCACGCCGTTTAGCCAGTCCAATTCCCTTGGTTAAATTTGAAGAAGATTGTGAACAGTCGATTAAGGAACTGCGGAACATTCTGCAACGCGATGATATTACATGGCGCAACATTGGGAATCTAGCCGAATATGCCCTTGAACAGTCCAAACATGGGATGATTTATTGGAAACAGCAATGGAGAATGTTGGGTCAGATTTACAGTGAACTAGCTCTACCAGCAGGCGCTGCCGAGTTATCGCTGAGCCAAACTGTGGAAGGAGAGATTCTAGTGGTAAAAACCCATACTAAAGAGGCTTTTGGATGGTTAGCTGATAATCCTAAAAATCTAGGTATTAGTACCTTGCGTTTATTCCCTGCGGTAACAGCGATCGAACTTCGTGCTTCTTTTCTAGATTTTGCGATCGCCTATACTCGTGAAGAAATGGCTGAAGATGGCATCATTTAGTTTAATTGCTGATGTTACGCGGAAGTTTTCAAGCCCCTCACTATCCCTCTACAAAAATGGGCGAGGAGAACAAGAAACTGGTCTTACTCCCGCTCACTCTTACGCAAAACAAAACTCGCAATGGTTTATAAAGCCTGTTTTAATGAAGCCATATCAATAACGAAGCGATATTTCACGTCGCTTTTGACGAGGCGATCGTAGGCTTCATTGATGTTTTGAATGGAGATAAGTTCGATATCGGCAGTAACATTGTGCTTACCGCAGAAATCCAGCATCTCTTGAGTTTCTTTAAGCCCGCCAATCAGAGAGCCGCCGAGACTGCGCCGACCGAAAATTAGGCTACCTACTGAAAGCAAAAGTGGCTCGGGTGGTACTCCGACTTGAGTAAGGTTGCCGTCCCGTCTCAACAAGAAGATGTAAGCGTTGATATCATGTTGTGCCGACACAGTATCGAGAATGAAGTGAAAACTATTTAGATGTTTCCGCATCTCGTCTTCATTTTTAGAATAGACGACTTCATCCGCTCCGAGCCGCAGCGCATCTGCAACTTTGTTCGGTGAGGTAGTGAAGACCACAACGTATGCACCGAGAGCTTTCGCCAATTTCACCCCCATATGCCCTAGCCCACCGAGTCCGACAACACCTACCTTCTGACCCTTGGTTACATTGTGATAGCGTAAGGGCGAATAGGTCGTGATTCCAGCGCACAGCAATGGAGCAGTGGCTGCAAGATCCAAATTCTTGGGAATTTTTAGTACAAATTCTTTATCCACCACAATACTCTCAGAGTATCCACCGTAGGTTATGCCGCCAGTATGTTTGTCAGGAGAGTTGTAAGTCCAAATCGGACCTTTCTCGCAGAACTGCTCTAGGTTTTCCATACAGTTAGCACAGGTGCGGCAGGAATCGACCATGCAACCGACTCCAACCGTATCGCCTTGTTCAAATTTATGGACTTTCGCGCCAACATTAGTAACTCGCCCGACAATTTCATGACCGGGGACGCAAGGATAAGTAGTACCTTGCCATTCGCTACGGACGGTATGCAAATCGGAGTGACACACGCCGCAATATAGAATTTCAATCTGCACATCATCCTCGCCCAGTTCGCGGCGTTCAAAGGTAAAGGGTGCTAGAGGAGTTGTGGCATTTTGGGCAGCATAAGCATTTGTTTTCATAGAAATAATACGGTAAGTGGGAAACTCAGTGCTTTAGCGCTGAGAGGGAAACGAGCGAGGCAATTTATTGCCCTTAATCTTTCGGCTAATTAGAAGCATGATGAGGATCTTCTA